>CAYTAQ010000011.1:0-43695 GCA_964435695.1 uncultured Desulfobacterales bacterium | reverse complement strand
CAAGAAATATTTTTGCAGAAACAGTCCGAAAAGTGCTGGATGAAGCGAAAAGCTCGCCTCAACAATGATTATCCCTATCCCTGACTTCATGGATTTAGCTGAAACTCAACAATACCCAAAATATCTGTGAGCAGCCCCGCAAAATGATGGGGTTTTTGCATTGCTGATGAAATCTGGGATCTACTCTGCATGCCATCCGTAAAATATTCATCATGAAAGCCGACTTACTCCAACATATACTGTGCCAACGTTAGTTTAAATCGGTTTAATATTCAAGATTGGAAACATTGTGAAATCATCACCCGGATGGTTTCTTCTGGGCCTATGATATCATGATGACCTGCAGTTTGTCAGTTTTAATTTTATGATAGACGCTTCTTCTTGCCCTTCATCACCGACTTGACCATTTTGCCGAAAGCTCTGTCTTTTTTCTTTTTTTCCAAATAAGACATTTGATTGTACATCGATTCTCTGGTGATTTTTAAAAAGTTTCGATAGCGGTCTCCCGGCAAAATTTCCGCTTCCACCGCGGCCAGTACCGCGCACCCTTTCTCATTCACATGGGAGCAGTCATGGTACCGGCATTCCCTTGAGAGCGCTTCTATATCATCAAATGCGCCCTGCAGGCCCGATTCAACGCCGATATTCCCCAATTCCCGCATGCCGGGGGTGTCAATGACCATGGCGTTATTCTTTAAAAAAATGAGCTCCCGGCGTGCGGTCGTATGCCTTCCCCTGCTGTCTTTTTCCCTGACGGAACGCGTTTCAAATACGGGTTCTCCGATAAGGCTGTTGATCAGGGTGGTTTTACCGACGCCCGATGAACCCAGCAGGCAGAATGTTTTTCCGGGGATCAACATTTCATTTAAACGGTTGAAGCCCGCTTTTGTTTTATTGCTGAACGCCAAAACCGGCAGACTCGGCATCATGGCATGAATTTCACGAATTTTCTTATCAATAGCGACGGATTCCTGCAGATCGCTTTTGCTCAGCAATAGAGCAGGCTCGATTCGACCGTCATGGATCATAACCAGATACCGTTCCAGCCGTCTGAGGTTAAAATTGTTATCCAGCGACTGAACAATGAAAGCCGTGTCGATATTGGCGGCAATGAGTTGAAATGCGATCTTTTTCCCCGGCGTTTTTCGCTTTAAAACCGATTTTCTGGGCAGGATTTCGTGGATAACCGCAAAGGAACCCTCATTGAAATATTGCGCAATAACCCAGTCGCCGACCGCAGGAAAATCCAAGGGGGTTTCTGCATTGAAGATCAGTTTTCCAGTCGCCTCCGCACGCACCGCATGCGCTTGGCTTTGAATGAGATAGCTGTCTTTGCTGACGCTAAGCACCCTTGCAATCCTGCGATCAATCAGCTTCCTGTCATCAATTTTATCTTGAAACCACGCGCTGAAACCCAGCTCTTCTGCTTTCATTACCGCAGGGCCTTTTTATCTACCTTGCCGACAGCTGTCAGCGGAATTTCTTTTACAAATTCCACCAGCTTCGGAACCTTGTAGGGGGCCATATTTTCCCGGCAATAGTGAATTATCCCTTCCTGGAGTCCGGCCGGATCCGTTTCGTCGAGATCGCTCGCTTTTTGAATAAACGCCTTGACGATATCGTTTCCCGGCCGTTCTTTATTGGGCAGACCGACAATGGCGCAAAATTCGACTGCCGGATGTTGATACAGAATCTCCTCGACCTCCCTGGAAAAAACCTTATAACCGCCCACAATCAACATATCTTTGACACGGTCGGCTATGGTAAAGTAGCCATCCTCGTCCATCCTGGCCACATCGCCGGTATACAGCCACCTTTCTCCTTGAAATTCTCTCAGCGCATGGGCGGTTTCTTCGGGTTTATTCAGGTAGCCCTGCATGACCTGGGGTCCGCGGGCAATGAGTTCTCCCTCTTCTCCCACGGCCACCTCGCTGGTTCCGGTTTCAATATCCACAAGTTTTATGCGGGTGCTCTGTACGGGGATACCGACCGAACCGATCTTTTTCTTTCCCCTGAAAGGATTGGCCGTGAGAATGGGGCTCGTTTCGGTCATTCCGTAAACTTCCATGACCTTTCCTTTTCCGACAATCGCCTCAAATGCTTCAATCGATTCAACGGCAAAAGGTGCCGCACCGGAAATACAGATCTTGCAGCTTGAAAAATCGAGTGTTCTAAACAGTGGTTCTTCCATCAGCATCTGGTAAAGGGACGGCACATTGGTCATCAGGGTCGGCCGGTATTTTTTTATCTCGCCGCAGATATGCTTGGTGTTTCGCGGATCCGGAATTAAGCACTGCGGAATATTTTTGGCGATGCATATCATGCCAACCATAAGCCCGGCCAGGTGAAAAAGCGGAAAAGCGGAACACATAACCTCCTGCCCCTCACGAATATCCAGCCAGCCGATAATCTGCTCGATATTTGCAACGATATTGCGATGGGTCAGCTCAGTTCCTTTGGGAACGCCCGTGGTGCCGCCGGTATACTGCAGCAGGCACGTGTCTTCAGGCCGAATCTGCACTGGTGGGATTTCGGGCGCGAATCCCTTTAACATCTGTTGAAAGGACAGCACATGCTTGCCCGGCAGCGGTTCTATCTTACCGCTGGGAATTTTTTTCAGCAACTTGCCGAGGGCCCTTTTGATTGTCGGCAGAAAATCACCCACACCCGTAACAACAACCTGTCTCAATTTGGGAACCTGATCACGGATCTCTTGTACACGATGTTCGAAAATAGCATCCAGCGTAACCAGGACCTTGGCATGGGAATCGTTGATCTGATAGGCCATTTCTTTCGGCGTCAGCAGCGGGGAGATACCTGTTGCAGTACATCCATAACGCAACGTACCGATGAGAGCGATAAGATATTGCGGAATATTGGGGAGGTTAATACCCACTACATCCCCCGGCGCACATCCGTTTAGGGCCAGATATGCGGCAAATCTTCCCGACAGATCGTCCAACGCACCATAAGAAAGGGTAACTCCCATAAAATGGATTGCCAATGCCTTTGGATTCTCCCGGACTGTTTGAATGAACATGTCGGCATAGTTGGTCTCAGTAACCACCAGTTCGGGATCAAGACCGCTGTCGTAATGTTTCAACCAGGGTTTTTGATCGTAGAGGGTCATGGGGCATCTCCTTTTGTCCAAGCTGCGAATATATGTGACACCTGAAATTTTGGGAAATGATCTTTCCAGGATAACATCATTGTCAATTTGATCAGCCGGTGGCGCTGCTATTCGCAAATCTTTTGTTAGCCTTAATTGTCAATTATCAACGAAGGCCTTTTTACAGGGCGTAATATAAAATCAGGAGATATTAAGATAACCGCTTTCTATTGAACAATCCGTCGATACATCTCCGGGTCCGTATCCCCTTCCGTTGAAAAGAGCAAAATATCGGATGTGGTATTGATTCCCAATGTCTGCTTCAAATCGACGTACTCAGGGTTTCTCAAAATTTCAACCACCAGTCCGAGCGTTACGGCTCCGGATTCACCGGATATTATTTTTTCATCACCAGGCCCGGGATTTCCCAGAATGCGCATCCCCAGCATGGCAATATCATCCGGGCACATCACAAATGTATCGGAAAAATCTTTGAGTATCCCCCACGCCAGGCTGCTCGGTTCTCCGCAGGCCAGACCGGCCATGATCGTATCCATATCGCCCTCAATTTTCACCGGCAGTTTTGCTTCAGACCTTATGGATTCATAGAAACATCCTGCACGGGTCGGTTCGACTACGGTCAAAACCGGCCGCTCGTCTCCAAATTTTTGAACCAGATACGCCTGAATGGATGCCGCAAAAGATCCGACACCGCATTGAACAAACACATGGCTCGGTATTCGGTTTCCCATCTGTTCGCATACCTCGTCGATCATGGTGGCATACCCCTGCATAATCCAAGCAGGTATCTTCTCGTATCCTTCCCGGGCTGTATCCTGCACCAGGATCCACCCATTTTTCTGCGCTTCATCCACAGCTTTCTGAACCGCGTCATCATAATTGCCTTCAATAATCGACGCTTGGCATCCGTGCTTTCGAATGTTTTCCAGCCGAACACGCGACGACCCCCTTGGCATGAAAACCACCGCCCGGCATCCCAGTTGTTCGGCAACCCATGCCACCGCTCTCCCATGATTGCCGTCTGTTGCCGTTACCACAGTAACGGCGCGCAAGCGGTTCTGTATTTCAGGCCTAGCAAAATCATTAAATCTTAAATCCGAAGCAGCCATGCCGATGGTATCTGCAATCGCCCGGCACATACCGTAAGACGCCCCCAGCACCTTAAATGCATTCAGACCGCATCGCCGGGACTCGTCTTTTATTCGGATATGCGCCACACGGACATGTTCGGCCAGATGGGGCAGATTTATCAAGGGTGTCGGGTGATATCGCGGTATCGTCACGTGAAACCGTCTAACCTTCAACACATTGCTGAAAGCACACATCCCCGTATCCGATTTCGGCAGGAACGCATCCCTTGCAGCCGCATTCTCATGCCAAAGCAGTTTATCAAATTTCCGCTGATTCATTTCGCTCCGTTGAACAAAGATTTTTTGATAACTGCTTTATCATAGGCGCCGATGATATCCCTGCGCGATAAGACACCCGTTAAGTGGGAAGCATCTCCCGACGACACCACGGGCAGGATTGAAAAATCTTTCTGCGTAATCAATTCCAATGCATCGTACAGATTGTTTTCCATCGTAACCGTTATCACGTTCATGGTGGCCAAATCCCTGGCGATAACCAAATCCATCAGATCTTCGTTGAAAATCGCATTCCGGTAATCATTATAAGAAAGAATGCCGGTCAATTTCCCTGTATGATCGATCATGGGGAAACTGTTGTATTTGCTTTTAGCTATACGTTCCGATATCTCACCCAGGCTCATCCGCTCTGTCACCGTCTCAACCTTCGGATTCATGACATCCCTTACGGATATGGATTTGAGAATGTTCACTTCGCGTCCTGCCCGGATATCAATTCCTCTCCGCTTTAGCTTCAAGGTATAAATGGATTCCTGTAAAAGCTTACGAACGGCAAGAGAGCTGATAATACACGTAATCATAAGGGGCAAAATAATTTTGTACTCGCCCGTCATTTCAAAAAGCATCAAGATGGCAGTCAGTGGCCCGTGGGTTGTTGCGCTGACCACCGCCGCCATGCCGACAATCCCGTAAGCTCCCGGTGATGCGGTGATTGTGGGGAAAAAGCTGTTTACCATCATGCCGAAAGCGCCGCCGGTCATGGCGCCGACAAAAAGCGACGGCGCAAAGATGCCGCCGGAGCCACCGGATCCGATGGTTATGGAAGTTGCCAGTATTTTAAACAGGATAAGCAACAGCATCAGCCACCAGGACAATTCCTGTAAAAGAGACAGATCGATACCGCCGTATCCAACGCCAAGAATATGCGGAAATGCAAGCCCCATGCACCCGAGTATCAACCCGCCCACGGCGGCCTTCAAATATTCAGGGAATTTGAAGTCATCAAATATATCTTCTGCAAAATAAAGCGCTTTGACAAACAGGAGCGCGATGAGCGCGCAAACCAAACCCAGCACCACATACAACGGGAATTCCCAGACGCTGACGAGATTGTAGCCCGGAACGATAAACGCCGGGTGGTCGCCCAGAAAATGCCTGGAAACCGCCGTCGCCATGACCGATGAAATAACAATCGGGCTGAAAGTTGCCACACCGAAATCGCCAAGGATGATTTCGAGCGCAAACATGGACCCTGCGATAGGTGCGTTGAAGGTAGCGGCGATGCCGGCAGCAGCACCACATCCAACCAACGTCCGCATTCTATCCGCAGACGTTTTGATCATCTGACCTAAAAGCGATCCGATGGCCGACCCGATCTGAACAATGGGACCTTCACGTCCGGCGGAGCCGCCAGTACCGATACAGACCGCCGAAGCCAGTGATTTGATGACTGCTATCCGTTTACGAATGATACCGCTGCGCAAAGCGACCGCTTCCATGACCTCCGGAACGCCGTGCCCCTTTGCTTCACGGGCCAGAAAATAGATCATCGGCCCGACAATGAGACCGCCCGCAGCAGGTGCTGCGATTCGAAAATACCAGGGGATTGATTTGACGATATCCAAAAGGCTGTCGGAGGATCCATATGCAAGCAGCTGGAACAAGTTAATCAGATAACGAAAACCAACAGCGCCGAGTCCTGCCGTGATACCGACAATAACCGCCAGCCCAACCATTACGCTGTGCTCTCTTGATTTTAGAATCTCGAAAACCGAAAATTTATTTGTTTTGTCCGAGCGCATCCGTTTCCATTTCTCTTGGTGGTATGGTTGAATCAGGGGCAAAGGTTTCCGAAATGTTTTCTTATACCAGGTAAAATTGGCAGGGTCAAACAACAGTTAAAATATTCCAATTGACAAAAAGATAAAAGTAGATCATTCCAACACAATGAGAAAAATGGACAACAGCCACCCGGTCTTCGGTGACTTAAAAAGTGATTTGCACAAAGGGAAGCTGTCACGCAGGGATTTTTTGCGTTTCGCTGCCTTGTTGGGTTTGTCGACCACAGCAGCCTCTCATGCTGTTCAGCTGGTGTTTCCTAAACATGTTCATGCGGTTTCATACGGCGGAAAGCTTCGCGTTTCCGGTTTGATTCAAAAGGTCTCCCACCCGGCAGAACTGACCTGGATCGCGCCGTCGCAACCCTTTCGATTGGTGGCGGAATATCTCACCTTTACCGATGAAAAGAATATTACCCATCCATTTCTCCTGGACCGATGGCATGTCAGCGATGACCTCAAAACATGGACACTTCACCTGAAAAAGGGCATTCTCTTTAATAACGGTGATGAATTCACGGCGGATGATGTGGTATTTTCCTTCAATCAATGGCTGGACCCGCAATTGGATTCTTCAACGAGCAAACTTTTCGGAAGCTATCTCGACAGCACCGGCATTGAAAAAATCGATGCACATATGGTTCGGCTGCACCTGAAACGACCTGAAATCGCTTTACCGGAACATCTTTTTCATTTTTCTGCCATGGTATTGAATCACAGAACATTCGAAGGCGATTTTCTCATGGCACCTCATGGTACAGGTCCTTTTACCCTGGAACTATTTGAAGAAAATAAAAGATGTCTTTTAAAAAAACGTCGGGATTACTGGCAACCCGGTCTTCCCTTCCTCGCTCAAGTGGAATTTAAAGATTTGGGACATTCGGTATCACGAAGGGTTTCGGCATTGATGTCCAATACGGTTGATCTGGTTGACATGAGCGACATCCAGTCCATGGAAGCACTTGATGCCATAAAAAATGAGGCCCAAATTCATATCTCTTCGGTCACCACATCGCGAACGGATGTGCTCCGCATGCGCGTGGACAAAGAGCCCTGGAGCGACAACGTGGTCCGCAAAGCCATGAAGCTCTGCCAGCACAGAGAAAAATTGCTGTGTCTGACCTACTCAGGGCAAGGGATCGTGGGGCATGATTGTCATGTTTGCCCGCGGCATCCCGAATATTGCGAGAAGCCCCCTATCAAATATGATCCCCTGAGAGCGAAATCGATTCTGGAGGCGGCAGGTTATCCCGATGGTCTGGACGTCGTCTTGACAATCGGGGACAGGCCGCACATCAAACGGTATGCCCAAATATTGAAAAAAGATGCTGAACGTGGCGGATTCAGAATACATATCCAGCAAATCCCCAACGATCAGTATATGGAAAAATACACGACCTTTGATTTTGGAATCACGCCGTGGATGCACCACCCCCTCGGCGTCATGACTTTAAACCTGGCATATTCCGCCGACGAATATGGAAATCCCGGTCCACTCAATGAGACCCGATGGGTCGATGAAGAATTTTCTCAACTTTTAAATCAAGCCAACGGCACCCTCGATGTTGCGGAGCGCAAGAAGCTGTTCTGTAAGCTGGAAGACATCCAAATACAGCGAGGATCTATCGGCATTTCATGTTGGCAGAACACATGGATCATTTCTCGTAAAAACGTTCAGGGCATCATCCCCCATCCCGCCAATTATTTAATACTGGATCGGGCGTGGCTGACGGGTTGAAGAAAAACGGGAGTGTTGGAGTATTGGAGTGACCGTAACCTTTGTTTGGGTGATAATTCCGAAGACATTCAAAGCAGCGGAATAGGATCGAGTCCTTTTCGCCTGCGAATCGCTTCAAGCAGTCCCACGGTTCCTGTCATCATGTTATCCCCCATGGGTGCGCCCCAGGTGATATCCAGTTTCGATTCCGCAATAATGTTTCGTTTCGGTCCTGTAGCGATAATCGCCTCCAGCTCCTTAAAGCCGACCGTTTTACGGGTATAGGCGCCATGGCCGCCCTCAGCCAAAATTTGCTCATGACGCAACGTACCGTCGGCCTGCTCTTTTATCAGAAATTCGAGGCGCCCGGACGTAATGTCGCTGGTATGATATTCGAAGAAACCCGCCAGTTCCCCTTTGACAAGCGCAGCCCCGAGTGTATGGGATGTCGCCACATCCAAAACCATGATCTTTTCTTTTGCCCGGGCCGCATGGTCCATGGAAGCACCTAAAATGGCCGCCATGCCGCTGTCCATGACATAAACCTCTTTAGCCGGTATGGCGCTTGCGGCCGCGGCTATCGATTTGAGCCGATTTAAATTCCCGGGAACTTCATTTTTTGCATACAGGAGCACATGGGGAAAAGGATCTTTATCCAGAAGTCCGGCAAACATGTTATGACGGTAATCCAAATGGGAAACCCCTTGCGGCGGCACGCCGTGGTCCTGCGCGCAAACAGCGACCGCATCGAACGAAAAGGGCACGTCAAATCCCTTGATCAATTTTTCCAGCCTGTCGATATCCAGATCCGCCAGATAAAAATGTGAATAGTCGTTGTCCGCTTTTAAATCTTCGGCAGACTGATCATCGAGCACGTGAATGCCCCACGACGATATCTTTTCGAGATCATGATTCAGCGTTGCCGCCGCTGAAACAGATATCGCCACATCGTGATGCCGTGCCCGATGCTTCAGCACGCCGGTGATGGGACCACCTCCCATTTCTACGCCGGTCAGCAAAAGATTACCCGGGCAATTTTCAACAATCCTTGCAATGCTGAGCACCGGAGACTGTATGACCGCCTTGTAATGCTGCCGGTCCGATCCGTCAAAATACAGGATGTCCATGGTACCGGCCCCGATATCCACCAGTAGAAATTTACACATAGCATGTCACCTCCCAATCCTGACCCGATATCATAAAGCCTAAACTCCGGCAATTGAAAATACCGAAGCGATTGAATCGGACCTGATTTGTCATTGCTAAATTTGTCAGAATTCATGTATAATTCAAAAATGTTGAAAACGGCGTAAAATCATGATAGCGGCTTTTTCTCATTTCCATGCCGAAGCGGGGCAATGGTTACCCGTCGGCAATAAACCATCATTCCGGTCACAGCGAAGCGGAGAGACAGAAAACATGTTGTATAAAAACCAGGCGAATCAGTGGCTCAGGCAGGCAGGCAAGTTGGCAATGGGGTATTTTAGAAACGTTGAACCATCACTGAAAGAAAACAACACCTATGTCACTGAAGCTGATTTAAAGGTTCAGGCTTATTTGATGGAACAAATAGATGCAAACTATCCGGATGTTGGTGTACTCGCCGAAGAAGGTGATCTTATAAAAAAACCAGGAGATGGCGAAACCACCTTTGTCATCGATCCAATTGATGGAACGGCGTCGTTTGTGGCGAATCTGCCGGTATGGGGAATTGCATTGGGGGTCATAAAATCCAACAAGCCTGTTGCGGGTTATTTTTATATGCCGGTTACAGACGATTTCTTCTATGTCGAACCCCAGGGAGGGGTTTATAGAAATGATTCTTTAACCGCGCTAAAAGCTGCGGAAAACATTCACCAGGAATCAATTCTATTGATGACTTCTCGTGCACATAAAAAACTGCGGATCAACACTGATTATCCAGGAAAAGCTCGGAGCCTTGGCTCTACCATTGCTCATATTTGCTATACAGCCACGGGCAGTGCGGATGCATCCTTGGTAAGCGGTTGTTATATCTGGGACCTTGCTGCAGGTTTGGCCATGTTAATTAGAAATGGGGGAAGTGCATTTTATTTAAACGGCGATCCGTTTACCCTCACAGATGATCTGCTTGCAGGAAATAAATTACACATGCCGGTAGTACTTGGACACCCTCGCAAGGTTGAATATTTTCTTCAAAAGCTAAGCAATCTGCAAACAATTCCGGTCTCGTGATCCAAATAAAATCGAAAATGGAGCACCCTATGATACCCGATAAAGAAATTATTTCCTTTCTGGAGTCTCATGAATCAAATATGTTCACCCTGCTTGAAGAACTGGTACGGATTCAGAGTGGGAGTTACAATAAAAAAGGAATCGACCAGGTGGCAAATCACATTGCCCAAACCTTTACGGATATGCATGTAATGCCGGAAGTCGTCAAACAGAAATTGCTGGGCAATCATCTGGTTGTGCGATCACAGGCCTGTCCATCCTCCGACACACAGATCCTGCTTGTGGGACATATGGATACGGTATTCCCCGCCGATACCGAGTTTAACTGGTACAAAGAAGATGAATACAGAAGCTACGGTCCGGGAGTTGTCGATATGAAGGGCGGTCTGGTCACCGGCATTTTCGCGTTAAAGGCGCTTGACCAATTGGGGTTATTGGCGAAAATTCCCATTACATTTTTGCTGAATTCAGATGAAGAAATCGGATCGAGAAGTTCCCTTGATTATATTCAAAGAGAAGCCAATCAAAGTGCCTTTGCCTTTGTTCTGGAAGCCGGCGGTCAGGGCAACAAAATCGTCACCGGACGCAAAGGGAATCTCACCATTGAGATCCAAATTATCGGTGCGGCAGGGCATGCAGCGTTCGCCGCTAAAAACAAAGCCAGCGCTATAGTAGAAATGGCCCATAAGATCATCGATTTTGAGGCCTTGAATGATTTTGAAAAGGGTATCACCATCAATGTCGGCAAAGTTGAAGGCGGCATCGGGCCGAATACGGTTCCCGAACATTCGAACGCGCTCATCGACTTTCGTTACATTGACCCGGAAGACCTGTCCTACCTGGAAAGAAAGGTATCCGCTATTTCTAAAAAAAGAGTTGTTTATGGCACGGATTGTCGTGTCGAGTTCCTATCGGGAAGACCCCCCATGCAACAAAAGACTGACAATCGAAAACTTTTCAAGCAGTTTGAAAAAATTGCAACCCGTATGGGATACATGGTTCAAGAGGAATTCAGACCCGGTGTATCGGACGCTAATTTTATTGCGGATCTCAATGTTCCGGTTCTGGATGGTTTAGGTCCCATCGGTTCAAAGGACCACAGCAGGGATGAATACATGATCAAGGAGAGTCTGCTGCAACGGGCCACTCTGCTTGCATGTGCCCTTATTGAATGCTGGGAGGCATATGCGGGCGGAACGCTATAATTATCAAGGGCGGTTTGTCTTCTCCTGCTCTTGATTTTTAAACCCATAAAACAGAATATCTTTTCTTGATTGCTCAATGTGGGCGTGAAGTGCATCCTTTGCTTTTTGGGTGTTTCCATTGACTATGGCATCGAGCACCGCTTTGTGCCCCGATATGGCTCGCTGAACATTTTCCGCCGTATAAATGCTGTGTATGCGATAACGAAGCATATGACGTCGAATGCTTTGCGTCATTTCCGTCAGTTTTTTGCTGTCGGCAATCTTTGAAATGATTTCGTGAAATTGTGCATCCATTTCGATAAAAAAAGTTACATCGCCTGCCTCCAGCAGCGCCTCCGCCCGATGAACGTTTTCTCTCAAACCCTCGACTAATTTCCTGGGATCTTTTGCAAGGGCCCACTGCAGAGCCAAATCTTCCAATGCCAGCCGAATGCCGCTCAATTCCCAAACTTCCGTTTCGCTGATGGCTGTCACCACATAGCCGATTCGAGGAATTGACTCAAGCAAACCTTCCCGTTCCAAGGCATGTAATGCTTCCCGCACCGGGGTCCGGGACGTGCCGATACGGCCGGCGATATCGGATTCCACCAGCCTCTCACCGGATTTAATCTCGCCTCCCAAGATTGTTTCCCGTAAATATTCATAAACCTTCTGCCGGATGGTCTTTTCCGGCTTGATGACAAGCTTTTTCATAGTAAAAATCCTTAATTTATCCGAATCGTCTCCCATCAAAGCAGCGACGGCAGCCACAATGCAATTGACGGTATCGCAATGATCATAAATATCATGATGGTGATTTCCAGGGTCCCGATAATCGATTTCTTAAGCGCCTCGAAGGTCAGTTTTCTAAATAAAGCGATAACGAGAACGGTACCCAAAACCCCCGAGGCAGCAGCTTCCGTGGGGGTGGCAACGCCCAGCATCATCAGCCCCAGAACGGCAAAGATAACGATACCCAGCGGCATCACATAGCGAACGAACATCACCACCCGTTCTTTTATCGATGAGGACGTCACCTCATACCGCGGTGCCAAGCCCGGATTGATCCAGCATCGAATAACGATGTAAACGGCAAATAATCCGCCCAGAAGCAAGCCCGGTAAAACGCCGCCGACCAAAATCTTACTGACGGAAATGTGGCCCAACGCGGCAAGTACCACCGCTAATGAAGAGGGGGGCACCAGCATGGCCAACCCGCCAACCCCGACGATGGGTCCCACCGACATGGCCGGTTTGTAGCCCCGTTTCTGCATATCCGGCAAGAGCACGGTCCCCAGCATGGCTGTATTGGCCAGTGTAGAACCGGAAAGGGCGGAAAAAAGCGTTCCCCCGGCGGCTGCCAGCAGGCTGAGACGGCCGGGAAGACGGCCTAGCCATTTGTCCAGCACATCAATCGTTTGATAGGCTACCCCGGAGTGAAACATGAGTTCGCCCATGAGAATGAACATGGGGATGGGCGACAGCGTAAACGTCGATAAGGAGCTGAAAATCTGTAACGGAATCTGCAAAACCCCACGGGATCCCATGAATACGAGCACACCCAAAATATCCATGAGCAAAAAAGCAAAGGCAATGGGGAAACCGATCACCAGCAGCAGTACCAGTCCGCCGATGAAAAAAGAAAACACCTCCCACCATTCCATGATCATTCACCTGCCTTCAGTTGTCTGATATTTCGATAGACGTCATTGAAAAATTCCAGAAACAACAGCAAAAATCCGGCGAATACAATTGATAGAATGGTGTATTTGGGTACATCCACCGCCCGGACATCGATGACGTTACGCTGAAAATTATCCCATGCCACCGCAGCGGTTATCCATGTGAGGAGTCCGCAGACGCCGAGACCCATGAAGCCAAGCATGATATTCAGTATGTTGAGCCCGCGGGGTTTCACGCGCCGCGTAACAATATCCAAAGAGACATGCCGTCCTCGCCTGAGGAGCCAAGCGCCCCCCAGGAAGGTTATCCAAAGCAGCGAATACTCATTGAACTGAACCGACCATAGAGGCACGGCAATTTTCATAAAACGCAGGGCAATAGCGGTACAGGTGGAAAACGCCACAAACAGAAGGAGGAGGCCGGCGAAGAAGGCAAACACCTTTTCTGCAATATCCAAATACTTATCAAATCTTTCCATACCCCCTCCCCCGCTCTGTCTTATTGAGAAATCATCTCTTTCAGTTTCCTCCCGTCATCACCCGACTTTTCGATGACCACACCCCAAAGCGCACTGTTTGCCGTATCAAGAAGCTTCTTGGCCTCAGCGCCTTCCAAGCGAATCACCTGCATACCGCCCTTTTCCATGATGGCATTCTCACTGGCCAAGTGTTTTGCGGCACGATCCTCGGCTATTTTTTCAGCTTCGATCTCGCTGTCCTGAAGAATTTTTTGAAGGTTCGTCGGCAGATTGTCCCATGAAGTTTTATTGACCAGAATGTCATTGTTTCCCATATAAAAACCGGGTTCCACGCGGTATTTGAGAACCTCATGCCATCCCCAGTCTCGGATCAGGCCCGCCACCCAGATAATTCCATCCACGACACCCCGCTCCACAGCCGTATGGACATCCGGCGGCGGAATAACGATCGGTTGAGCGCCCATCTGTTTTAAAAACGCTATGTGTGTGGGAGAGCAGCGGATTTTCATGACTGCGGCCCTCCCGCGCCGACAGTTCCTTCCAGTTGCGGTCCACTTCGGCTTGAATAATGGCGGTCTGCTCGGGTGTCAGATGACGGTATCTCCCCTGAACTTCCAAGTAGTGCTTTACCGGCAGGTTTCGCGATTGATAGTTGATGGTATATGTCAGCCCATCTTCTATTTCATAAAGCGGAAATACATTGGTCTCCACCGACAGCATGGCAACCGTTACCGCCATGTCTTCTTTGATTTTCCAACCGGTGGTGCATGGAGACAGTATATGCAGAAACCGAGTCCCCCGGAGCGATTTGGCCTTTTCGATTTTACGGGTCAAATCTTCCGGAAACGCCGGCGAAGCGGTTGCTGCATAGGGCATACGATGGGCTGCCATGATTTCCATGATCTTTTTTTTACGTCGGGTGTTGCCGGATGGTGACGTGCCGGTCCATGTAAATTCAGGTGTTGCAGACGACACCTGTATCCCGGTGTTCATATAGGCTTCGTTGTCCATGCATACATAAATAATATCTTCGTTCCGGTCGGCGCATCCGGAAAGAGACTGCAATCCGATGTCAAATGTTCCCCCATCGCCGGCAAAAGCCAGCACGGGGATATCCTCTTTTCCCTGCTGGATGAGTGCATTTCGAATGCCGGCTGCCGTAGGTGCAGCGATTTCAAATGCGGAATGAAACGCCGGTACACCCAGGGTATAATTGGGATAAGGTCCTGTAGTGACTGCCACACAGGAAGGTACCACCACTACCACACAACGGTTGCCCATGGCACGCATCACCTGGCGCATACCCAGGGCCAATCCACAACCGGGACAGGACATCTGGCCCGGACTCATAATCTCCGTGGGTCGATACAGCTCACTCATGCGTCACTCCTTATCCAAATCGGCCCGTCTGTGAATGTTTTTGTCTCAAGCGCATGGCGAACCACTTTCTTTATCAGGTCCGGATCCACCGTGGTGCCCCCGATGCCTGCCAAATAGCCTTGCACCTTGGGCGGTTTGGAACAATTGATCAGGGCGGATTTCAATTCAGAGCAAAAAATTCCTTCGCGGCCCTGGGAAATGTTGCGCTCCAATACCGCAATTTTCGGAATATTTTCCAGGGCGTCCTTGACCGCGGCAACCGGGAATGGACGAAAAACACGCAGCTTGCATAACCCGACATGAAGGCCTTCTTTTCTCAATTCCGCTAAAGCCAGTCGGGCCGTGGAGGTGATGGTGGCAGTGGTCACCAAAACCAGATCCGCATCATCGGTATTCACGGTTTCCAGTATCCCGTAGCTGCGTCCGAAGGATTTGCCGAAGGCTTGATCCACTTCCTCAATAACCCCTATAGCATGGGTCATGGCATCAGATGTAAGGTGACGGTAGGTTTCATATTGCTGTTGGGTGACCGTAGGGGAAACATAGCCCGGGTTATCCAGGTCAAAACGTTGCGGCAAGGCCACCGGCGGCAGAAAGGCATCCACTTCCTCTTGCGATGGGATATCCACCGGTTCCATGAAATGGCTGATAAAATTTGCCTCCAGGATAACCATCATGGGCAGCAAAACCCTTTCCGCGATTTTAAATGCCTGGATGATCATATCGGCCGATTCCTGATTATCTTCGCAATACACCTGCATCCAGCCGGTGTCTCTTTGGGAAAGGGTATCGGTCTGATCCGACCAGAATGCCCACGGCGCGGCCAAGGTTCGATTGACCGCCGCCATCACCACGCCGGTACGCAATCCCGAAGCAAAATGAAGCATTTCATGCATCAGCGCCAGACCTTGAGAAGAGGTCGCTGTAAACGTTCGCACACCGGTTAAGGATGCAGACAAGCAGGCGGCCATGGCTGAATGTTCGCTTTCGGTCCGCATCATTTTTCCACCCATTTTGCCGCTGTCTTCCCAATCCGACAGTTGTTCATATATGGGCGTCTGCGGCGTAATGGGATAGGCCGCGATAATGTCCGGACGACATAGACGGACGGCTTCCGCCACCGCCGTATTGCCGGTAATGAACTTTTTCATCTGTCCCCTCCCGGTTCCATGACCCCCCTAAGACATACCGATGCGCACACACCGCAACCTTTACAAAATTCATTGCGGTACAGGTACTCATCGCCGGGATTCTCCGGGGGGATGACGGCACCTTCAGGGCAAAAAGTTAAACAGCGATTGCACCCCACGCAGGTTCCGCAAACCAGACACCGTGCAGCCTCTTTTACAGCGGTTTCCGCGCTAAGTCCCCGGGCCACCTCACCCCGGGTACGAACCCTTTCGCCTGCATCGGCTTCAGGCAAGGTTTCAGGGGCTTGGAAAGGCGTCATGTACATGGTGAGTTTATCAGGAACGGCTACCTGATCCAGCAACCGGTTGTCAGGCCCTTGAAAACATGCGGTAATCGAAAAAGCCGGACCTGAGCCCAAGGTTACCGCTTTTAGGGCCGTTTCATTCAACCGGCCGGCAACCGTGAGATGGATCCCCAAAGCTGCGCGTTTGCCGGTGGCCATGGCATCCACCACCGACGCTTTGGCCGGTGTTACATCGCCGCCGGCAAATATCCCGCTTTGAGAGGTACGATGCCATGCATCCACCCAAATGTGGTCGGCTTCCCAGCGAAGCGCGCTGCCTAAAAAAAGATCATCGGGTTTTTGACCTGCCGCGATAATCGCCACATCACAGGCCAGCTCCTCCGGGTCTCCCTCTACAGGAACCGGTCGGGGCCTGCCGTCTGCTTGCGGCTCAGCCAGTTTCAAATGTAAAAGACGAACCGCTTTCAGTCGTTTCGATCCGATAAAGGCGACAGGCACAGCCAATAGTTTAAACCTGACGCCCTCTGCTGCGGCTTCTGCAATTTCATCGGCAAAGGCCGGCATCTCATCCATCGTCCGGCGGTATACCACCGTCACACTTCGGGCGCCGGCCCGCAAAGCGGTGCGGGCGGCATCCAAAGCAGTATTACCGCCGCCGATGACCACAACCTCGGCATTTTCAGCTTTGATTTGTAAAGGGGCCTGACGTAAAAAATCGAGTCCGGCCACCACGCCGTCCAATTTTTCACCGGGAGTATTTAAGGGACGGTGTGCATCAGCCCCGGATGCAATGAATACTGCTTCATGGGAGCGGAGTAGTTTCTCCATCCCAGACGGATCAACGGTCATACCGGTTTTCAGGGTAACGCCAAGCCGCCAGATTCGGGAAAGATCTTTTTGCAGAACATTTTCCGGCAAACGGAATCCCGGAATGCCGCGGACCAGCAATCCGCCGGGTTTAGCAGCGGATTCAAAGAGGGTGACGGGGTATCCCATTCGAGCCAGGTGATACGCGCAGGAAAGTCCGGCCGGCCCTGATCCGACAACGGCTATGGGGTTGTTTTGGCCGGCTTTACTCAGAAGTTGAGGCTCGGCTTGCCCATAATCCGAGACCGCCCGCTCCAGAGCACGCACACGAACAGCGCCGTCAACATTCTCTCGATTGCAGACTGCCTGACATGGATGATAACAAACGCGTCCGCAAACACCCGGCAGCGGGCTTTCTTCCAAAAAGGCTGCCAGTGATGCGTCAAAATCACCGGCGGCAGCAGCCCGTGCGGCAGCGCTGATATTGTTTCCTATCGGGCAGGCTGCCCGGCAGGGAGAAGTCTTTTCTACAAAACGTGGCCGAACCGAACTCCAGGAACCGGTTTTAAATATTTCGGTGGTTTCGCGGGAAATCGGTACGATGATTTCAGGATCCAAGCAGGCGGGACAGGTATGATCAGACATGGCTGCCCCCTGGCTCGATTTTTGTGACTCGGTCATATGCAATCCGGGCGGCATCCACATTCAACTCGGGTTTTGTCGGCGCCATCTCCGTGATGGCCGCCTCGACAGATGCCATGTCCGGGCTGCCGGCAAAACCGGCATATGCGCCTAGCATGACGGTATTGAAATAGGGCGCAAGCCCCACTTCACGGGCAATTGCCAGCCCATCCACCAAACCCAGCTTATAGCTCGACAATTCCGTGAAAGCTTCAGCGCTCCGACGGGTATTGATTAAAATACAGCCGCCTGGTTTGAGTTGGGATCTTATGGCTTCAGGATCCAGGAGGTTGTCATCGAAACAGATAATTTCTCCGGGATGTTTGATCTCGCACTTTAGCAGAATCTTCTGGTTGTCTACTCGTAAAAAGCTGGTTAGCGGGGCGCCACGACGTTCACCGCCAAATACGGAATAGCACTGCGGATATTTTCCGTCCTTGAAAAAGGCATATCCCAGCATCTGGGACGCAATCACCACGCCCTGTCCTCCTCGGCCGGAAAAACTTATTTCTTTCATCGGCAGCTGTCCTGTTTCTGGTAAGATAAGGAGAAGGCTTTTGTCAGATATTTGGGGTACGGTACCCTAATAAATATTGCGTGTCAAATCATTTTTTTAACCCAGCAAACTTGGTGTTGTGCCCTGTAAATACGTTTCTAAGATCGCTTCTATTCTTTTCTAAGCCCCTCCATGCCCGACCGAACATCTTCATTCAACCCGGGAATCGTCATCTCGAAAACCGAGTCCACGATGGTATAATCATAATACCCAAGCCGACCGATGGGCTTCATCTTCACGATGTCCAGTTTCCCGTCCGGCAGGATGAACTCATCCTTGATATGGACCCCCAAAACTTCTCCGATGACCACATCGGCAGTGCCCATAACCCCTCTCCCGGGAAGTCTCAGGGTTTGATGATAACGGCATTCAAACTGGATGGGAGATTCTGCAACGCGAAACGGTTTCACGAGTTGTGAAGGCGCCTTTGTGAGGCCTGCTTGATCAAACTCGTCCTTGTCCGGATCAAATTCCTGAGCCGTTATGTTCATAGCCTCCCGCAAATCATAGGTGACCATATTGTAGACAAACTCTCCGCATTGCTCGGTATTGACAACCGAATCTTTGCGTTTACCGGTTGTTTTTTGATTTGCCGAAAACATGATATAGGGCGGATCAAACGTAAGGTTTTGAAACTGGCTGTAGGGCGCAAGATTCGATATCCCGGCTTCGCTGATGGTGGATATCCACCCAATGGGTCTGGGAATGACACATGATTTAAACGGGTCGTGGGCCAATCCATGATCATTGGTTTTGGTTTCATAAAACATCGCTTGTCCTCCTCATAAAAAAACACAGGGCCATTGCTGACCCTGCGTGTATAGCAATACCATCAAACGAAATATTATTTCACGGCTTCCTTCAATGCCTTTGCCGCAACAAACTTTGGCGCCTTGCTTGCCGCAATAGATATCACTTCTCCTGTCTGAGGATTTCTGCCCTTACGAGCCTTCCTTTCAGCCACTTTAAATGTACCGAATCCGAACAATGATACAGGGTCTCCTTTTCCCAATGCCTCGGTAATGCTGGAAAAAACACAGTCCACAGCCTCCTGGGCATCCTTCTTGGTTTTTAAAACCGTTGCAACCGCATTGACTAAATCTCCTTTGTTCATGTTTTTTCTCCTTTTTTGTGAAAATATCGCATTTCGCTGCTCATGTTTTCTCAGGTTCTTATGTCCGGCTATCGCTAACTAAAATCGTCGTCCCCCGCCACCTTCTCCTCCGCCACGTTCTCCTCCGCCACGTCCTCTTCCGCCATGTTCTCCGCCACGCCTTGGTCTTCCAGATCTTGCGCCGCCCCGGCTTCCTTCAGGACGAGGGCGGGCTTCATTTACACTAATGCTTCGTCCTTTCAGGTCCTTCCCGTTCAAACCTTCAATTGCAGACTGTGCCTCAGTTTTAGCGGCCATTTCTACAAATCCAAATCCTTTTGATCTGCCAGTGTAATTGTCTTTTATAACCTTGACGGTGTCAACCTTTCCAAATGCCTCAAAAGCCTCTTTTAAATCCTCTTCGGTCACTTCATACGATAGATTGCCTACGTAAATATTCATTCTAATGTCCTCCATTATACAGCCTAACTTTGAATAGACTAATCTTGATTCTCTTCAGGTGTTATCGTCTTTATATCCAGTTTGCGTTGTCTTTTTTCTTCTTTCTTTTTCTTCTTTGCCAATTCCTTCTGTCGTTTATTAAATTGATAATTTGATCTTGCCAATTGGTTACCTCCTTTACCGTTATCTCTGACAATGACAAAACGAGAAGATTCTTTGCCCAAACTACTCCCGTTCTAAGATATGATAGTGAATCGAGCAGGTATAGAGTAAAATGAAATAAGGGCATTCCAATACTATTGGCAGGAGTGCCCTTTTTGTCAGATACGGAAAGCTAGATTACAGTGACATTGGCTGCTGCAGGACCTTTTGGCCCTTGCTCTATGTCAAAAGAAACCCGGTCGCCTTCATTGAGGGATTTAAAACCGACTGCATTGATTGCTGAATGATGAACAAAAACATCTGATCCATCTTCCTGCTCAATGAATCCGAACCCTTTTCGGTCGTTAAACCACTTGACAGTTCCATTGGGCATGACTACATCCTCCTTTCATTAAATTTTTCAACGTCTCATGCTGGAGGATGTCACAGTAAAACATGAATTGTTCCTTCAGAAAGAAACTGCCTCGCCAATTCCGGGCAGGGCCAAATGATCTGCTGAATAATAGCTCTTTTTAAAACCGAAAGCAACTTAATTATCCATATCAGATTTTAGAAGACTTTCTTATATCCTTGACTTTCATGCGCTTTTTGTTTTAATACTTTGAAATCAAAACATATTCTAAGGAGGTTCATTATGAATGAATTGGACACATTGATAAAAACAGTTGCAGAAGGCCTAAAATCCATGGCCAAGGGAGTAGAGAAACTGGCAGAAAAAGTGGAAGGAATCAGCAAATCCTGGTCTGATGAAAAAGAAAAACCCAAGACCAAAGCAAAACGCAAAGCGCCTGCCAAAGCAATGAAGAAAAAAACTGCTGCCGGCGTAAGCAAACCGCTGACCGCCGCCGACACGGTTCTTAACATCATCAAAAGGTCAAAAAAGGGTGTTGATACTTCCGCACTGATGGAAAAGACCGGTTATGACAGAAAGAAAGTCGCCAATATTATTTTCAAATTGAAGAAGCAGGGTAAAATTAAGAATACCGGAAAAGGCCTGTATGTAAGAGCTTAGTTCTTTAAGCCGTAAATACGGTGACGTATTTTCAAATTTTTCTAAGTGAGTAACTGCGTGATCGTATTTACGAATCGATGGACTACCTCCCCCAAAATCTCTTTAACAGTTCTCCCATAGGGGTGGTATCCCGCACATATACCGGACGCCAGTCGGGAGGGTAAAGCGTGGTGTATCTTCTTCTCGAATATCGCGTGTCCATCAGCAGAACACTACCGCGGTCCGTCTCTGATCGAATGACCCTGCCGCACGCCTGAAGCACCCGATTGAAACCCGGAAAGACATAAGCGAATTCAAATCCCGCATGAAAGTGCTCATTGAAATACGCTTGTATCACTTCCCTTTCAGATGTCGGCGGCGGCTGCCCCACACTGACAACCGCGGCCCCGGTCAAGCGATTCCCCAGTAAATCGATACCCTCACCAAAAACACCCCCCAAAACGACAAAACCCACGAGTGTCTCATGGTTTTCCTTTTTGAAATATTTTAAAAACGATTTCCGATCGATCTCCGTCATGGACGGTTTTTGCATCATGACCTTTAGGTGGGAATTTTTGCTTGAAAAGATGTCGCCCACCAGGATCATATAGTCGTAAGACGGAAAAAATATGAGGTAATTGCCTTTTTTTTGCCCGACAAATACAGCGATTGTCTCGGCAACGGTTTCTCTTGTCGTTTCCCGATCATTAAAATAGGTTGAAATGCGGTTGTCGATGAGCAGACACAAATTTTCGCGGGGAAAGGGCGACGTCTGTATTAATATCTTTGCCGAAGCACTGCAACCGAACAGTTTATGGTAGTATTCCATGGGCGTCAGGGTTGCTGAAAAAAAAACAGCTGCCCGGCAATTCTCCAATACGTTTCGAAGCTGCAGTGAGGGATCAATACAAAACAGTTTGATTTTAAATTTTTCCCCGCCCGACTCATAGCAGACTGCATATGTGCTGTCGAACAACTCTGCAACCCTCAAGAACCGGCTCACCTTGAAATACATGTCCAGAACAACCTCCCGAAGCACATGCTTCGTGTTGTCCGAAAGCCAGTTGTCACTTGCATACACATACTGCTGAAGGAGCGGTAACAGATCATCCGGCAAGGTATGCGTATAAGAATAATCACCCGGATTTCCATTTTGTTTGCAATCACACAACCATGCGTCGATTCTTTCCAGACATTGATATAATCCGGGCAGTTCCTTCTTTGTCTCTTCTCCGGCATGAAGTATGTCATGCCGCCACAATTCCGCCGAAAACATTTCTCTTGACCGGTCCACCAGGTTGTGTGCCTCGTCGATTAAAAACAAGGCATCATGATCCGACGCCGTAAAAAACCGTTTCAAATAGGCATATGGATCAAAAGCATAATTATAATCTCCAATGATGCAATCCGCCCAAAGCGCCAAATCAAGTGAAAATTCAAAGGGACAGACCCTGTGGTTCCAGGCGGCAGCTGCAATAACCTCATGAGTCAAGTCGTCGTTTTGGATCGTTTCTATCAATGCCGCATCAATACGGTCATAATACCCCCGGGCAAACTCACATTCATCCCCTGTGCAGGCAGCGCCGGGTTTAAAGCAGATCTTGTCCCTTGCCGTCAGAGTGACGCACTTCAGCCGCAAACCCTTTTGTCTCAATTTTGCCAAAGATTCCTCTGCAACCGCTTTCCCGGTAGACCTGGCCGTTAAATAAAATATCCTCTCGACTTTTTTTTCTGCAATGGCTTTGACGGCGGGAAATAGGGTCGCTACGGTTTTGCCGATTCCCGTAGGTGCCTGCGCCAGCAACTGGTCCCGACTGTCAATGGTGCGATAAACCTGGACTGCCAGTTCCCGCTGGCCGGAACGGTAAACCGGGTGTGGAAACTTCAATTCACGGATGGAAAGGTCCCGTGTTTCCTGCCATTGTTGTATAAATGCCAGGTGTTCAAGATACCGGTCCATGAGATCGTTAAAAAACCGCTCCAGGGCATGTATGTCGACCTTGCGTTTTATTTCAAGGAGATTGCCACTCAGCAACTGGCAATAGGTCAGTTGTATCTCAAGATCTTCAACGGGGTTGGTTTTGGCATAAAGATATGCATAAACTTTGAGCTGTGCCCAATGCCGGTCGTTTTCAGTCGTTTTAAGCTCCGCCAGATCCCGTGTGGTCGTTTTGATCTCCTCCAGGGTGATGCTCCCAGGATACTCAAAAACACCGTCTATCCGACCGCTGACCGTGATGGCGGCAAGCTCCGTCTCCACCGTATAAAAAACCGGAACTTCTTTTTGGTATGCTTCATCCCTTGACTGCTGAACCTTCTGATGCGCTCGAATGCCTGCTACGGCTCGGCCTGTGCCGGAAAAACCCATTTCCAGGTCTCCGCTTCGAAGAACATGTTCCACCAGTTCTCTCACGGTGATATGAAGTTGTTGTGTCATAATGTCTTGCAAATACTGGAATATTGGAGTGTTGGAGTAATGGAGTGATGTAAAAAACAGGAAAGCATCGTTGTAATGAATCCAATACTCCAGTACTCCATCACTCCATCTCCATGTTAAGGCACAAGTACTCTATATGCTCAAACGCAGTATTGGGCCAAAAGAACCATTTATAGAGGTCTTACTTTATCCACCGTCAATGTCGCGGCGCCCCAGTCCGATTCAACCTTTCCCTCCAGTAGATACGGCCGGTTGCGCGCAACCATGTGGCAGAAACGGCGATACACCTGTGGGAAAAAGGTTGTCTCGACGATTCCTGTCTCGTCCTCGAATGTCAAAAACTCCATGGTATCGCCGCCTTTGGTTTGCACCCGCTTGCCGGTGATGAGCCATCCTGCAAACCCGATCCTTTTCCCTATGAAACGGTTTAAGCCCGTTGCCTTTACCGGCTGAAGCCGCTCCAGCAATTCCCGGTACAACGTCATGGGATGGCGGTCGCACAAAAATCCAAGAACTGAAAATTCCCGTCGCAACCTGTCCTGTTCATCATGCTTCGGAATTTCGGGGAATGTCAAGCATTCGTCGGCACCATCAAACAAGGATCTCTCTTTTGAGAATATTGCATCGGTTTTTTGCCATCGCGCCAGTTCCCACAGGAGCGCCGTGCGATTGCCGTTGCTGCAAAAGGCATCCAGGGCGCCGCTGTGAATCAACGCTCTTGCCTCTGAATCATCCGGGCGAACGCGCCGCAATACATCCATCATGCCCCGGAAAGGCATTGTTTGCCTCTCGAAAACAATCAATCGCTGACACTGCTCGGAAAGCCCTTTGATCGACAGAAAACCGACACGAATTGCGCTGCCATTTCCGCTCCAGGCAATGTCACTTTTATTGATATCCGGTGGCAGGATGTCAAGCCCCATGCGGCGGGATTCTGAAACATATGCAAAGGTACTGTAAAACCCGCCCCGGTTGCTGATGACTGCGGCCATGAATTCTGCAGGAAAATGGATTTTAAGGTACGCCGCCTGAAAGGAAACCTTTGCATAGGACGCGCTATGCGGCTTGCAAAACGAGTACCCGCTGAAACTCATGATCATTTCCCAAACAGCTGAAATCTTTTTTTCAGATACGCCTCTGGACCTTGCCCCGGCATAAAACCGCTCATGATAATCCCGCAGCCGGTGTTCGCGATCTTTTTTGGACAATATCTTTCGCAGTCCGTCAGCCTCAGCATGCGAAAATCCTGCAATGGATACCGCTGCCCGGGCCACGTCTTCCTGGTAAACCATAATCCCGAAGGTTTCGTCCAGCACGTCCGTCATAAGGGGGTGAATCGGATCCCATCGGCTGCCATGAAGACGTCGGATATATTCCCGAATGAATTCATTGGCGGCCGGTCGGATAATACTGCTGTGAATAATCAGGTGCTCGAAATCACCGACGCCTGATTTCTTCTGTAAAAGCCTCATGGCAGGGCTTTCAATATAAAAGCATCCCATGGTGTGCCCCTGGGAAAGCGCTTCCTGGGTTGCAAAGTCCTCCTCCGGTTCCCAGCGGGACTCATCAAAACGCCTGCCGTTTCTGCGGATATTGAGAAGCGTATCACGGATGACCCCGAGGCTTCGGTTCCCCAGCAGATCGATTTTAACCAAACCTGCATCCTCTGCGCCGTCCTTGTCCCACTGCATCACCGGGACGCCTTTGGGAGTCCGCTCCACCGGCACATAGGTATCAATGGGGTCGGGCGTAATAACCACACCGCCGGGATGCACGGAAAGGTAACGGGGTGTACCCACCAGCTGCTGTGCCAGCTTGATGATTTGGGGCCATGGCTCGGGATAGTCAAGGTGCTTAAGTTCGGGCATCGCCTGAAGGGTCTTCAGGAATTGGGCGTCGGATGTATCGGCGACACGCAGATGAAACGGCAGGCGTTTGGTGACGGCGCCGATCTCGCTGTCCGTCAATCCGAATACCTTGGCAACTTCCCGCAAGGCCATGCGCGGCTGGAATAAAACATGGCTCGATACCATTGCCGCATGCCCTTTGTAGCGCTTGAAAACAGCCTGCAAAACGTCGTCGCGCTCATCCCATGCAAAATCGACATCCAGATCCGGCGGATCGGTTCTTCCGGGATTTAAAAACCGCTCGAAATAAAGGTTGTGCTTGATGGGACAAACATTGGTGATCTGCAAACAATAGGCGATAATGGAAGCCGCCCCCGATCCCCTGCCGCAGGTACGGGGACTCTTTCTCACAATATCGCGGACAACCAAAAAATAGGCAGAAAACCCCATATCGGAAACCATGCGCAACTCCCTTTCGATCCGTTCGACAACCGGTTCCGAAAGTTCGTGTCCATACCGCTGAACCGCCCCTGCATAAACCACTTCACGCAGACACGCAGCATCACTCCGCCCGGATGCATCGCGCCACGGCGGCATGACAATGCCCGGATCAGGGCCTTCAAATGTCAGCCGCTCTGCAATCTCCCGGGTCGCCCGTAAGGCATCCGGGCAGATGGAAAATCGCTGGGCATACACCGCCGGTGGCGCCAGCCAGGCATCCGCCGGCGCCACGTCATCCAACCGCAGACGTGACAACACAACGTTCCGATGAATGGCCCTGAGAAGGCGGTGAAGCCGTATGTCTTCCGGATTCAAAAAAAAACTGCCCGGCGTAGCCGCCAGGGGCACATTCAGGCACTCAGCCATACGACACAGCGGGTGGCTGCGTAAAAGCGGTCTGCGGGGCATATCCGCAGCAACGCAGACACCGGCATCATGCCACGTCCTCAACAGCGCAACATCCTTGGTAAGCACCACCAACCCCTGCGCATGACGTGCAACATCCGTTTCAATATCAAAATTCCTTTCCAGGTGCCGCCGTGTCAGTAGACGGCAGAGGTTGCTGTATCCTTCTGCATTTTCTACAAGGCAGATTGCGCGGCGCTTCGATCGGGGGTCCGTCAGTTCCGTGCCGATAATAGGACGTATGCCTTCGTATCGGCAGGCCGCCAGAAAAGTCCACAACCCATAGAGGTTGTCGGTATCGGTAAGCGCCAAACGCTGGTAGCCCATACGCGCGGCTGCCCTGCAAACGGCCTTGATACCATTGACACCCCACATGAGGGAGTAATAGGATCGGACGCTTAGGGGAACTAATTGACAATTTTCGCTCATGGCACGCAACTTCCAACATCCAACATCCAACGTTCAACATTCAACATTCAAGTTGGACGTTGGATGTTGGACGTTAAGTGTTGAACGTTTGGTTTTTTTAATTCTCTTTTTCGTATTTACGCCGCCAAAGTTCGCCCAATCCGAACCGCATCATGCCCGAAGCGTTCCCGGATCCTGTCCATGGCGTTCACAAGATTATCTCGTTTTTCCTCTTCTCCCTGCTGCTCCGGGAATAGCGCCAGCTGTGCCGGAGGGAAAACCAGCCCATCGCATATCAACCGAATGTGCCGGATACAAATCCTGCGCGTCCATGCCAGTGACAGGGCCTTTCCGGCCACATTGAAAAGTGTCAGGTCGTTCGCCGTGGCAGGCCGGGCTGCAAACTGCCGCCCACGCCGGACACCGTCTGAATGGTCAAGAACAATCCCGATGCGACGTGCGGCCAGCCGTCGCTGCCGCAGCTCTCTGCCGGCCGCCTCAACCATTCCGTACAGAGTGCCTTCCAGAACGGATAAGACATTGGTGTCCCCGCTGAATTCATGATCGATCTTTATCACCGGGTGCTTTTCACCCGCCGGCAGGACCGGGGATGGATCAATGCCCCGCATGGCTTCGTATAAAAATCGAGCACGATTTCCAAAGGGAATCTCAAGGTGCTCCAGGCGCCATGCCGCAACCTGCGATACCGTCCGAAGATTAAACTCCCGAAACCGGATCAGGTCATCACGCTCAATACCCGGCACAAGCCAAACCGGCAACGGTGATAAAAACGCTTTTTCGTCACCCATGCCGACGACATATTCCCCCACAGGCTTGACCAGGCGTGTCGCCACCTTGGCAACCAGCTTGTTGGAGGCAAGCGACCATGTCGGCGCCATGCCGAAATCTGTCTTGACCTGGCGGCTCAACCGCCGGGCAACGTCTGCGGGCGCACCGAAAAGCCTGCTGGTTCCGGTGACATCCACAAACAGGTGGCCATCTCTTTCGCCGATCTCTATCAACGGCGAATAAGGAAGTGTCCGCTTCAGCAGTGTCCGCATGGCACGTTCGTAACGATCGGGATGGGGAGGAAGAATTCGTGCATCGCGGCATATGTGCAACGCCCTTCGCAACGCCATGTGCTTGCGCACCCCCTCCTGGTAAGCCTCCTCGCTCATATCATATACCGCAGATCTTGCTGCGCCCCTGGGTGCAATGATCACCGGCCGGTCTTTCAGTCTGGCGTCCACCACACGCTCCACTGTCACTGCGAAATCAGCTATGTTTAAATGAATGATGGATCGGGTCATCATGGCTTCTGGGTTTCACGACGTACGTCACGTCGCCGGCATAATTGGATATCGATGATTGAGGATGATGGGATGTCAGGTTACGGGTTGCGGGTGTCAGAAAAAAATCGAAGATGGGAAGTTGAGAAATTGGGAAGGTGGGAGCTTTTCTTCATTCTCTCCGTTTCTCTTTCCCATCTTCATTTATCTCGTTGGCCGGCAACCCGAAAATCACCTACTCTGTCCTCTGACCTCTGTCCTCTGTCCTCTGTCTTCCGCCCTCTGCCCTCCGTCCTCCGTCCTCTATCAATCCCCGCGCTGCCAGCTGTTCGATCAATTTCAGGGCATTTCTGGGCGCTTGGGCACGAACATGGTTGTTGAAAAAAAGCAACCCCCTGCGTGCCTGGCCGGCCATTTTTTCAATTGTTTCATCCGCCCACTCGCACAATTCATCGTCTGCGTAGTCGTAGTTGAATTGTTTCTGCATATTTCCGGAACGCCACCCCTGGGTATTCCGCCCATGAAAACGGATATAAAAGAGATCCGGACTTGTTACAATATCGATCCTCGGAAACAATCCGCTTATGGCCGGCGCATCCACGCAAACCAGTGCCACGCCGCGCCTTTCAAATGCCGTGTATACGCTATCCGTTGCCCAGGACACATGACGAAATTCCACCGCGATGGGCAGTCCGTCGAGCGCATCCAGCAATGCCGCCAGATAATACCTGTTTTTGGGAACCCAATGAAAAGAAGGCGGAAACTGGAGTAGAATCGCCGCCAGTTGCCCTGACTGTATCATCGGCGCCATACCTTCCCGGTAAGCCTTTACATATCCCCGCCATGCGTTTTCATCTATCTCATGGGTCAGATACCGGGTCAGCTTGGCGGTAAAATTGAAATCCGGCGGCACCTGATCCAGCATACGTTCGACTGCCTGTGCGCTGGGCATCTGGTACCAGGTATAGTTCAGCTCGGTAATGGAAAAAATCCGGGCATAAGACGCCAACATCCCGCCGGGACGCGTGTCTGGCGGGTAGAATCCGGCATCAGCCCATTCCGCATACGAATAACCACTGGTGCCGACCTGGATGTGGCAATTGTACTTTGGGATATGATGTGTACCTTCCGCGTTCACGTTGTCACTCAGTTATTATTAAGATAGACACCATGTTATATCCCGGGCCCCCGTTGTATTCCCACTACCTTTCCCTGAATCAGCATCTCGTCAAAGGAGTAGCGCAGGGTTCGGTACCGTGGGTTTTCGGGACGGAGTTCGATATGGTCGCCATGCAGAAAAAACCGTTTGACCGTCGCCTCTTCGCCGTTTATCAACGCCACCACGATCTCCCCGTTTTGAGCATATTGGCGCGGCTCGCAAATTGCCAGGTCCCCGTCTAAAATTCCGACTCCTTTCATGGAATCACCCTTGATGCGCAGGGCAAAGAGATTTTGGCCGCGATATACGGCGGCATCGACAACAACGCTGCCGTCCCACGATTCCTGGGCATACATGGGCAAGCCCGCTGTAACATGCCCGACGATGGGTATCTCACGCCAGCGATGGAGGGCGGCGGTTTCCTGCGCGCGATTCAAAAGATGAATCGTTCGGCTGTAACGTCCTTCCCGTTTTACATAGCCTTTTGCCTCAAGTGCCCGCAGACTCTGTGCAACGGCGGCGTGACTGACGCCCAGGTCCGACGCCGCTTGCCGGAGGCTTGGTAACTGTCCCGTGCGACCGGCTTTTCGTTGCAAATAAACCAAGAATCGTTTTTGTTTGGGTGTGAGCATCGCCCGCATAATTCCTCCGGGAAGTTTTTACAAAATTCTGAAAAACGCTCTGAAAAAACATCACGTTTCACTCGATTTGTGTTTATATCATCGAAATGTAAATGTCAATGTAAATTTAAATGTGTAGTATTATTACTTTACAATCGGCACGGTGGCTGTTCAATTGATAAATATAAACAGAAAACCTCCTGAGCGTTTGATGGAAAAGACAACCGATTGGACCAGCGAATCAATGTTGTCTCAAACGATGAAATCGGTATACTGGGCGACACCGGCAACGATATGATTAAAGGATTGGCTGATAGAGATCGAATCAGAGATGTATTCGGCAACTGACAAAAGTCTTTCACTGTGACATTTTGATTGCGGAAGATACGGTTGATAGACTCGAGGGCACGTTTAAGATGGAAAAAGAAACGCCACAACGCGTTAGGGGATATTCAAAGCCGATTACCGTTTTTAAGCTTTGTTATCCGGCACAGAAACAATAAGGACATAGGACCGGGTTTTCAATACTGGAATAAAAAAAGGCAGCCACGCCTGAATCTTACCTGACTGCCTTAACAATATGTTTTGAATAATGATTAAATGGCGTCGTTCAATTTTTTACCGGCTGAAAATTTAACAACATTCTTCCCCTTGATTTTAATGGGTTCTCCGGTTTGAGGATTGCGGCCCTTGCGGGTTTTACGATAGACTTTCTTGAATGTACCGAAACCAACTAGCGTCAGCTTGCCGTTTTTTTTCTTGAGTGCTTTCGTAACGCAGCCCATAAATGAATCCAACGCCGCCCCCGCGGCCACTTTTGAAACGTTTGCATCTTTCGCCATTTGTCCGATTAATTCTGCTTTTGTCATCAGTCTCCCCCTTTTTGTAATGATTTTTAGTGCGGCCCCAATCAGTATAAAGCCGATTACAACAATAAAATAAAAAAGTCAAGAGGAAATCCTTACTCTTTGTGGTTTTAAACGAATAGACAATCGAAAATGCATAAGGATAAGGTTTCCGCGACGTTCCATAATAGAACAATTTATAAATGTCGTCGTTTCTTTACGCTTTTCCTTTGCCCGTGTGACTCCGGATATCACTGCGCTGGCAATACCGCAGCGGTAATGAAAGCGCTGTTTGCTGTTGACAGAATTGAATCCATTTGTCATATGGCACCTGTCGTGGAAAAATTAAGTTAATCGTTTCAGCTTCAACGCTTTTTAGGGCACAATGAATCAAAAAAACTATACCCTATCCCTGCCATCACAAGACCGCTCTGTCATTGTTGAACCCGGCGTAAAAATTCTTGAAGCCTTGATCAATGAAGGCATTCTGCTGCGCGCCGATTGTGGCGGGAAGGGGCGCTGCGGGAAGTGCCGTATCAAAATTCTCGAAACTGATGAAAACGGAATTTCCCTGCCTGCTCAGGCTGAAACCGATGCTGTGGGCAAAAAAGATATCCACGCGGGATACCGTCTGGCCTGCCAGGCGGCGATTTCAGGAAATATTGCAATTGATATCCCGGAATCAAGCCTCCTGTCTCCCGAAGTAGCTCAAAAAGGACCGCCCATGCTGCCGGATCCATTGCCGGCGGCGCGAATCCCTTCACAATTTCTCGATGATTATGGAATTGCCGTCGATTTAGGGACGACAACGATCGCCGTCTATCTCTGCGACTTTGGCGCAAACAGGGTGACGGGCTCTACATCCATGCGAAATCCTCAAATCATCTACGGCGACGATGTGATGAGTCGAATCACCGCTGTATATCGAAAACCCGATCTTCTAAAACAGCTTCAGAAAATGGCTGTTAAAGCAATCGAGTGGGGAATTTTGTACCTTTGCCGATCCTATCGCCTGGATACCGGTCGCCTGCGGGAAATGGTCGTGGTCGGGAACAGCACAATGATTCATCTTTTTGCAGGCAAAGACCCGACAACTATCGGCATCCATCCTTATACGCCGCTATTTACGGAAGAAAAAACCTTCAGCGCCGGCTCCATCGGTTTCTCTTTCAACCCATCAACTGAAATCATTACGCTTCCCCTGATTTCAGGATTTCTCGGGTCGGATATACTGGCTGCAGCCGTCGCTACGAATCTGGAATCCAAGGAGAACGGCACCGTTCTCGTCGATGTCGGCACAAACGGAGAGGTCATGCTCCGCAATGGAAGCGGGTTTTCTGCGACATCCACTGCAACGGGACCTGCTTTCGAAGGCGCTGCTATTCGACATGGGATGCACGCCATAAGCGGCGCAATAGATGCTGTTAAAATTAATCCGGAAACAGGAGCAGCATCCTGTTCCGTTATTCAAAAAGACCCGAAGCACCCTAAAAAACCAGCCGGTATCTGTGGATCCGGGGTTGTGAGCATGGTTGCGGAGCTCTATCGAACCGGCGTTATTCTCGGTGACGGCCGCTTTAACCCGAAAAATTTTCCTGCTTTTTTTCAAACCGGCAACAGCGGCGTAAGGGAATATATCGTCATGAAGGGGGACAAAACCCTTTCAGGACGCCCCATCACCTTCACCCAAAAAGATGTTCGCGCCATTCAGCTTGCCAAAAGCGCCCTTTCGGCCGGCATCAGGCTTCTTTGCCGTGAATCAGGCCGCGAATTCCCCAAAAAGATTTTAGTCGCCGGCGCATTTGGAAGCTATATTCATGCCGAAGATGCCCTGGCCATCGGGATGTTTAGCGATATTTCGCCTTCAAACCTTGTAACGGTCGGTAATGCGGCAGGCGCAGGGGCAATTCTGGCGCTGTTTGATGAAGCGCAACGAGAAAAGGCTTTAACCCTGGCGATGGCCACAAAGGTTCTTGATCTTGCGCGCCACCCGGACTTTCAAAAGACATTCATCGATATGCTGTCGTTCCCACAATAAAATAGGAGCGCAGCTCCTATTTTATTTGTTCCGTATCACCGGGTTTCGGAACAAAGACTGAAAACCCTTCGTCCTTTAATGTTTTCTCAAAGGCAAGCGCCTGTTCTTCTTCACCGTGAACCAATGCTATGCGTTTGATATTTAAATTGGATGTCTTCAGGAATTGAATCATTTCGTCCTTATCCGCATGCGCGCTGAACCCTCCCAGTTTTACAACATGGGCGTTTAGCGGATATTCTTTATTCAAGATTTTCATGATGGGGGGATTCCCGGATCGGCCGGATGCCTCATATGCCTCACCCTGTTCCTGAATCTTCCTCCCCAGCGTGTGCGCGGCCATATAGCCCACAATAAGGATGGTGTGTTTTGGGTTGTGAATCTTATACCTCAAGTGGTGAAGAATACGCCCGGCCTCACACATACCCGAAGCGGCTATAACAATATGTGGTTTTTCCTCTCTATTCACGGCCATGGATTCTTCGACCGAGCCGACATAATGGATTTGCTCAAGCCGAAACGGGTTTCTTCCTTCCTGAAGAAATGTTTGATGCGTATCCCTGTCGTATACTTCCGGATGCTCCCCGAATACCTTTGTCAGCTTCGTAGCCAAAGGACTATCGACATAGATGGGAACCCGGGGAACTTCCCCGTCCTTATACAACTCGTGAAGGGTATACAGCAACTCCTGGGTACGACCGAAAGCGAACGATGGAATCAACACAGACCCGCCGCGATCCAATGCCTCGATAATAACTTTTTTCAAAGACGGCTTTAAATCCTTCACCGGCTCATGAAGCCGGTCTCCATACGTACTTTCCATAATCATCAAATCGACGTCCCTGTCCTCTTCGGCAAAGGATGTTGTGGGGTCTTTGATGATCGGCTTGCCAAATCTGCCGATGTCCCCGGTATAACAAACCGTATAATCACGGCCGTTTTCCTGAGATTTGATCATGCTGATGGCTGATCCTAAGATATGTCCGGCATCATAGAACGTGCACGATACGCCTTTGCCGATGGTGATCGGATGACGATAAGGATATCCGTCAAAATGTTTGAGCGCCTGTTCTGCTTCAGAGGTCGTATAAAGCGGCTCAACCGGTTCCAATCGGTAGTCAGACATCAGACGATGGATGGTATCGACATCCAGCTGGTGCCGGTTCTTTTTTAATAAATTCCTGATCTCCTTTTGATCTCTTTTCTTTTCATGCCCGGATGGTTCCAACTCAGAAAGATGGGACCGGATGGTTTTATAATTCAGGTAGGCGGCATCTGACTCTTGAATGTGCGCTGCATCCAGCAGCAGGTATTCGCCGGCATCAGCAGTGGCAGCGGTACATAAAATACGTCCGCTGAAATTATCTTTTGTCAATACCGGTATTCGGCCTGAGTGGTCAATATGGGCATGGGAAAGCACGACGTTGGTGATACGCGCCGGATCGACCGGCATCACCCGGTTTTTTTCAAATGATTCCTTCCTTCGGCCCTGAAACATACCACAATCCAGCAATATTCGATCGTTGTTGGTTGCCAGCAGATGCATCGATCCGGTAACTTCTCTTACCGCTCCATGAAATGTAATGTTCATTTTTAATTTCCTTTCTGTTCAAATTACAGAAGTCAGGAGACAGAAGACAGAATAGAACGATACCGTTTGGGCAGCGTGGACGCTTGGGTCCTCCGTTGCGCTTATTCAGTTCATTCTTTCAGTAAAGCCAAAAGCGTATACCTCATTCTGAATTCTGAATTCTGAATTCTGTATTCTGTATTCCTGTCTGCCCATTTTTCCGCCCGGCCAAATACATCGGCTCTAGGCTAATCGATATTTTTAAGACTGAAATCAAGCTAGTCGTAGGACATCAAATGCGTTCTCAAGTTTGCCTTTTTATTCTTAATACCAAGCTTCTGTCTTATACTGTCACGGTGAGACTCGATGGTCCGGGTGGACAGATTCAGCAACTCTGCAATATCTTTGGTCGTTTTGCCGTGCTTTACTAGATTTGCAATCTGGATTTCGGAAGGCGTAAGATTTAAATAGCGGGTGGACAACGTCTTGGCAAAGGGAGCCACAATATCGTTAAGGTTGGATTCGAGAATATCCACACATGTCTGTTGGCGATTATCCAGTCGGCTTCTTTTCAGTTTCTCCAAAAACGGGATAATCAGCTCTTTCACGTTGTAAATGACCTTTTCCTCGAGTTCTTCCTTGTCTTCCTCTCGCTTCTTCAGCAATACTTTCAGGGCGGTATTCATCTCCTCAAGATTTTCGGACTTTATCCTCAATTCTCTCGTGCGTTCTTCCACGCGCTGTTCCAGCAGGTCGTGGGCTTCCTTAAGCTTCTGTTGCATGATATTTTTATGAAGCGCAATTTCGATCGCAGCCAACAGTTGCCTTTCCTGCAGCGGCTTTAAGACATAAGCATAGGGACCGATGGGTTTTGCCCGTTCGATCATTTCTTCATCCGCATAAGCGGTCAGAAAGATGACCGGGATGTTTAGGGCTTCGTTGATTTTTGATGCAGCGGATATGCCGTCCAATTTTCCCGGCATTACGATGTCCATCAGCATCAGATCCGGTTTCAGGTCCAAAGCCATTTCAATAGCCTCTTCTCCGGAGGTCGCTATCCCGGCAACTTTATAATTATTCGATGTCAGGCACTCTTCAATTTGTGTCGCAATGATTACTTCATCGTCCGCAATGACAATCCTTTGCATGGGTTCAATTCTCCTTGTTGCAATCTCAGCAATGAGTTCACTTACTCAACCCTCCATTCCACCTGAAACCCATTTGCAACCACCGATGCAATATGCCCGTTGAAATAAAGATGCTCGATAGAAAACAGCTGCCCCTTATAGTCAGCCTCCATATGGGTTTCGTCCACAATCCGCGCGATTTTACAGCTTGACAGACCCTGCATGCCGACCCCCGCCGCTTTCAGAACAGCTTCTTTCGCAGTCCAAAAACGGAAAAAATCGATATGGGGGCTTAGGCCGCTCAAGCGCCATTCACTGCCGCTCGCTATTTTACGAAACAATGCGTCTGAAACTTCCTTGATTCTTTCAATATCGATACCAGTTGGTTCTGGAGCCACTACGGCTCCCACAAAATCGGGTTTATGCGTCAGCGACCAGTAATTGCCTTCAAAAGGCAGTGGCACGCCGTTTTGATCCTTTAGCAGCTTTCCAAGATTGATATTCTTTTTATCAGCCGATATCTTAAGCGCCTTCCGGGCGTACCGGCTCAACAGCGTTACCCGATCCCTACCCTTCAGGAAACCGGCATCTTCCGGCACCGAGAGAATTACGGGATAGATGCAGTTATTCTGGTTTCCCATTGATTCAGTCAGATTCATGAATCGACTTTTTTAATTTCAAGGCTTCCGCATACACTTTATTTTTGGAAAACCCATGATGGTCTGCCAATTCTCTTGCCATATCAGAAAGGCGACCCGGTTGATCCCTCAACGCCTTTGCAATATCTTCCCGTAAGGCATCCGGCGAAGATGACTCATCCGCTGTGTTTCCTGCAATCACGAGGGTGCACTCACCCTTCAATTCTGCACGTGCTTTGACCGTATCGATGATTTCCGTCAAGCGGCCATAGCTGAATTCTTCATATCGCTTGGTCAACTCCCTTGTCAAAACACCGTAGCGGTTCCCTAAGATTTCGAGCATATCATTTAAAAAATCCAGCATTCGCTTCGGGGATTCATAAAAAATCAATGTTTTTCTTTCATGGATAAGTGCTTTCAGATCTTTTTGGCGTTTTCCTTTCTTGCGGGAAAGAAATCCCATAAAAACAAAAGCATCTGTAGGCAATCCCGATGCGCTGACGGCGGCGATTGCCGCGGAGACACCCGGAATGGGCACAACCTTTATTTTGTTTGCAACCGCTTGTTTCACCAAGCGATACCCCGGGTCCGAAACGGTAGGCGTTCCCGCATTGGACACCAGGGCGATGGATTCCCCTGAGTTCAACCGTGCGACCAGTTCTTCGGATCGTTTGACCTCGTTGTGTTCATGAAATGATATCAAGGGCTTTTTGATCTTGTGATACGACAGCAGGCGGCCTGTGTGACGCGTATCTTCCGCTGCAACAAGGTTCACGTCCTTCAAGGTCTGAATGGCTCTCAATGTGATGTCCGCCATATTGCCAATAGGTGTGGCGACGACATAGAGGATGCCTTTCTCTTTTAAATCTCCCGACGTGGCTGAAGGCAATTTCACATGCATGGATGAATGCTTCCGCAATATTTATTTTAAAGTTTCCGCGTCCGAGCGTGGAAACTTTAAAATAAATATGTACTATAGTTTTCGACCAATAAGCAACCGAATTAATCTGTTGATCTTTTTCCCTATCTTGCATAATAAAGTCTAAATAAATTTTCATGCCCCCTATGCGCACAACGAAGCATGAAACAAAATCTCTTTATTGAATTACCATAGATATCTCTCTAAACAATAGGCATTAAAATTTATAAGGAGGCGCCATGAAAAGATTGACCCCATATTTCTGCCTGTTCCTGTCCCTGACGCTCGTATTATCCTGCGCCGGCCCGAACAAACACGCAGAACCGAAAACCCAGGCCGTTCCTGAATGGGCAGACACCGGCGGCAATACACAGTTTCCGCCCGATTCGTATATTACCGGCGTTGGCAGCTCTGATGTGAAATATGGCGATACCGCCGCCGCACAGGCGGAAGCTGACTCAAAGGCAATGGCGCAGGTGGCAAAGCAGATAGAAGTGGTGATCCAGCAGCTTTCATCCAGCTTCGAACGCGAGGTTTCGACCTCAACCGGAAAGTCGCTAAGCCAGAAGGATATCTGGGAAAAAACCGCAGCATATGTCAAAATCAAGGTGGAAGGCGTCCGCATCGAAAACCGTCATTACGATAAGCTCAGCTCCCGTATGTATTCCCTGGCTGTGCTGGATCGAATGGCACAGGGGAAACTGATATCCGATGAGATAACCGCGCTCAAATCAAATGCCGCAGCCCTCACAGCCGAAGCTGAAAAAAGCCAGGGAATTATCGAAAAGGTTCACCGGTCCATTACGGCATATGGCCTGGCATTGAATAAATTACTGCTGGCCCTGAGGAAAAATCAATATCTGGGCATCATCGCGCCGCAAATGGCCCATCGCGATATACCCTCAGCACTGTCAACCCTGCAGGCCGATGTCACCGGTTTGATGTCTCAGTTCTCATTTGAGACCCTCCAGGGCGATCATCAAAAAGGGATCGTGGGCGGAAATCTTCCTGATCCTCTGCAATTGAAGGTTTTTTATCGAAATCAACCCGTACCCTCCATACCCATCATGTTTGATTTTGTGGGCGGTTCCGGTAATATCGATCAATTTGCGCGCTCAAACACGGATGGCGTGGTTTCAACAACCGTCAGCAACCTCGGGCCAACCGGGGAAAAAATCAATAAAATAAATGCGCTCATTAATGTTTATCCATCCGACCGCGCCATTCAAAAAGAACTGGCCACGGTTATCGTACCCCAATATGCTCAATTTACATACGAGTTGCCGCCGGTGGAAGAAATCCGAATCGCGGTCCAAATCAATGAATACAACCTGGGATATCAGCAACACGATTCATATCTCAAAAACAGAATCATTCAATCCCTTGGTGACTCCAATCTTCAGGTAATGAAAGAAATCCCTCAAGAATACATGCTGGATGACTACGACGTGCGTGGCGGTGCGAAGCTCAGCCAAAAGCTGAAAAAACTCTCGTCCATCGCCGATATCGGCATTATTGGCGAAGTTCGGGCAACCCTGCTGGACACCAGCGTCAGCTCCTCACTCATCTTTGCCAGAGCACGTGCCGTGGTAAAAATATTCGACCTTGCCTCCAATACCGAACTCGGAAATATCGATGTCTCCTTGAAAGGAGCCGGTCCGGATAGAGACGAAGCCGGGCGCCGCACCCTGGAAAAATTATCCTCAGAGGCGTCTCAGGCTGTAGAAAAGGAAATTCAGAGGGTTCTCTTCGGCAAGCGGTAAAATTGTGGCCCTCACCCAAGCGCCACATCCAGAATCATCATCACCGCAAAACCTGCCATGGTTGCCATGGTTACAAAATCAATATTTGCTTCGTTCCGTTGAGATTCCGGGATCAATTCTTCCACCACAACGAAAATCATTGCTCCGGCAGCAAAACAAAGGGCATAAGGCAGAATGTTTTGCATAATTGGTGAGTTCCGTCGATCTCAATGCAAATACTTTGCGTGATGATTCTTTCCTGTAACCACGGCAGGTAATGCCTCGCTATTGCGTCATGCTGTCGAAGAATTCTCCCGGCACCTCGACTTCCATCTCGACTTCCACGGCGCCGTCCGGCATCTCTTTTTTATCGATAAGGCGGGCGCCTCTTAAAAAGGAATTGACACCGATTCTCACATTGTCGTTTTCCGTCATGTAATCTTTTACGGTTGTTTCGGAATCGATCTGTGCCCCTTGTATCTCCTGGGCAAGATTTCGCATGGCGTCGGCCTGGGCGGCTCTTGCTGCGAGGGTCCGCGCCAATGTCGGATTTTTTTGCTTGTTTGAAGGAACCCCGATGCCCTTGGCCCTGAAAATTCTCGGTTTTGACGGTTCTTTTTTGGGTTTCGGAAGCGGTGCATTATAAAGGGCAACCAGCCGGCCGCTTCTGTCGACCTCCGCATCCACGGACACCATCAGATTTCCGCGGGCAACCCCCACCGCCTTTGCATGAACGTAGAACATATCCGCAAGTTCGGATACGCTGCCGGTAATGATGGTTTCGGCGCCGAGAATCTTTCCGAATTCCTGGGTCGAGGATTCATCCACAAAGGAGGATACCTGGAATTGCTGCTCTTCAATGACTTTATTGATGAGACCGCGTTCCATAACGGAAAACTGCTTGGAACTCGCAAAATAAGGCGTTAATTTGTCAGCAATATATCTGCCGAGTTTAGACACCTCGCCGTTGTCATTAACAAAGTCAGCGACAGCGATGACCATCGGCCTTCCCGAAGGGGGGCGGGCCCCTCCCATATTGGAAGATTCTCCGGTGGTGTAACTTTCACCTGATGAAATGGCGACAGGCTGCCTGTTCTTCTCCTGATAGGCCCGGCCTTCCTGCTTGGCGATCTCTCTATCGAGTTCGTCCATTGCATTTTCTGAATTTTTCCGCACCTGTTCTTCCGGCGTAAGCGGACGGCTCTGTCCCATGGCATTGCCGCCTGATGCGCCGGCTGAGAAGCCGTCGGATTGTTTGAGATTGTATAATTCACTATCCAGCGCTGTCCAGAGATAATCAAAGCATTCCTCTATTTCACGAAAATGAGGCGTTACTTTCTTTTCTTCTTTGGGCACCATCTGTGCTTCTTCCGTCCCCTTAATGCCGGTAGGGGGGGGAGTTGAAGCACATGCAGCCAGAATACAGATCAAAAAAACTGAAGCAACAATCGATATTTTTTTCAATCCTGCCTCCTTTATCTATATCTATCTTTTAAAAAATCCAATCGTTATAAACTTATCAAACTGCGATTGCCTCCGTCAATATTTTTATAAGACAATCCATATAGATTGACATTTTAATTAAATGCACCTATTCAATTGACTTCACGGCTATTTTAAATTATATTTATTTAAAAAATTAAAGCAAGTCGCCATGGTCGTGTGTATTTTCAACTTTGATTTAGGTACACCTCGAAGAGAGGAGATGAATTTAGTGAAATTACGAAACGGCATACCCATACTATTTTTGATTATCATATTTCTTTGCGGCATCGCCACCTCTCCGGTTTACGCCTATTCACCAAAACAGATTTATCAGAAAGCAGGCCCCGGGGTGGTGTTTATTTTTGCATCCAAAGGCTCCAGCAAAGGCAGCGGCGGAACCGGTTCCATTATAAGCCCGGATGGTCTTGTCATCACGAACGCCCATCTTTTCACCCAGAAAGACTCTTCAGAACTCCTGTCAGACATTTCCATATTTTTAAAACCCAACCGGGTTACCGGCAACCATAAAACCGATTTGGCCAACGGCTACAGAGGAAAAATCATCACCTATGACCTTCCGCTGGACCTGGCGCTTGTCAAGATAATCAATCCGGACAAACCGTTAACCATCGTACCGTTTTCCGATTCGGAAATGGTGGAAATCGGTGACCGGGTATATGCCATAGGTCATCCCGAACAGGGGGGATTGTGGAGCCTGACCAGTGGGGTCATCAGCGCGCATTGGAAAAATTACGGCGGCGTTTCAGGAAAAAATCTATTCCAGACAGACGCCAGCATCAATCGAGGGAATTCGGGCGGACCGCTTTTGGATGAACAGGGAGACATGGTCGGTATCAATTCAATGATCGCCAGAAAAGCCGCTGACGGTCTCACCATCACGGATGTCAATTTTTCCATCCGCTCAAAAGTGGCCATTGACTGGTTGAATGAAAAAGGATATCGGATCGCGGCTGTCCGGCACGAAACATCGGCCGTCCCGGAATCGGAAAAAGAAACAGCCGTTGTGGCACAGACACCCGAAAAGAAAGTGGCTGCAGCCACGCCGGAGCCCCAAAAAGAAACAGCTATAGCCCCGGCGCAACCGGAAAAACAAATGGAAACTCCCCAACAGGGTCAAATTCTAACCGAAAAAAAACCATACCGCATGGATGAATTGCTTGAAGGCATACGCGAGATGGAAGATTTAATGGATGAAATGAAAGATATGATCGATGATTTTAAAGAAAGGAGAAAAAAATGAAAACAAAACAGCTAATGGTTCTCTGTGCAATACTTATGGCAGGTCTCTTTCTCATGTCCGGGTGTTCATCAACCCCTAAAAGTGCATTTTCTCAAGGTCCGGAATGGTGTTATAAGGGCAGCGGCGCCTTTGATGTTGAGAAAGGAAAAGTTTTTTATGGTGTCGGTATTGCTTCCGGTATAAAAAATAAAGCATTGCTCGTGTCAACCGCCGACAACCGTGCCCGAGCCGAAGTTGCCAAAACATTGGAAACCTATGTTGCCGTTCTAGCCAAAGACTACATGGCATCTACAACCGCTGGAGATATGTCCGCTTCCTCAGAAGAACAGCATGTGGAGCAGGCCTTGAAAACCTTTTCAAAAACCACACTCCATGGTGCGACCATTGTCGACCATTGGCAGGATCCTGCAGATATGACCATGTATGCTTTGTGTGAGCTTGATATGTTCGCCTTTAAAGAAGCCCTGGATAATTATAAAGAATTGGATTCCAAAGTCCGGGATTACGTTAGGCAGAATGCCGAAAAGATGCACGGCGAGCTCGAAAAAATGGAAGAAAAATAAAATCGTATAACGATTTTATATAATTACAGGTATAAAAGAATACAGGACCGATGCACTGCATCGGTCCTGTATTCTTTTATGGATACGCCAATTCAAATGCATTTTTGATGATATCGATATCGATTTGCCCACCGCCGGTTTGCACTGTCACCACATCAAACCTTGCGTCTGCATAGCTCTGATCATTTACTTTCAGATAATAAAGCGCCGTCATGGATATGTTTCGCTGTTTTTTAGGGGTGAGAGCCATTTTCGGGCTCCCGTATTCTAAAGAACGCCTGGTCTTTACTTCAATAAATGCGATGGTTTGTCGATCCTTGGCAATGATATCAATTTCACCCAGTTGGGTTCGGTAGTTTTGCTCAAGGATTTTATAACCGTTTTTTTTTAAAAAACGAACAGCCGCAGCTTCACCGCTTTTACCGATTTTTTGCCGTCGATTCATGAAGGCTGTTGTTTTACTCCTTTAAAACTTTTCCGGTGGATGGGAGAACTCCCGAATGCGCTGATAGTTGCCTTGTGCGCTTTGGTCGGATATCCTTTATGCTTCGAAAATCCATACTGAGGGTAAATCATGCTGTAGGCCAGCATCAGCCGATCCCGTGTCACCTTGGCGACAATGGAAGCCGCCGCAATGGATATGCTCCGTGCATCCCCTTTGGTGATCGGGTATTGAGGCAATGGGCTTTGAATCTTGTAAAGACCGTCGATTAACAGGCAATCCGGTTGAGGATCAAGGCACTCGACCGACATAAGCATAGATAGGAGAGATGCTTGAAGGATATTGATCCGATCGATTCTCTCGGGCCCGACAATGCCGATGCCCACTGCAATTGCACAGTCATAAATCTGTTTGTACAAAATCGATCGTTTGCGAGGCGTAAGCTTCTTGGAATCATTAATTCCCGAAATATCAACCGATCCGGGCAGTACAACGGCAGCAGATACAACCGGGCCCGCCAGGGGTCCCCTGCCCGCCTCATCAACGCCGGCAATGACGTAAAAACCGCTTTTACCGGCTATTTTCTCAAAAGCCCAAAAATCCAATGTCACTCATGAAATATTCGGATTAAATTCGCTTTTCTTTAATCCGTGCTGCCTTGCCTCTCAGTTTACGAAGGTAATAAATTTTAGCACGGCGCACTCTGCCTTTTGTAATCACTTCGATCTTGTCGATAATCGGTGAATGGAGCGGGAAAATACGCTCGACACCGATGCCGTAAGATACTTTTCTTACGGTAAAAGATGCATTGGTTGTGCCCTTGCGTTTGCTGATGACAACGCCTTGAAAAACTTGAATTCGTTCCTTCTCTCCCTCTTTAATCTTGACATGGACTTTAACGGTATCGCCGGAGACAAATTCAGGCAGGTCCAGCCGCATCATTTCTTTTTCTAATTGTTTCATCTTGTCCATAAGTTACTCCATATTTCGTGTTTTCGTGATTCGTTTTATTTTTTTGTCCTTTCACTCGAATCCTTGGATCCTCGACCCCTTGAATCCCGAGTTTACACACGCCCCACCAATCTGTCCAGTATGACGGCCGCCGCCGACCGAACCGGCAGATGATTGTAATCGGTACACCCGACCAACGGTTCCAAAACATAGTCGGCGTTTTCAATAAAATCTTCCGTCAAGCCCCACGCCGTGCCGAAAGTCAGCACATAC
>CAYTAQ010000010.1:34064-44613 GCA_964435695.1 uncultured Desulfobacterales bacterium | reverse complement strand
CCCGTTTTGAAAACCTTTTATTGAAATTCAAAGAGCTCGCTGAAACGCAGTTGGCCATGCTTTTCAAAAACATTGTTGATCGCAAAAGCCTTGAATACATACTCAACAGTCTCAAGGAAGGCATCATCGCGCACGATTTGGATCGACGGATTCTCTTTTTTAGTAACAGTGCCGAAAGGATCACCGGGTATCGTCGCGATGAGGTTCTGGGAAAGGATTGCCATGAAGCTTTCGGCGCACCGTTTTGCGGCAATCGATGCTCTTTTTGCAGTGAGGAATATGACATTTCCGGCAAAAAAGAATACACCGTGAACATCATTACCAAAAATGGGGAAACCCGCATGATTGAAATGTCCGTTATCATGATGAAAGATGAAAATGATCAGGACATCGGCGTGTTATCCTCATTCAATGATTTAACGGAACTGATAGAACTGAAGATGGATACCGGAAAGCTGTTCAGCTTTTCCAATATCATCGGTCGTGACAGCAAGATGATTTCTGTTTTCAAACAGATCCGGGATGTGACCAATTATGATTTTCCCGTCCATATTTCGGGCGAAACAGGCACGGGAAAGGAACTTGTCGCCCACGCCATTCACAATGAAAGTCCCAGAGGCAGCGCCCCATTTGTTCCCATTAACTGCGGCGCCCTGCCCGAAGGACTGATTGAAAGTGAGTTGTTCGGCCATGTCAAAGGCGCTTTTTCAGGTGCCATTAGAGACAAAAAAGGACGATTTGAGCTGGCTGACGGTGGTACCGTATTTCTGGATGAAATCTCAGATTTGCCTAAACCGATGCAGGTCAAGCTCCTGCGGTTTTTACAGGAGTCAACATTTGAAAGGGTCGGGGGTGAAAAAACAGTTTCGGTGAATGTCAGGGTGATCAGTGCCACCAACAAGGAAATCAAAAAAGAAGTACAAAATGGAAATTTCCGCGAGGACCTTTATTACCGGCTCAACGTCATTCCCATATCCGTCCCGCCGCTAAGAGAGCGTAAGAATGATATCCCACTCCTTGTGGATCATTTCCTGAAACAGTTCCCCGGACATAATGGTCGCGGAATCGCCCAGATATCGGATGAAGCCCTTGCCATCATGATGGATTACCGATGGCCCGGTAATGTGCGTGAGCTCCAGAATACGGTTCAGTTCGCCATTGTAGGGTGCAAAGGAAACGCCATCCAGCCTGAAGATCTGCCCATTGAATTAAAGAACCTTATCGTGAAGAAACCCAAGCGCGGCCCGGCTGTAAGTCTCGATGCGGCAGTCGTAAGGAAAGCTCTCATCAAAACCGGCGGAAACAAAGTGAAAGCAGCGAAACTCCTGGGGGTGGGTCGCGCCACCCTCTATCGTTTTCTTGCCAAGTACCCGCATATTCAAAAATAAAACCTGAAGGATTTTAAGCCAGCCATGAAGTGCAGATTTAAAGCCATTTTAGCAGCCGTCCTCTTCATATGGCCGGCTGTTGTGCTGTCGATAGATTGGCGCGAATTGGATCCTTTTGATGAAAACAGCGCCGTTGGCCGGGGCATCCGAAGTCTGGATGCTGCAGATGCCGGTGAATGGGGATACAAAACATTTCCCCTCCTGGCAGATGAAATCTATCAAAAAAATATTGTCCGGGGGGGAAAAAAAATTGACGGCCTGACACCCTACCAGACAAAATGGCTGGGCCCCTGGTTGAAGAAGTGGGGGGTGAATCCCGCAGACATTCAAATTGTTTACGATGCCGCCCTGTTGAACAATTATAAGATATTCGGCAAATGGCCGATCACCATCATGGATGAATACGAAGGTCAGACCTTCGGCAACATAATTTTCATTCGCCAGGCATATCAGGATAAGGACGGAAGCCTTCTGGTCCTGTTAAGCCATGAAGCTTTTCACGTAAAGCAGTACAAAGAGATCGGTTCTATTGCTGAATTCGGCAGGCAGTATGTCACGGCGTACCTGGATGCATTTTTGAGTTACCGAAACAATCGCATGGAAAAAGAAGCTTATCAAGCCGAGGCGGAATTTCGGAGTTGGTTGTGCGCTCAGGAAGGATGGAGCTGCGACTAGTTTTACGGGCCGCTTCGCTCAAGATGTAAAGATCGCCAAGCTGTGATGCGTGATGAGAAACGAGTGATGGGAAAAGGGCACCGTTGCGCGTTAGAGCGTTTGTCAGAATAACGTTCCGATATTGGTGGTTTTCTGGATCTTATAGGGATGATCAGTATTGTCGAATATGGGCCGATGCAAACGCTCTAATAATTTTTCTTTATTTTAGATGGCAGTACACCGTGTAGCAGTTTCATTAGAACCGATCCGGGAAACGATTTTAAGCACTTGGATTGAAACGCTTGCCGAATTGGGTATGCGTAAAGTCTGTGCCATATTTTAAATTATGGTACATTGTTCTGTAAACGTATAGATTTTTCTATCACAAAAAATATAATATAGCGGTTGTCAAAAAATAAATTGTTGCAGAGATACATGGTTGCTGGTTAGTAACCCAAGTCAATCGGAACATATTTACATATTTATGACAACCGGTATACGGGCTATTTAGAGAGAACAGCAGAATATCCAATATCGAATTTTCAATGTCGAAGTGAGGAATCGCTCGCGCTCTATCTGTAAATCGATAGAATTCCTTCCTTCATCATTCGACATTCCTTGTTGGACATTCGATATTCGCTTTTTCGTGTTCTGGATGTATTCTTATGCAGCGATGGAAACGTCATCAAAAGTGACAACTTTAAATCAGGACTTGACCAAGGTATTGCAGGAAGCAATTATCCCCAAAAATTCACTCGAGTCGGTTTATACTAATAATGATTGAGTCTTTTCGGGGTATGAGGACAAAGGGCTCCTTTGGGGAGCCCTTTGGTTTCTTCGCCCGGGAATTTCATAAAAAATGTCCGGGCCAGGAGGAGAACGAAATTACAAAATGCTTGATCTCCAGTTATATTTATGCAGCATCGAGTGCCCGGCGATCGGCCATATCGATCAGAACGCGCTCCTTACCCTTATCCAGACCCAATGCCTGTCGCTTTTTATCGATGTGCGCAATCATCAACCGTGCCATCTCATGGGGATCCGGTGTGAAACCCCACTTTCCAAGACCCTCGAAAAGCAGTTTATGGAATTTGGTATCTTCTACGATGGGGAACGTCACACCAAATACCGTATAAACACCGGATGCCACAAAATAATGACCGATGCTGATGGCTTTTTCGCTCATCCATTCAGGCGCAGCGCCGGCAGCCGGCAGATCGGCAATACTGCTGCCTAGGCCGCCCACACGCACCATCTCTGATGCTGCGATTAAAATACGGCTGTTGTCCACACAGGATCCCATACCCAGCACCGGCGGCATACCGACGGTTTCACAAACCTCCCTCAATCCGTCACCTGCCAATACGGCCGCTTCGGGCGTTGTGAGACCGGCTTTGGCCAATGCGATTTGCGAGCAGCCGGTTTGAAGAACCAGCACATCATTCTTGATCAATTCTTTGACCAGCTCCACGTGCACGTAATCCTGTCTTACCCGCGGGTTGGTACACCCCACAACGCCGGCCACACCGCGGATTCTGCCGTTGATAATATTGTCGTTCAGCGGCCAGTATGAAGACCTGAACGAACCACCCAGCATGTACTTGATATATTCATGTGAGAAGCCATGAACACCGATATTCACCTGTTTGGGGATTTCAATCTGGGCTGTTCTGTTTTTAAATCTTGAGATGGCCTTGATGACAATGTCGTCTGTCGTCTCACGTGGATTATGCTCGTGAAATTCCATATGGGTGGCGCCTTCGATTTTGCACCGGGGATTGGTTGTGATCAAGGGCGTCCCGTAGCACTCCGCCACCTTGGCAAGCCCCTGCTTGATGCATTGAACATCGACGGTCATGATATCCACGGCGCCGGTAACCAAAATCGCTTCGGTTGACATAAAGTTGCCGGCATGCGGGATGCCGTGTCTTACCAGCACTTCCGCACCTGAACAGCACATACCCACCAGATTAATACCTTTGGCGCCCGCCTCCCTGGCGGCTTCAAGCAAGGTAGGTTCGTTCACCGATGCGATCATGGATTCGAACAGATTCGGCTCATGCCCATGGATGATGACGTTGACCTGATCTTCTTTGAGCACACCCATATTGACTTCAATGGCAATCGGCGAAGGTGTTCCAAAAAGAATATCGGAAATTTCAGTGGCCACCATGGAGCCGCCCCACCCGTCGGCCAAGGCGGTTCGGCTGCATTGTTTGGTTAAATTTTCATAGTGCTGATCAACGCCCATATGGGTTCTGTGCATCAGTTCCATAATCTCGCGCATGGCGCCCCTGGGAACAATGCCGAGTTTCCGCCAGGTTTCGAGGGTTTTTTCCGGTACCCTTTTAGCGAAGGGAATTTCCCCTTCAACCTGTGTATAGGTTCGCTCAAGTTCTTTATACAATTCCATGGCGATCTCCTGGACAGATTTACCTTCCGTCTCGATACCTATCGATTGCGCCACTGCCTCCAGCTTTATCGTGTCTTTGATTTTATAATCGGTGATGTTCCCGTTGACAACCTCACGAAACAGATCCAGCATGCTCATGCCGTGATCGGTGTGGGCGGAACATCCGGCAGCCACCATCCGCGCAAAATTCCTGGCCATGATCGTATCGATAGTGGCTCCGCATACACCCACTTTGCCGTAGGGATCTTTGGCATTCAGCCGGCACGGCCCCATGGAGCAGTGCTTGCAACAGGCGGAATCAGCACCGATGGGACAGGCCTTCATGTTAAATGCCCTGTCAAATGCCGTTTCAACACCGTCTCGCTTTGCTTTTTCAAGCATCTGAGCAGTTGCATCGCATGCTGTCATATCCTTTATGTTGAACTCTTTCTTTTTTATTTGTTTCAGTTCTTTTTCCATTTTTCCTCCTTCATGGATCGATTGAATAACTATTGAGATCAGATATAATGAACTTTACAATTTAATAGTAATGATTATCAATAAAGTATAGAACAAATAAATCCTTGTCAAGTGAAAAAAAAAATATAATGATAAAAACGTCTTCATTTAAAATGATATCAGGAAAGGAATTCAACCATGACGGATAAATCAGTAAAGATCTACACATTAACCACCTGCAGTCATTGCAAAGCTACCAAAAAACTATTGAATGATTGTACCATTCAATATGAGTTTGTCGATGTGGACTTGTTGGAGGGCGAAGAACGAAAGGCGATCCTCGAAGACATTAAAAAAATCAACCCGCGCTGCTCATTCCCCACAATCCTTATCGGCGATAAAGTGATTGTCGGCTTTAAAGAAACAGAAATAAAGGAGGCCCTGGGGATACAATGAATACCGAACAACTGTTTGATATATTAAAGAAAGCTCAGGAACCCAAAGGCTTTTATTTTAACGGGGACAAAGAAAAGGTTGTTGAATTATTGGAAGCCCTCATCCAAAACAAGGAGCGTTACGGCTACATGTCCTGCCCTTGCAGACTGGCATCCGGCAACAAGCAAAAAGATCAGGACATCATCTGCCCATGTGTTTACAGAGCACCCGACGTTGAAGAATACGGCAGCTGTTACTGCCAGCTGTATGTTTCAAAAGAATGGAATGAGGGTAAAATATCCGTTGAATACGTTCCGGAACGCCGGCCTCCCGAAAAAATGGGCTTCTAACTGAATTTATCAAAGGCGATCATTTCGGGTTCCACACCCAATTCATCCAGCATATTTTCGATTGCGTCTATCATCATGGGAGGACCGCATAGATAATATTCGATCTCGCTGGGATCTTCGTGCGTGCGCAAGTAATTCTCAGAAAGGGCCTGATGGATATAACCGGTCAACCCTGTCCAGTGGTCTTCCGGCTGCGGATCGGATAATGCCACATAATAAGAAAAGTTTTTGTGCTTTTTTTCAAGTGATTTAAACAACTCATCGAAAAAAAGTTCCTGCTTCGATCTCGCCCCGTACCAGAAGGTGATGGTCCTTTGGGTATTCAAGGTGTCCAATTGATGCAATATCTGACTTCTCAAGGGCGCCATGCCGGCGCCGCCGCCGACAAAACACATCTCTCTTGAAGATTCTTTCACAAAGAAATCGCCGTAGGGGCCGCTCAATGTCACGCGATCACCGGGCTGCAGGTTAAAAAAATAGGATGAGCCTTTGCCGGGGGGAGCGGCGGCCTGCCCGGGGGGCGGTGTTGCAATACGTATTGTAAAACTGAGGATGCTTTTTTCAGACGGCGGGTTTGCCAGGGAATAGGCTCTAAAAATCGACTCTTCAGATTTTGCTTTCAACCCCCATAAATCGAACCGGTCCCACGTCGGTCTGAATCTCACCCCCACTCTTTTTCTGAATTCTGAAAAAGAGAGTTCATATTCGGGCACATCGAGCTGAACATACGCTCCAGCCTTAAAATCAAGCGATTCTCCAGGCTCCATCTCCAGCACAAGCTCTTTGATAAACGTCGCCACATTCTCGTTGGAAACAACCTTGGCCGTGTATTTTTTTACATCAAGAATCTCCTCCGGAATCCGTATCCTTAAATCTTCCCTTACCTTTAATTGACATGCCAGGTGGATGTTTTCTTTCTTTTCTTTCCGGCTGATATGGGCCAGTTCCGTTGGGATATAATTCTGAATCCCCTGCTCAATCTTGCACTTGCACATGCCGCATGACCCGCCGCCGCCGCATGCCGATGGAATAAAGATATCATTGTTTGCCAGCGCTTTTAACAAGCTGGTTCCGGTCTCCACCTCCAGGCGTTTGTCTTCATTGTCATTGATGATAACCTGACGTTCTCCTTTTTGAACGACCCTGGCCTCCACCAACAGCAGCATGACAACCAGCAGCATGATAACGGATGAAAATACGACAGTGCCGATAAGGTAGATCAATTGCGATTCCTTAACTCGGATGAATTCACAAAGTTATTATCACGAAAACTATAAAACACGAACCCTAAAAGAGCTGGTATGCTGTAAAGCTTGGATGCCGGGATGCTGCAGACAGCTTTATAGCTTCCAAACATCCGAGCCTCCCAGCATAACAATTTGTAATTGGGTGCTTGTCATTTGTTCTTTTTCGTGCTTTCGTGCTTTCGTCCTTTCGTGTTTTCGTGTTTTTTTTACCACTTACAACGTTATACCCGAAAACAACATAAACCCCATTGCCATCAAACCGGTCATGATCATGGTAATCCCGAATCCCTGTAACCCTTCCGGAACATTCGCATATCTAAGCTTGATCCGGATTGCCGCCATGGAAACAATCGCCAGCAACCACCCGGTTCCGGAACCTATACCGAAAACCAGCGATTCCATGAACGTGTAATCCCGCTCCACCATAAACAGTGAAGCACCTAAAATTGCGCAGTTGACGGTAATCAAAGGCAGAAAAACCCCCAGCGCATTGTACAAAGCAGGTGAAAAGCGCTCGATCACCATTTCGACCGCCTGAACCATCGCGGCAATGACGGCAATAAAGGTGATAAATTTCAAATAACTGAGATCAACATTCGGCCATCCTGCCCATGAAAGCGCGCCCGGCGACAGCAGATAATAATAAATCAGCCAGTTCACAGGCGCTGTGATGGACAGGACAAAAACAACGGCAAAGCCGAGTCCGATGGAGGTTTCCATATTTTTGGAAATAGCGACAAAAGAACACATTCCGAGAAAGTAGGCGAGCAGAATATTGCCGATAAAAACGGAATTCAAAAATATGCTGATCAAATTCTCCATGGTTATCCATCCTTGGACAATGAATGCTGAAGCCAGACCAACAGTCCGATGATGATAAACGCCGCAGGCGCCAGCAACATAAATCCCATATCCTCATACCCCAGGCTGTAGAACCCGGCCGGTATGACCTTGTATCCCAATATTTTCCCTGAACCGAATAATTCTCTGATGAGCGCCACGGAAATCAAAACCGTTCCGTAGCCTGCGCCATTGCCGAGGCCATCCAGAAAAGAGAGACCGGGCGGGTTGCCGAGCGCATACGTCTCCGCCCGCCCCATGACAATACAGTTGGTAATGATCAGACCCACGAACACGGATAACTGCTTGCTGATATCGTACAAAAATGCCCGTAAGACTTCATCCGCAACAATCACCAGGGACGCAATGACACTCAGCTCCACAATCATTCGAATGTTTCTGGGGATGATATGCCGCATCAGCGAAATGAACAGGTTTGAAAAAGAGACCACAAATGTCATTGAAAGTCCCATGACGATGGCTGTCTTTAGTTGAACCGTTACCGCCAGTGCTGAACAGATACCCAGCATCTGTCTGGAGATGGGGTTGTTCTGAACCAACGGTACTGAAAACGCCTTATAATATTTGGATGCCGTGAATTTCATCTGGTGACCTACATCTAGTTCTTTAAATAAAAATGTGAGCTATTGATTTTGTTGACCTTTCGTTAACTTCATCATCTGTTTGGTTCTAAACTTTATGGATACGGGCTCATACTCGCGCAGGGTATCTTTCAATCCGGCGCTCAGGTATTTTCCAGTAAGCGTCGCACCGCTGATGCCGTCGACATAATTGGGTCTCTTGTCCGCTGGCATTGACGCGGACAAGGCGCCCTTGGCAATGGAAATGGAAACAAAGTTACCCTGCTTGTCCACTATCCGCTTTCCTTCAAAATTCCTTTGAAACCAGCGTTTTTCAATCTCACCCCCCAGTCCCGGTGTTTCAGAGTGTTTGTAAACCGTGAATCCGGCGATGGTCGACCCATCATTTTTAAGGGCCAGATACCCCATGATTCTTCCCCATAACCCGCGGGAATTAATGGGTATGATATAGGCTTCTATTTCGTCGTTCTTCAGGTACACATATACAGGCAGTGTTTTTTCAGGCATTTTATCCTTGCCGACAATGGTGCCGTCCGGTGATATGCGAATCGCCTTAATGCTGTCGGCATAAATCTGCTTGATGGTCTCCTTCGAATATTTTTTTTCCTCCTGAATCAAACCGACCGCTTTTAGAATATTTTTTTTCTTATCCACTTCCACATTTTCCCGTTGAAAGCCTTTGAGCCCGGCCGACCCAACGGTAAGCAGGAAACTGCACACCATCGCGGTGGCAAGAGCGAACGCAGCGGATTTGACAGCCTTAAACATTGATGATCCTTTTTCTGAGCCTGCTTTTAATGAAAAAATAATCCAGCAGCGGAGAAAACAGGTTCATAAAAAGTATGGCCAGCATAACCCCTTCAGGAAATGCAGGGTTGAAAACACGGATCAGAATAGTGAGCACCCCGATGCAAAACCCATAAATCCATTGGGCATGGCGCATGCCGGGCGCCGAAACCGGATCCGTAGCCATATATGCGATGCCGAAAGCAAATCCTCCCATCATCAGATGGTAAAACGGATTCAAGGAAAACCAGGCGCTCGAGGCGCTGCCGGACAGGAGATTCAGCCCCCCTGCCGTGATCAGCAGCCCCAAAATACCGCCGAGAACAATCCGGTAGCTTGCAATCCCGACGAAAATTAAAACAGCGGCGCCGATAAAACACAGCGGCGCCGATGTACCCGCAATACTGCCGGGGTATACTCCCAGCATCAATTTTGAAAATGAAAACCCTGCCCCGGATAGAACCGATTCAATATGGCCTCCGGTTTCAACAAGTGAAGCAACGGCAAGAGGCGTGGCGCCGCTCACGGCATCGGTCAGCTGTTCTTTGGCCTTGTCAAAAAAGATCCACACCTGATCACCCGACATTTTCCCCGGATAAGCAAAGAACAGAAGTGCCCTGCCGGTCAGCGCCGGGTTCAATATATTCCTGCCGGTTCCGCCAAAAACTTCCTTGCCGATGACAACACCAAAAGAAATACCCAGCGCCACCTGCCACAAGGGTATGGTCGGCGGCAGGGTCAGTGGAAACAACAGCCCGGTCACCAGCAAGCCTTCACTGATGGGATGCTTTCGGATGACGGCAAAAAGAATCTCCCAGAAAAAACCGACACCATAGGAAACAGCCACCACGGGGATCACAATGATCAAACCCTTTGCAAAGACAGAAAAAAAATTCAGTTCTCCGCCTGTTGCAGAAATAGACTGGTAGCCTGTATTGTATATCCCGAATAAAAACGGCGGCATCAGGGCAAGGATGACAAAACTCATGAAACGCTTGATATCCAGGTTGTCACGTACATGCGAATCCGCCCGGGTGGGGATGGCCGGAATGAAAAAAAAGGATTCCGTGGCTTCAAAGAGCGGGTGGAGTTTTTCGAATTTTCCGCCCTTTTCAAAATAAACCCTGCTTTTATCAAATATGTTATCAATAAATTTCATTGTAATATTCAGCTTTTGCCTTCTTTAAAATATTGCAGATTTCAATTTTCGAAGGGCAAACATACGTGCAGAGGCCGCAGGATATACAGTCCAGCAGACCATGAACCAGTGCCTCCTCAAGCTCACCGGCCAGGACGGTCTTCAAGGCAAATTGCGGCAGAATGTCCACCGCACACACCTCCGCACAATACCCGCAATTGATACACGCCCGCTCTTCCCCGTGAAGTCCGCAGTCGA
>CAYTAQ010000010.1:0-33964 GCA_964435695.1 uncultured Desulfobacterales bacterium | reverse complement strand
AAGCTGAGTCCCCATTCGTGCCAGCAGATGTTTGGGTTCTCCAACCATGCTCCCGCCGATGCTCATCACCCTTTCGGTTGGATATTGCCCGTTTTTTATCAACGATGCAAGCAGCAGAAGGTCCTGTCCCTTGATCTGCCATGAACGATTTTCCTCCGGACTTTTTTTGATGTGGTACAGCAATACCCCGGGATCTCCGGCTGGATAAGGCCCGTGGAATTGATGGGTGACGCGGCCGTTCAGGCCTTCCATGACCAAAGGGCCTGCCAGGGTGGTTGTCAGATATACCTTTTCAGTGAATCGGCCCAGAAGTTTCAGGCCAAAGCTAAAAAGCGCAGTATTGTCTTCCAGATAAACTTCCGCCAGAGGATGAAAAGGCTCTTTTGAATCCAGGTTGACAATAATGGCAGGGGGTGTTTGCTCCGCTTTCGGCATGTCATCGAAAGGGAAGGCTCTGAAAAGGCACCATAGGCCGCCCGCCATGATGGTATGAACCAAATGGCTTTTATCGACCCGGTCCACATCCTCCGGTGTAAATTTTTCGAAATCTTCGCGGGATTCATTTGAACCCAACGCAATGACGATTTCCTGGACCACCCGGCGTCGACCGAATTTGATCTTTTCGATAATCCCGCCACCCGGCGATAAAAACTTTACATCCGTGTTCCGCTTATCTTCATAAAGAACGGAACCGATATGAACCTCATCCCCCTCTTTCACGAGCAATCGTGGCTTTACAAACGGTATTTTATCAGGCAGCACCCCTAGGCGACTGCCGGAAAGGACTTTTTCCACTACCTTAGAAGGCTTTCCATCGATAGGTAAATCAAACCCTTTTTGAAGGCGTATGGCTTTCATAGACCCCTGTGCTGCCGGATGGAGGTTAAAGCAGAACTCGGTTCGCTTCGCTCACAATCAGCCCTGGTGAAATGGAAAATAAATTTCACCGGGACACAACTAGTGGGATAGGGGAAGCTGTCATAGAAATCATATATTTACAAATAGTTGTAGAATTTTCAAGCTGCATAACGATACCCATTTATATACTTTTTCGATGATGATGTCGATCCTTATTTTAAAACGATAAAAATTTCAGTTCTTGACATCAACCCTGTTTTAAGCGTAGGGAAATGGACAGTTTTGCAACTCAGGAACCATAAGAAAGAAAAAGATTGAACAAATCCAAAAATCTAAGAACGACTCAACAGCGCATGGTGATCCTTGAAGAGCTGAGGAGTAAAAACAATCATCCCAGTGCGGATGAACTCTATGAAAGGGTGCGCAAAAAGCTTCCGAGAATCAGTCTGGGTACCGTATACAGAAATCTTGAAGTATTGTCCCAACTCGGTGAGATTCAAAAACTGAATCTCAGCGGGTCCCTCAAACGCTATGACGGCACGCCGAGCAAGCATTACCATATTCGTTGCATACGCTGTGATCGCGTTGATGATGCGCCGATTGCGCCCTTAAATCAAATTGAAGACGAGCTTTATCAAGCCACTGTTTTTGAAATTATCGGTCATAATCTGGAATTTACCGGCCTATGCCCGGCGTGTACCTTAAAAAGTCAAAAAAAACAGGAAGTTTCGAATTAATCCTCACCCCAACGCGTCCATAACTGTTTTAAACTGCAGTTACGATGAAGAAGTTTCATGCAGAATAAAAACATCGGTCTCCAAACTTGAAATATTCCTGAATTGAAATTATTATATAACTCAACATCCTTAAAACTATCTTTAAGACGAGGTATGATATGTCGAAAGACAAACCCATCATCAATACGGGCTTAAGGGGTGTAACAATAGCGAGCACAAAAATAAGTGCCGTGGATGGCGCTGCCGGCAAGTTGATATACAGAGGCTATCTTGCCAAGGACCTGGCCGGAAATGTTTCATTTGAAGAAGTGGTGCATCTGCTTCTTTATGAAGACCTGCCGGACAGAAGTGAACTCATGGCTTTCAAATCTCGGCTTGCGGCCGAAAGGAACATCCCGCCCGCTCTGGTAACCGTCCTTCAAAACAGTCCAAAAGACGCATTGCCCATGGACGTTCTGCAGGCGGCGGTAAGCCTGATGGCCCAATACGATTCGGATGTTAAAGAGAATTCAAAGGAAGCGGCACAGCGCATGGCCATCCGCCTCATCGCAAAATTCCCGACCATCGTTGCTTACTGGGAACGTATTCGGAGTCAAAAAAAGATAATTGAACCGAATCCGGCTTTGGATCACGCCGCCAATTTCCTTTACATGCTGACCGGAAACGTACCGGATGAAACGCTCGAACACTACTTTGACATATGTCTGGTGCTGCACGCCGAACATTCATTCAATGCTTCAACATTTGCCGCACGGGAGGTGGCATCCACCCGGGCACATATGTATGCAGCCGTTGCGGCAGCCGTAGGATCTTTGTCCGGCGAACTGCATGGCGGCGCCAATACGCGCGTCATGCAAATGCTCCTTGAAATCGGTTCCATTGACAAGGTAGAGGACTATGTGAAAAATAAGCTTGAATCCGGCGGAATTATTATGGGTTTGGGGCATGCGGTTTACCAAACCGATGACCCGAGGGCCCATATCCTCGCGCCCCTGTCCAAAGCGATGGGAGAACGAACCGGAAATACCAAATGGTATGAGATGTCAAAGGCATTGGAGCAGAAAGGGAAACAGGCTTTTAAAGAAAAAAAAGGGAGTGATATTTATGTAAACGTCGATTTTTACAGCGCTTCACTCTATTATTACATGGGCATTGCCGTGGATCTCTTTACGCCCGTATTTGCCATTGCAAGGATTGCCGGCTGGACGGCACATGTGCTGGAAGAACAATTTCCCGGAGCTACGCTTAAGCCGGCACTGTACAGGCCTGAATCGGATTATATCGGAGACTATTGCGGTCCCGCCGAATGTGCCTTTGTGCCGATAGAAAAGAGATAACTGCATTTTAACACGAAAAAAAGAAATCAATAAATTTCGTGTTTTCCCTATTTTGTGTTTTCGTGATTGGTTTTATTTTTTAATTGTTCCTTTTGATCCTTAATATATAGCTGGAGGAGGACAGCATAATGGCGGATAACGAACACGATGTTCAAATCGAGGAAGCTCAAAGAGAGCTTAGCAAACTATTTCAGAACATCCAAAATGAAATCCCGATTTTTCTCTTTGCCGTTCCGGGCAAAAATGATGTGTTTACGGATGCGGCAAAACAGGCCCTCCAATTTTTTCGGCAGCTAACAGATAAAATTAAGTTGCGTGAGTACAAGCTGGACCATGAACTTGCCAAAAAATGGGGCATTCGGCAATCACCGACACTTGTCCTGGCACCGGATACCTACCATATCAAATGGCTGGGCGCCCCTCTGGGCGAAGAAGGTCGCATATTCATTGAAGCACTGATACTCATCGGCACCCGGGAAAGCCGGTTGAATCCACAATCCATGGAAGTCATGAAACGGATTGACCAGCCACGAGACATCAAAGTGTTTGTCAGCGCGTCATGTCCCTACTGCCCCCAACAGGCACAAAATGCACTCAAAGCCGCCATTGAAAAACCTGAACTCATCTCTCTTGAAATCATAGACATACAGGCGAACCCGGAACTTGCCGATCAGTATTCGGCACAATCCGTACCGCAAACCTATGCCAATGACGTGCTCATTGCACTGGGCGCCCAGACTGAAGAACTGTTCATGTCCTCTTTGGATAAAATGGAGCAGCAGACCGTATTCATTCCTGAAAGTGAAGAAACGGAAATAGAAACCGATCTGGTCATCATCGGCGGCGGCCCGGCCGGGCTGACCGCCGGCATCTATTCGGCCAGAAGTGGTTTAAAAACCGTCGTTGTTGAAAAGGGTGTTCTCGGCGGTCAGATCGCATTAACACCTGTTGTGGAGAATTATCCCGGACTGAAGCAGGTCGGTGGGAAAACACTTGTCGACATCATGGTAACCCATGCCCTGGAATATGTTCAAATTTTTCCCGGAGAAGAAGTCCTTGGCATCGAACCGGGCGCTCCCCTCAGCGTGCAAACCAGCCGCAGAAAGTTTATGACGCGTTCCGTTCTCATGGCAACCGGCGCCACCCATCGGCACATAGGTGTTCCCGGAGAAACAAGACTCAGTGGTCACGGCGTCAGCTATTGTGCGACATGTGACGGCCAACTGTTTAAAGGCCGTAAAGTCATCATCGTCGGGGGCGGGAACAGCGCAGCCACGGAAGCGCTTTATCTAAAAAACGTGGGCGTGGATGTTACCATAGTCCACCGGCGGGATACGCTCAAAGCCCAGGATATTCTTATCCAGAATCTTATTCAAAACAACATCCCTATTTTGTTCAATACGCAAGTGAAAGAAATAAAGGGACGGCATACGGTTGAAAGCGTTGTTTTGTTCAACAACAAAAAAAATGAAACATCGGCACTGAAAGTCGACGGTGTTTTTCTGGCCATCGGATACATGCCGTCCAACGAACTCGCCGCGAAAACCGGCATCGCACTGACCGAAGAAGGCACCATCAAGCATGACAACTATCGAACCAATGTGCCGGGCATCTATACGGCCGGGGATGTCGCCGGTGGTTATAAACAGATTGTCACGGCTGCCGGTAATGGCGCAGAGGCGGCAATCGTCATTTTTGAAGATTTGATCAATCCATACTGGAAATAAGATTGCGCTGCAAGGTTATAAAAGAAAGAAAAGAGCTGCCGGCAGGATCCGGATAGTTGCCGCATCTAACCCGGAAAAGAGCAGAACCTAAACTGAGCGTTTCAAATTTTAAGAATTTTACGAATGAATCAATTGCTAAACCCCAAAGCAAAAGGGAGATAATAGATGAGCAAAAGAAACCATCTCTATGTATTATGGACGAATGATAATCCGATTACTGCGGAAAAAATGGTATTCATGTATACCGTAAATTCTCTCATTCATGGTTGGTGGGAAAAAGTCACCCTGATTATTTGGGGCGCTACTGCTAAACTGGTGAATGAAGATGATAATATTCAAAAATTGGTAAGAGAGGCTTTGGAAGCAGGCGTTCATATAACTGCGTGTAAGGCTTGTGCTGATCAATTAGGCGTAACAGAAGCTTTAGAAAAACTTAACATTGAAGTTAAGTACTGGGGGATCCCGCTAACGGAGATTTTAACGAGTGACGAAAAGCTGTTAACCATATGAAATGGTTTAGCAAACAAATTGCCGTACGCAAAAGATATGCCGGTGATTTATGCGTTAGTCCAATCTATGTAATACCTCTCACTGGGTACAATGCAGCAGTTTCCGTTTCAGATTCAGATATATATTAGAGCCCGCCCTGTCAGTTTGCACAAAGCGGCTGAGGTAGCCATGGCTTTGTTTGTATCAGGGAAATCGATTGTGAAGATCCTTGCCACATTTTTGTCCATTTATTATTATGAAAAACACAACGTGGGAAGAACTGTTCCAATGGCATGTTAGCCGATGATATTGGAGCTGACGCACTATTTTGAGGACTTGAAAAAGTTGTGATATATTATGGTGCGGGTGCCGTATGATATCCCATGAATTTTCAAGCAGGTCCATTGCGGCTTCTCGTCGTGGTCACGACGAAGCCTGCGAGTTCCGCTTCCAGGTCTGACGCAGAAGCGTCGTTGGCGGCTCTTTGCCCAGGAACTGCCAATCCCAAGCTTGCTCAATGAAATAGCACTCAAGTAGCGTAGCGGTCGCATATGGATGTCGAGCTATCGCCTTCACAATGCCCCAGACCAGTTTCGGGTTCGTGAACAATCCACGCCGCATTCGCGCCATCCGGTATTTGCTGGCGATCTTGTAGCCCAACGTTCCGTCAACTTCCTTTTCAAGCGAGAAGTACGGCTTTGCACACTCTTCCAGTTGTCCTAAGACAGGATAGTAACCGCTAAACCAGTGATGCAACAGGCTGAACTGTCTGCGATTTGACCCGCGGGGCAGGTGATACCAAGGCATTAACAAGTCTTCCGGATCCAATGCATGTTTGACATGCAAGGCCGTTGTAACATAGCGAGTGTCTGGTGCGTCCGGGTCAATCACTTTGTGAGCGATGGCGAATGATTCGTTGTAGATTTCATTCATTTTACCGGCTTTTACATCTTCGGGTTGCACCCAATGTTCCAGCGAACCATTGGCGATCACCCCGTCGAATTGCCCGTGCCATTCTGGTGATTCAAGCAGGTCGCGGTAAGTGCAACAATACACTTGCAAGCCTTGGTCACTGCAATAATTCACTTGCTCAGCAGAAACATTTACACCGACCGAGCGGGCTCCACGCGCTTTCGCTTTTCTCAATAGACGACCATAGCCGCAACCGATATCGAGCAAGCGAAAGCCCGGCTGGGTGCAACCAACCTGATCAAGAAGATAGTTGATTTGTCGATCGATCCCGTCCTCGAGCGTCTTGTCATGCGGCTTGTATTCGCCATCGGCCAGATCCCGTATCCCAGCTGTTTCGGCGACGTGCATCAATGTGTAGCAGAGTTTGACAGATTTCGAGGGTTCAATTTGTGAATTTGGTTGCGGCAGAGCCATTTGCTCGAAAGATTCCGCCTTCGCCCTGCGTGGCGAACCATGTGCTTTGCCCTCGACTACATACATGGCATCCTCTCAATAGAAAGTTATCATTAGTTAACAGTCTGTTCGTTTTTCTTTTTAACCATCTTTTTTCCTTAGCTTTTTCCTACATCATTGAATTTACCCCCATGATATAGAAAAATCAAATAGATATTGCACTTAAACCATTTAAGCGTCAATTATCATTTTGTTACGTCTTAATGGAGATACTTGCAATTCAGTGCCGGTACACAGATGTAGGGGTACCCCACTATTTGGAGGCTCTTTAAATTTATCGACTTAATAAAGGAGTATCTAATTTTAGATTTTTACATCGAGGTAAAAATTTTTTGGATTATGTCAACTCGCGGGCGAGCTTCAACTGATAACGTTCCATTACATAATCTTAACCTCTGGGCTTTCACCGAGATCGAAGAAGTCTTTAATAGTAGGAATCACATCTTACATGGGATAAACTTCCACAATCATGCATAGGTAATTCCTCCTGTATTGCCATAGTGTCTTTCCCGAAGAATTACCTAAATTTTTTCTCACCGGATCGGTAGAACCTATCCGGGTCCTCCACCAGAGGTGAAGGGCTCAGACCGAAACTAAACAGTTTCCACCCTGCAGGGGGCGAATCGATGCAGAGGAGTCCCGACAAAGTCTCTGTTTGTGTTTTTTGTAAATCTGTTTACGACTTCAGTAGGAGCCAAGGCCTCAAATTCAAAATAGTTCGTCGCCTGTTTGTACGGTTCTATTTCGACAACTATTTCGCCGGCATTGGCGATGCCCTCCAAACGAGAAGCAAGATTGATCTCATCTCCTGCAAGACCTTGTGTTCCTTTTTCTATATCAACCTGTCCAGTGATTACTAACCCGTTGTATTATTAATTAAATGTATCGGCTAACGTCATAACTTTGGGGGAAAGTCAAATTGATTCTCTCAGCTTCTTTTTTGAATTTGATAGATATAAATTGTTTCTGCGCCGAAACCTTTTCGAATCTTTATACACTTGATTGCTTGCCGCTCGGGAATCTCAAATCGGCGGGAAATGATCCGGCTTCCAGGTTTCAGGCGATCAAATCGCTTCGCTAACATTTCCAACATGTCTGGTACCAAGTAGCAGAAAATTACATCGGCATCCGAAAAATCATAGTTCTTTAAATTCACACAATGCAATACCACATTCGCACCATGAATCCAAACCGTTAGTCTGGCAAGAGCCCAAATCACAGGGGATATTTCAATCCCGATAGCGGTCGCTCCGTAGGTCTTGTTGGCCTCGATTAAAAATCGGCCATCTCCGCATCCCAAATCATATACGTACTCACCCGGCTGTATGCCTGCCAGTTTCACAATTTTCCTTGTCAAGCCTTTGGATGTTCCAATAAACGGTGCTCCCCCCATTACATAGCTTAACATACTGACCAGAGTCATGATCAGTAATGCGAGTCCAAAGAGAACTACAAACGACAAAAATATTCGAGCCAACAGGGACGGTTCATGGCAAAGATTTGCCATACCGTGAAAAGACGTGTCGTCTATGATGAGTTCTAACATTGATATTACTTGTCTTTACTGTTATTCAGAAAAATCAAGTTGACTTGATTAAGCGATCTGCGAGTAATTCGGTTCGAAGTCATTCAAAAACTTGTGCCTGAGGTACGAAAGGGCCCACCGCTGCCGATGACATCAAACTTAAAATTTTACTCTTTTTGCTTCCAGTTTTTCAACATATGAATATCTTTTACAATTTCCTTTTTGACATTGCCAATGATGCAAAATACAGCAACTAACGTGCCATAAGCCCAAAAAACGACACATGCTCAACTTGTTGAAATAATGTATTATATATTATTGGCGATTTGGTTTGATATGCTGGTGTCAATAAACCAGAGACAATTGGCTCTAAAAAGGAAACATATAGTTTACAGACTTGAAGTATAGGAATGGTTTACAAAGATGACCCAAGTCACCACCGAACCAGCGACATCTCTGGCAAAATACTCATTTATGCCCAGAATTCCGCCCATCACTGTAAATTGTTAAAAAACTGCGTTTATTGACAACGTGTCAAGTTTTTAGACACTGCCGGGTATAAATACGATTTAAGAGAAAGATATCTTCACTGTTATAATCATATCATTACAGATAGTTATGTATAACAGAAGCAGAACACTATCTGGCACATTTCTTGCTGAATTCCAGCATAGTAAAGTTTTTTTTCTTTTCCATCCTACGATTGGTCAAAAGATATTAAAGGGTGTTTACCGATAGTTACAGCGTATTCGTTTTAAGACATGATATCTAATATAACAAAATATCAGGAGGGATTATGAAGCCAAATATTTCGACTCGAAAGATAAGAAAAAGAAAAATTACCTTTTCACTTGAAGCTGCCGATGCCCAGAAAGTAGACCTTGTTGGTGAATTCAACAATTGGAAAGCCGGAGCGCATCCCATGAAAAAAAATAATACCGGCAAATGGGTAAAACCAGTGACGCTTCCGCCAGGCCAATTCGAATACAAATTTTTGGTCGATAACAAATGGGTGATAGATCCTCAAAACGAACGGAAATGCGACAACTGTTTTGGAACCCAAAATAATATTGTAAAGGTCATTCAATAGGTTGGGTTGTTTATTTTAGTTGGCATAATTTCCTCTCACCTGAAAAATATGATCTCTATCGGCCTTGTTGTATCCTCAAGAAGATCGATATCTTTTGATATCTGGATTACTATTCTGCAATAGCTTTTATTGATTCGTAAGGCGTTAACCTCAATGTAAGTCCTTCAATATTCTCAATCGTCGCTTTACTGCCAACAGGTAAAGGGACTTCGCATTCAGCTCTCCACAATTCTCCGTTGATCAAAACTTGACCTTCGGTTTTATTCCATTGCCGAATTTCAACGGTTTTCCCAATCATGCCCGTGACGCCGTATTGAGATCGTTTCCTCCGGTTTTTGACCAGCCAAATCAGAGGAAATACAACATGCTCAACAAATTCAAAAGCCAGAAATGCGATGAGGAGTGCTATGAGTGTATTTTTCAATGAAGACCTTTTCAATCAACAAACTGGTGCCCGACCACCAGTAAAAAGACAATTATCATAATAAATGCTGGCGTCGTATGCAGGCGATAAACGAACCTTCCGGTTCCCTTGGGAGATAACTGAAACTTCAAAATAAAACCAAGAAAAACCATCAAAGACACCATTATCAAGCCCCATTCTGGCATAGACGATGACCGGCAGGAAGACAACAGAAAATGAAAACAAGCCATTCCCAGGGCGACTGGATTTAATACATAATGAAATCGCATGAGGTGTTTCTTCTGGAGTTGGTTAAATTTTTTGATTGAACGTTTTATTTCCGGTTCTAAAGGAAAATAGCGAATCATGGCTTTCATAAGGATGCTAATGGCAATGGTCAAGTTGGCAGCAACAAGGAGCCAGGCTGTAGTTTGGCCTGTAATCTCATTACCCTCATCCGCGTTCTTTTCCTGACCTTTTTCCCGATTGCTGTAATCAAACTGGTCTTTCCTGTTTTCGTACCGTTTATAATCGCTCTGGTGCCTTTTGTGATCGTCAGCCACTATGACACTTGGCCAATCGAGGCAAAAGAACAGCATTGAGAGGAGCATAATAGAAAATATTTTTTTGCTTGTCCTTGAAGTTATCATAAACATAGCTGATCCTTTTATGATGTTTGACATAATGTCGAGTCTTCCTCCTCATCTTTAAGTTGGCAATGTCAGTTGATTCGGCCTGAATTAATGATCTCTGTGATAGCTGGAACCATGCTCACCCCTTTTGTGATGCAATTTTTCTCGGTGTTCATTCCAGTAGCCGATTAAGAAGGCAAAAAGCAATGAGATCATCAAAATAATAAGAGCAATAGCATAGGTCATCCATCTTCTGACCCTTGAGGCACGAAAATCAATAATGCGCTTCAAGATATTCGAGCTTTTGCATTTGAACCATAAAGAGCGTGCACGCGCTCTATAAATTACAGCTGATTGGGAAAGAGAATTTAAGGTATCCGACACTCTCGCAGAAAAGACTCTTTTCTCACTCGCTTCAGGTATCATGACTTCAGCCATTTTTTTTTGATTCATGATATTCTGTTTTTTTCCTGCCGAGATATTTTCCGCTTGCCGTTTCTCGATGCTTAATACTCGGCTTCCGGATTTACAATCAAGCAGTGACAGTTTTGGAGAGTAAAATCGTGTGTGATCCCACTTTGGAAGCCGTCGTAGATTTGCTAGAAATGACCGTTTGTTCAAGCCGGATTGTTTGCTTTGACCGGATTCGATGAATAAAATATCTTTTAAAACAAGACAATTGCCACTGTTGACGATCTTGGGTCCTGCGTGCGTTATCCAAACAATTTGACCATTTGCTTTTTTTACGATTTCATATCGCTGAAGCCTGAAAGCAAGATCCTCCACCCCCATGCCGGAGATATTATCCGAACGCTTTTCAGGTTTGTCTGAATCAAGTATGTCTCCTCCATCAATGTCCCAGTCAAGCATCCACGAAAGCATTTCTTCCCTTGTTACCCTATAGCCGGTTTTGCAGTAGTATACGTCACACCCCTTACAATAGTATGGCGTTTTCAACCACGCCGGAAATGTTTTGAGATCATCAAGAAACTCACCTTTTAAAAAACCTGCATGAACATTCTCCGAAGGACCGATGAAAAGAATGCTTCCTTTTCTAAAGCATCTTCCCTCCTGGAACGCACCAAGACCAAAATGAGCTTCCCATCGCAACTCTTTGATACCGGACTCAATGATTTTGTATTCGTCCAATCTGTAAATAGTTTGCATAATTTCCCTCACCTCATCAACCGGTTGCATTGACTATTTTGTATCAATGCAGTCACAGTCCAGTGAAAACATTTGTTTGTTGTAATATAGTGAGCGGATATATTTAGAAAATTAACAGAGGATGGAAAGTGTTTGTAAGTAGACGGGTGGAGCTGGGATTGTTCCACTGGCATAAGACAAGTCAAAATTGTTTAAGATCTGATGCTTGGATGGATCATCGAAGAAATCAGATAGAATGAAAGCAGTGTTAAAGCTTGTCACATTTAGCATACGAGATACAGAGCCGGCTGCTTTCAGTGTTTGATTCTTTTCCAAACCACAACTCTTACAAAGATCGCAGGGGCAGCGCATATGAAACAGAAGGTATCCCTTTATTTTTCCTTCCGGCTGGCGGGCATGCAAGCAGGCCGATCCACAGAAACAGGCTTCCGCCAATGCGCTGCCGTTAAAAACACCCAGGACAAGAAACATGGCTACCAATATTTTAAAGCTCTTTCGTTTTCTCATAAAGATGTTAGCCTCAGGTCGGTTTCTTCTTTTTTATATGCAATGGAATTATACAACGATCACTTGCAATCCTTCAATGAAATTTTCTAAAAACCTTCCTTTTACGATCCAGACTGCATTCTTAAAAATTCGTTCGGCGCTGTGTGGTGCACATAAATTTGGATAGATATTATCATTCACGGATATTTTATGCTGTTTAGTTGCTACAGATTGCCTTATTACACCTTGATCGGCATCAAATTTTCCTTTCACCGGCTTTTGATTTGCAAAATAGAGCGTTTGTCAGAGTAACCTTCCGATATTGGCGGTTTTCTGAATTTAATAGAGATGATCAATAACGAATAACTTGAGCCGATCCAAACGCTTTAATAATTTTTCTTTATTTTAGATTGCAGCACACCGTGGTGCTGTTTGATTCGAATCGATCCGGAAAACGATTTTAAGCGCCTCGATTGAAACGTTTGCCAAATTGGGTATGCGTACTGTGCGATATTTTGAAGCATGGACCATTGTTCTTTAAACGTATAGATTTTGCTATAACAAAATCTATAAGATAGCGGTTGTCATAAAAATTAAATTGTTCCACAGATACATCGTTGACGGTTACTAACCCAAGCCTAACGTAACATATTTATGACAACCGGTATAAGCTCACTATGTTTTTTAGTGATTCTAAATGTGAAGGCTCCTTCATGAAAGGTAGGCTTTCAGCAAAAATTGGGTTGGGTCAAATTATAGACTTTAACGAAGGGAAACCTGCTTACTGCCTAAATTACGCCCGGTATAAAGGTGGCATAGCGCTGATTTAGACTACTGTCTGGAACGTGGAAACGCTTCATATGATGCTAAAAGAAAACTCTGTAGGTGATACCCCACGAAGTTGGTGTTCCCCTTAGTAACAAGGTGAGCTATGCGTGGCATAATCCCTGGCAGCTAGTGCATTTCACCCATTCCATGTTTTGGTGTTTCGGTTCGAATAAACCGGTTCCGCCCTCCCAACCAGTGCCGGCAATTCCTTTTGTAATTGCGTCGAAAGCCACGCCGATAATCGAACCAAAAGCAGTACCCTCTGCTTTTGCTCTTTCGGTAATGGATTTAAAGTTCTCCAAGGACGCTTCTGTCGTGCAGCAAAAGTTGGCTTGGTTGAGCGAATCGCTGGCATGGATCGCCAGCCGGACGTGCCGCATCCCCGCTCTGAACGCTAAGGCGTATCCTTTCAGATTGGGAACAAGGGCTGTATAGCAATCCGCGGCACGCCGGCCTGCGCTATCCTGTTTATAAGCGCAGCCCGTGTCTCCGGAGACAGTATTTTCGATTCACTTTGGAGCCCATCCCGCGGAACCACATCAACGATGGTAATTTTTTTTTGTTCATTGTCATGTTTCATTGATATGCTCAAAAAATTAAAAGGATTCGATGACAAGGGTAAAATAGAAAAAATTCAATCCCAGCCTGTCTTCAGATCTATCCTGTGCATCGGAGGCCTTGTCCCTGACGATCAGGTAAATATCGTAAACGCCGTATTGGATGCCGCTCTTCCTGTTTTTCCCCCTCAGGGAGAATACGACCGACTGCCGGTAATCCGCTGCCTTCGCACCCTGTCCCAGTATCTTTTCCACATCGGATGTATCCGTGTTGGTGTAGAGCCGATGGCTGCTTCCGTTTTTCGAAAGACTCACTTTCCAGCTAAATATCAACCGGTCGTTGTCATCCGCCGCTTCCAACCCGGCAGGCACAGCGGTAAATGCAATATTCACGGGGCAGTTATCGCCTTGAAACCGAATCTCCTCCCCGGCTTCTGCAATGGATATGTCTTGTTTGAGCACGCCGGCTTCAATAAAACTGACATCGATCGTTTCGATTTCCGGGTTTTTCCCGACCGGTTCATCGCTTATCCGCAGCATTTTTTCGGCATAGTAGTTTTTTCCCTGAATCATGGTGTGGGACAGGACCGGTATGTCGAACCAGGAATTTTCAGCGAAATAATCCGACAACGCGGATGCATCCGGAATCATAACCACGCATGGGTCGTTGTACGCCGCCACGCAGATTACCGGAGGGTCAAACGCAACCATCCAGTTCACGTCCTGATCCTGGTTCTGGTCAACCTGCCGTCCGCCGGTCAGCAGACGCATCGCAACCTCGGCGCCGGGAACCGTTTCCGGATCTTCGACAGCCACCGCCAGCACCCTCGGTCCGTCGATCATATACTCGGGTATCGACTCCTCTCCTCCACCGCACGACACGAGCACAAAGAAAAGTGCCGGAAGAAGGCAACCGATCCATCTTGTCATATTTTCTCCTTTTTCATGCAAGGTATTAAAAATCGGCCTTCACCCCAAAAAATATGAGCGGAATCACCGAATCAAGCGACTCCTCCTCCACCTCTTCCGTATAGTCCGTATTGTATCCCATCGCCACAATATGCTCCTGTCGAAAAATATTCCGGATATCAAGATATGCGCTTAATATCCAATTGTCGAAAACCCAGTGTTTGTCCACCCGAAAGTCGACCTGCTGATAGCTCTTAAGCCGCTCATTGTTGATCGTCCCACCATACACGGGTGTGTACTGATCATTGTCGGCATCATACATGGTCTCCGTGTTGAGCAGGTCGGTATAGGGCGTTCCGGATGCATATTTGTAGCGGACACCGATTGTCCAGCTCCGGTTCAGCTTATAGCTCGCAACCGCCGTCAAATTGTGCGGGATATCATAGTCGAAATACCTCTCATGCTCACCCGCACCATCTTTTCTCCTGGAAACGGAATAGGAATAGGAGAGCCATCCAAAGAATTTATCGGTCATGTTGTGCCGCAGCAATATCTCCGCACCATAGGCATAGCCTGTGCCGTCGTTGGCATAGCGGGTGGGGTCCTCGTCATCTATCCGCACTGAAAAATCGTCAAAATCCTTATGGTAGAGCTGAACATCCATAAAAATATCATCGGTGAAAAAATGTTCAACGCCGATCACTTTGTGAAAAGAGCGTTCCGGTTTCAACCCTTTGGTACCCCAGGGCTCGTAACACTCATCTGCAGGCGGTGTTTGCGAATAGAGCCCGGCAGCGGCTTTCAGGGTGGAACTGTCCGTCAGTCTGTACTTTGTGGACAGTCGTGGGTCGACATAGCTGTGTCCATTATGGGTGTCATACAGGGCAAAAAAGCCCGGTGAAATGATAAACCGTCCGTATGTCATCTCGTCCATACCATAGATGCTGGGCGTTGCAAAATAATAGGTCTTTTGGGTATTTATCTCTTTTTCATAAGGATTATAGCCGACCTCACCCTCCTTGGGACCGGCAAACCAGCTCGACTCGAAATCGACGGCGCCGTATTCAAAACGACCGCCTGCTTGCAGCCGATGGGTCTCGTTGAACTGGTATTCCAGCTTTTCGGAGAACGACAATTGATTCCATTTCATATCGAAGTAAGCCCTTGGCCCGAGGTCATAAAATATGGTATTTCTGACGATACGAGGCGAAAATACGGATTTTAACGACCCCTCTTTATAGTGCCATTCGCCGGCAATGTTCAGATAAGCCTGATCCAGTGAAATTTTGTTTGAAAACCGGCTCGATTCGGATTCCTCCGCTGCATAGATCTCGGTGGTGTCCGAACTGCCGTAGCCATAGAGCTTGATCGCGTTTCCCCACGATATGTCGTGCTTGTAAATAAAAGTGCCGTCATAGTAGGTAGGATATCGCGTAAACTCCACCTCCTCCCTGAGATCCGGCTCCATCTGTTCCGCCAGCCTCACATACTGGTCCAGAAAGCCGCGTTTACCGCTTACGGCAAGACTGTCCTTTTCTGATATGGGGCCTTCCAGCAGAAACGACGAAGACAACAGGCTTACGTTGACATAGCCGCCGAAGCGGTCTTTGCGGGGGTCTCTCAGATTCACCTTGACAACACCACCGGTGGCTTCGCCATATTCCGGACTGAACGCTCCGGCGTAAAACTCCACGGATTTGACCAGTTCCGGTTCGATGACACTTTCAATCCCACCGAAATGATACAGCTGCGGTGCGCTATGGTCGTTAATCGCCAGCAGGCTGTCCTCCTGCAGAGATCCCCGGATCAAAAGACCACTGCCATAGCCGCCGAAAGCGGACACCGAGTTGACGCCCGGCAGATTGGACACGGCACTCAATACATCCCGGTTGCTTCCGGGGATCGAAGCCGCTTCCTCGGTACTGATCCGCTGGGCTGAAACTGCACTTTTGTCTTTTTTTCCGTGAACCACGATCTGATAAGGGTTCATGGTCAAGGGATCCACCCGAAGGATCAATTTCAATATTTCCTTCGCTCTGACCTCTATCGTTGCCTCAAGTTTCTGATAACCGGCTACAGGGATAACAACCGAGTAGATCCCCGGTGCAATATTGAACGCAAAAAACCCTTTCTCATCGGTATGAACAGGCATTTGCTTCTCTTTTATGAAGAAAGTTACGTTTTTCAGGGGTAATTTTGTGCCCCTTTCCCGAACGACCCCCGATACCTTGCTGAGGTCGCCATCGATCTCTGCGTGCTCGCCTTGTGCCACACCGCCGAGTTCTTTGCCTGCTTCCCGGCTGTCGGTTTCCTGGGCCGAGGCAGCACCCAGGAGTACCAGTATCATCGTCAAAGAGCAGATCAACGTTCTCATTTTGACTGCACCTTGTTCAAAAACAGGTCTTTTGCACTGATCAAATCGACCATAGAGGCCACCATGCTCATCGCCCGATCCACTCGCCTTTTACCGATGTTGAAAAAGAGAACCGCGGGTATGGCCACCGCCAGTCCTACGGCCGTTACGACCAGCGCTTCAGAAATTCCCGCCATGACAACGGACGGCCCGCCTTTTGCCGAAAGCCCCAGATCAGCAAAGGATTTAAGAATTCCCAGCACCGTTCCCAGCAACCCGATGAAGGGTGCGTTGCTTCCCACCGAGCCCAGAAAAAGACTGAACCTTTCCCACTTCATTTTTTCTGCGTGTGCATACGCACTGACTTTTTTCTCAAACGCTTCCCTCGTTTGCTCCTGATCGGAGAGCCCTTTTAGCACGACCTTGGCTTCAACGGAACGGGTATTCTCCAACACGGCACGAACGGAATCCATGGAATCCGCCGCCTCCAGGTCGGCGAATACGGTTTCATCGTTTTTCAGAAAATAGCGGATAAAAAAAATGAGACGCTCGACGAAAAATGTCACGGAAAAAACGCTGAGCACCAGCAGGAGCACCAGTATGCCGCGTGCGGCGTAAAATGCAAACACTGAAATCTGTTCTGTAATCATAGTCTTTTCCTTGTTTCTATTCGTCAAGTACAAATATGAACGGCACATCATCGATGGTGGAAGCAACCGGAACACCGTTTACGGTTGCAGGTGTAAAAACAAATTGCTTTATCGCCTTGATCGCTGCTGCTGTCATCAGCTCATGGTCTGACGACTTCACTTTGATATCCACCACATTCCCGAAGCGATTGACCACTACCGTCAGGTGCACATTCCCCTCGATCTCTTCTTCCTGCAGCAATTCAGGGTATTCCGGCTGCACCTTTTTCTTGAATAAGGCCATGGTGCTCAATTCATAAGCAGGCACAATGGTCCCTGTCTCCCATGCAGGATCGGTTGCAGGTTCCCTGACTTCCTCCGGAGACGTAAAATCGGCCTCCTGTTTTTTTAAAAGCGTGTTTCCGATTCGAACAGACATACCCGAGCCCTTCCCTGGCTGGACACTGTTCGGGGTCACACCGAATACCGGCTTTACCGGTGTTGCCGAAGGAAGACCTTCGGGGGGTATCCGGTTATCCGGCACAAGACCTGCAGGCGCTTCCGGCGTGTCTTTCTGCGCTTCAGTGTCCGGCTGCACGTTTGGAGGCGGTTCGGGTTTTGGCTTTACAGATGCCTGCTTCGGTTTTTTTTGGAGGGGCATTTTTTTCCTGGGTTTCTCAACTTGCTTTTTAATTTTCGGTTTGGGGAGCGGGCGTTGTGCCGGCTCGGGTATTTTTTTTTCGACCTGAGGTTTAACGGGTTCAGCCTTCGGTTTGGGCTTCGAAATCACGGCCACCAGCTGCGACGACGGTCGCCTCAGCGTATGCCGCTGTTCCGCTATTGTTATAAACGACAGATAGAACACAAGGTGCAAAGCAAGAGAAATGCTAAAACTGATGAGCAAAAAGACGTTTTTCATCTCCGGCTCGACTCTTCTCCCTCAATATTCTCGACATTGATGGCAAATTTGTAGAGCTTTATCTTTCGCAACATATCGATCACCCGAACCACCTCTCCGTGATATACCTGTTTGTCCGCACTAATAACAACCTGTAATTCCGGATGTTTTGCCTGTTCGCGTCCGAGGCGTTCCATCAACGCTTCAAACGAGGTCATTTTTTCTCCGGATAAAAAGTATTCCCCGGATTTGTTGATGGCAATCGAAAGCGTTTCAATATAGGCGTCTTCTCCTGTTGCCGCCTCGGGCAGCTCGACTTCTATTTTGCTGACCGATATGAATGTGGAGACCAGCATGAAAATGATAAGCAGGACGAGCATGATATCGACCAGCGGCGTCACGTTGATGTTCGAAATAATTTCGGTTTCATTGGGATACAATCTTCTCATATCGTCTCCTGTTCCGGCATACCATGAAGGGCAGCACGCCGCTTTCTGCTGCTGTATACCGGTTGTCATAAATTTTCAGATTGTGTTTGGGGCGGGCCATATGATACATTATCGACAATATCTATCGAATCATATTAGACTTTACTTGAGCGCCTCCTCTTTTTCGAACTCCCGATCCAGTCTGAAGCTTTCCAAAATCATTCGATCGTCGTCGGTGGTCTCGTTGGCCGTCAGTCTTGCCACAATCTCGCCGATGCCGGGACCCAGCATGTACCCCTGCCCGCACATGCCGGTGGCATGCAGCAGCCCTTTGACATTCGGATTCCAGCCCACAATCGGTGAACCGTCAGGGGTATTGGGATACAATCCGCGCCAAATTCTTCGAACACGCAGGTTTTTCAGCCGGGGCAGCAGCTTGACCATCCGGGAACAGACCTGGGGCAAAAACAGAGACGTCTCCCGCATGTCCATTCCGAGAATGGGCGGATCCGGTGTAATGCAGAACATCACCTGCCCGTGCAGATTCTGATAGAAATAATAATTTTTCGACCCAGGGCCCGGTCGGATATCCACCACCATGGGTGTAAAAAACGGCCGAATCGGTTCCGTAATAGCGCCCTCGTGGCTGTCCGGATATACCGGCATATCTACATCGACGGTCTTACACAATTCCCGCGACCGGGCTCCGGCGGCATCGATAATCACCGGTGCCGTAAAATGAGCGGTTTCGGTCACGACCCCAATCGCCTTCCCGCCCGGCGCCATGATCGATGTGACTTTTTCTTTGAATCTGAACGTAGCCCCCAGAGATCGCGCACGACGGAAAAAAGCATTGATCGCCAACAGCGGGGACGCCGACCCGTCGTCCGGCGAGTGGGTTCCCCCCAAAAGACCGTCCGGATTGATGCCCGGGATAACTTTCCGAATCTTCTCGGGTTTGACAAAATCGATGTTCAATCCAAATTCCTTTTGAATCGGCAGCATCGATTTCAGGGCATCAGCATCGGCTTCTCGATAAACCGGAAAAGTATAGCCGCCCTTCAGCCATTCGATATCCTCTCCATATATCTCTTTCCACATCGAAAATAGTTCCAAAGACCGCAAACTCACACGTATCTTTGCCGGATCCGAATGCGTGGCGCGGATGCCGCCGATGGCATGCTTGTTCTGCCCCTGACCTTGGGAAGGCCGCCAATCCAATACCAGCGTTTTAAGACCCTTTTCTCCAAGTGCCATGGCCGTCGGCACACCCACTGACCCGGCACCGATAATGATCACGTCAAACTCATTCATGGCCTTCCTCCGCGTGTATGCCGGCAAAATATCCGATCGGGACTTCCACAAACGGCGGCCGATCGGTACGATCGGTAATGTCTCCGGGATCGACACCTTCTTCCTGGAATATGCGCCAGATCATGGGTCGGCAGGTCTTGGAACCGCAGGACCCCATGCCGGCCCGCGTCAAGGCCTTGAGCTGGTTGATGTCCCTGACACCGCTCCTGATCATCTCCCGGATCTCGCCGGCAGTGACGCGCTCACAACGACAAATGACGGCTTCGTCGGGAAGGGGTTCCTTTTCATAAATCTGGGAAGGTTCGATCTGAGCCTCCTGTACCCAGATGCCTGCAGCGCGTTTGGCATATTTTTTTTCCATTCGCACCTGAACCAGAAGTGTCCTCGGATATTTCTTTTTAATCCTGATTCGGTCAACGGGGAAATAACCCAGCACCGCACCCTCTTCGTCGGTGATAGGGACCCGTTGGCCCTTCGTCACTTTGTTTCGCCATATTTCGTAGGGAAGCGTCACCAGTGGCACATCGAGATCCTTACGAAAATCAACCAACGTAATGGCCAATCCCGGACACACGGCCACGCAGTTTCCGCAGGCGGTGCAGGCCGTACGATCGGTTACATAAGGCAAACCGGTAATCCGGTCTCCTTCCGTATGGATGATCCCGGCCTTACAAACCGACGTGCAGGGATTGCAGGGCACCTCCTGGAAACAGTGAAAAACAGGAAAGACGCCCTCCTCCTGTTCGGGTTTGGATCGTCCTATTGACCGGCCCGGTTTTGATTTTAAGATTGACACCTTCTGGTACCAGTCCTGCGGAACTGCATCCACATCATACCCCAGGGATCTCGCAATATTAACCCCCTCGATTTTTCCGGTAAACATGGCGGCCGAGGCCTCGGCAATCTCCTGGGCATCTCCCGCAGCGAACACATCCATCCCCCATGCTTTGGCCTTATGATAAAATTCGTTCACTTCGGCCAGCCCCACGGCGATCAGAACGGTATCCACCTCAAAGGTCCGGTGGGTTTCTGGCGCGATTTTCCAGTTTTCGTCGAGCCGGGCTATCGTCACGGAAGACACGCGATCGGTTCCGTGAGCGGCGACCACGGTGTGACCGGTATAAATGGGGACACCCAGGCGTTTGAGTTTATCCGCGTGAACCTTGTACCCGCCCACCTGAGGCAGCGCCTCCACCAATCCCACCACTTCGATACCGGCCTGAATGGCATGGTAACCGGCAATCAGACCGACATTCCCGCCGCCAACCACGAGCACCCGCTCCGAGGCCTTGACAAGATCCCGATTCACCAGGGTCTGGAAGGCACCGGCGCCATAAACCCCCGGCAGTGTATTTCCCGGGAATGAGAGCATTTTCTCCCGCGCCCCCGTAGCCACCAGCATCTTTTTGGGTCTTACCTGCCGATAACGGTTTCCGCTGACCACACCGACAACACCGTCTGAAAACACACCGATAACCGTCGATTCGAGCCAGACATTGATGGATTCCAGCGAGGCTACCCGTTCGGTGAGAATTTTACCGATTTCAAACCCCCGGGTTCCTGCATAGGAATCCTCCACCGACCCGAAAAATTTATGAGTCTGCAATACCAGCTTGCCCCCCAGCCGGTCCTTGTCATCGACGATAAGGGTTTGAATGTCGAGCTTGCCAAGTTCGATGGCCGCCGAAAGACCTGCCGGGCCACCGCCGATGATCAGCACATCCACATCCCACACCGCTATGTTACGTGTTTCCGGAACAATGTCGTCCTGGGGCAGTTCCGGCAACCCTTCGACGCTTTCCACCTTTGCCCCTTCCCTTAAAGCCGTCATGCAGGATTTGACCGGGAGTCCATCGGCCATCACCAGGCACTGCGAGCATTGCCCGTTTGCACAGAAAATGCCCTGGGCGCTGTTGTCCTTGTGGTGGTGTCCGAATACATGGATGTCATTGGCAATCAATGCAGAAGAAATCATCTCACCGTCAAACCCGCTAAGTTCCTTGCCGTTCCATGTAAACCGCACCACCTTCTTTTCCGGAATCTCTAAAATGGGGTGTTGGGTAATTCGTTTGAGTTTCATGACGTCACTTCCAAAACAATTCATAAGACAACAATGACTATGGGTTATAGGTATTTCCGGAAAATCAGATTTCCTATGAAAACAACGGCCGCAATAGAGGCCCCCGCAAAAAATGTTGCCTGAGCACCGAATTGCTCCCACAATCCGCCGGCAATGACACTGGCCGCCAGCAAAGCAACCCCGCTTGCCAGATTGAAAATACCGAAAGCTGTCCCGCGAAGATGATGAAGGGCCTTATCGGCCACCATGGCGGCCAGGAGGCCCTGGGTCAGTCCCATATGCAACCCCCAGAGTGCGGCGCCGGCGGCAACGTGATAGCCTGTGTCAGCAAAGGCAAGTGTTAGATTCGACACTATCAATACGGCCAAACCAGCGGCCAGCAATCCGTTTCGCCCGATCCGGTCGGATAAACGACCCAAAGGATATGCCGACAGGGAATAAACGAAATTCATAACCATTAACACAATCGGTATCATACCGGGAGCCACACCGACACTTTCCGCCCTGAGCAATAAGAAGGCCTCGCTGAATCTCGCAAGGTTAAATAGGGAACCGAATGCAACCACCAGCCAGAATGATCTGCTTAACTTCATTATGTCATTGAGGGCTATGGGCCTTTGTGTATCTTGGGTCGTCGGCTTTGCCGGTTCCTTGACTGCAACAACAAGGATTGCCACCGCAACAAAAGCCGGAACAGTCGCCGCCCAAAAGACGCTTCTGAAATTCCCGGCCCACCTCATCATGAGGAGCACGGCAATCAGCGGTCCAAGACAGGCGCCCAGGCTGTCCAGCGCCTATCTCAAACCGTAGGCCGCACCCCTGAAGTCGGGATGGGTTATATCGGCCACCAAAGCATCACGGGGCGCCCCTCGAATGCCTTTTCCGAAGCGGTCCATAATCCGCGCTGCAAAGACAAGTCCAGTCCCCGTTGCGATGGCAAACAACGGCTTTGTCAACGCCGCCAGGCCGTAGCCAACAACCGCGAGCGCCTTACGTTTGCCGAGCCAATCGCTCAAGGTCCCTGAAAATGCTTTGGTCATCATGGCGGCGGCCTCGGCAACACCCTCGATCACACCAACCGTCACAGCGCTGGCTCCAAGTGCTGTCACCAAAAATATAGGGAGCAGGCTATGGATCATCTCGGACGATATATCCATAAACATGCTGACAAACCCCATGGCCCATATGGTTTTGGGTAAACGATTCAAAGAAGTTCCTTTCAGGGTCCTGATAGAACGACCCTAAAACCGATATATATGAAATCATCCTTCTGTTGATTGATCAACCAAAAACATGGATGATCCGGTAGATGATCCCATATTTCGAATGATTGACACAAAATCGTAAACAGAACTGTTTAACAAAACATTCTGTATAACCATTTGACGAGTTTTTGCTTTCCGATATAATACTTACTGCTTGTTTGAGATAACCTGTCAAGAATGAAGACCTGGCTCTCCTGTGCTTCAAAAAAGCAAAAATTCTCTTTCCAATGGATTGATTATCCGATATGTCTGTTAAAATGTTCCGAACTTCCACAAAATTCTGGCCAAAGCTGAAACGTTCTTCGGTAATGGATGTCGCCAAATTCCTGATGGTGGTGGCAGTACTCACCTGGGTTATGGCCCGCGGCACGCAAAAACTCGGGTATAACTGGCAATGGTACCAGATCCCCAAATATATCTTCCACTTTCAGGATGGTAATTTTTCTTTTGGACCCCTTCTGCTCGGTTTGTTCATGACGTTTCGCATTACCGCCTGGGGTCTCGTTTTGTCCATGACCATCGGATTGGTGACCGCTCTATTACGGCTTTCCGACTCTTTCTTTGCCAAGATCGTTGCCAGAGGATATCTGGAGCTTATCCGAAACACACCTCTTCTTGTTCAAATCTTTTTTCTTTACTTCGTCCTGGCGCCCATTTTCGGTTTCAGCCGTTTTTTTGCCGGCGTCCTGGCGCTGAGTCTTTTTGAAGGTGCCTATGTCTCGGAAATTTTCCGCGCGGGTATCGTGTCCATTCACAAAGGCCAGTGGGAAGCTTCTCACAGCCTGGGTCTGAATATACTTGACACCTATCGTTGCATCATTCTTCCGCAGGCACTCCGGCGCATTCTACCTCCCCTCACCAGTCAGGCGATTTCACTGATTAAAGACTCGGCGCTTGTCAGCACGATCGCCATCTATGATTTGACCATGGAAGGCAGAACCGTTATCGCCGAAACATTTCTGACGTTTGAGATCTGGTTCACCGTAGCTTTCATGTATCTCATTATTACAATAACCCTGTCCATCGTTGTCAATGCATTGCAAAATCGGTTTCGAATTCAGACCTAAGGCGACAAGGAGGATCTGTCTGTGCAGGAAAAAAAACTGGGTGATTATATTGTGACGGTGGAAAAGATCAACAAAACTTTTCCCAATGGCGTTTGTGCATTGCGTGATTTTTCCACCCGAATACGCCGTAGCGAGGTGGTGGTCATCATCGGCCCTTCCGGATCGGGAAAATCCACGTTTTTGCGATGTCTCAACGGATTGGAAGAGATCGATAGCGGTTCCATCGTTATTGACGGAATTCCTCTCGACCAAAACAAAAAAAACATACTGGAAATCCGCAAAGAAGTGGGCCTGGTTTTCCAGTCGTTCAATCTGTTTCCCCATAAAACCGTGCTTGCAAACATAACCCTGGCTCCCAGGTTGGTGCGCAAAAAAAGCAGGGAAGAGGCCATAAAGATGTCTATGGACCTCCTGATGAAAGTTAATATTCACGAAAAAGCAGACAGTTATCCATCTCAGCTTAGCGGAGGTCAGCAGCAGCGGGTTGCGATTGCCAGGGCATTGGCAATGCACCCGAAAGTAATGATGTTCGATGAAGCTACATCCGCGCTGGATCCGGAAATGATCGGTGAAGTGCTGGATGTTATGAAAAATCTTGCCAGAGAAGGCATGACCATGATCGTTGTCACACATGAAATGGGCTTTGCCCGTGAGGTCAGCGACCGGGTAATTTTTATGGAAGACGGTTTCATTATCGAAGAAGGAACGGCAGAACATTTTTTCTCAAACCCGCAGAAAGATCGGACCAAACTTTTTCTCAGTCAGATTTTATAACCTGAGGTGAAAGGAGGTGATATTTCAGGCCGACTGTATTCAAGCGGGCACGTTCAGCTAAATTATAATCTTGCTCAACAGATATTCAAAAAAGGAGGGAACGATGAAAAAGAAATTCTTGGTTTCAGCAATTGTGCTTGTAAGTGTTTTTTTGCTCAGTCTGGCTGCCGGCACTTCTGCAGGAGAGATACAGAGAAAGCTGGCGGCGGAAAGCGCCATCGAAGATATCGCCAAACGCGGTGTCATTAAGGCAGGTATGGACGTTTTCGTTCCATGGGCCATGAAAGATAAAAAAGGGGAATTAATCGGCTTTGAGATCGATATCGCCAAAAAACTGGCAGAAGACATGGGCGTCAAAGTTGAGTTTGTTCCTACGAAATGGTCAGGAATTATCCCCGCCCTGATTACCGGTAAATTTGACGTGCTGATCGGCGGAATGACGATTACCACCCAGCGCAACTTGAAAATCAATTTTACGCAGCCTTATTACTATACCGAGCAGGCATTGATGGGCAACAAAAAGAAAGCTGCGGGATTCACAGTCGCCGATTTCAATAATCCGAATGTCACCATCGCCGCCCGGTTGGGGTCAACCGCCGCCGTTGCCGCCAAACAACGATTCCCGAAAGCAACCCTTCGCCTCTTTGACGACGAGCCGGCTGCTGTCCAGGAACTGCGCAACGGTAATGTGCATGGCATGGTTTCAGGGCAACCGCTGCCGTCCACCATGGCCATCGACTACCCCGATACGATCATGGTGTACGATGAAGTCATGATGCTTGAAGGTATCGGCATGGGCGTTCGCAAAGGGGACAACGACACCCTCAACCTGATAAACAACTGGATCGAGATTAACCGAAACAATGGGTGGATTCAGGGCAAATACGCATACTGGTTCAAATCAAAGGAATGGAAGAGTCTGATTGAATAACTCCAGATTTTAGGTTTCGGGTGTCAGGTGTCAGGAAATTCAATCCCTGTAACTGACACCTGAAACCGTAATTTTGTTACACCATTACTCCAAACCTGAATTGAGCGATTGTCGAGGTTGCCGCAGCTACAAGGAAGATGCTATTTCGCTATAGTGGTCTATGCGGCATGGCATCTGACGCCGTAGATGCGGCAAGATCGGCAATCCCAACGGGTTTCAAATTTTAAGAATTCAAATGGATTAAATCCTTTGAAAATATTTCTATATTCAATATTCTTAAAATTTGAAACGCTCACTTTAGGCCAAAGTTTGTCTCAACCCCGGCGGGAGAAATACGGTGCTGCAAAAGAAAAGCAAAATTACACCCCTTGATGTTCTTATATTGCTCACACTTCTCGGGATGTTGGTATATATTATCTATCAGGTCAAGGTCAAACTCAACTATAACTGGCATTGGGAAATCATTCCCCAGTATCTTTTTCGCTATGATGAAGAATCCGGAAAGTGGGTGTCCAACTACCTGATCCATGGGCTGATGACCACCCTGCGCCTGAGTTTCTGGGGCACGTTGATCGCCACCATCCTCGGTACGGTTATGGGGCTGCTGCGGGTGAGTAAAGGTTTGTTCAACAGAATGATTGCGCGCTCCTATGTTGAGCTCATGCGTAATCTTCCGCCACTGGTCATCATTTTCATTTTCTATTTTTTCATCAGCGACCAGATCATGCCGGTCATCGGCATCGACGATTTTCTCAGATCCAGTTCTCCGGAAACACAACGATTTTTTGAGATGTTTTTTTCACCGTTCCAATTTGCATCTGCATTCATCTCCGCCCTCTTTACCCTGGCTATTTTCGAAGGTGCCTATATCACGGAAATCGTGCGGGCAGGTATCGAGTCCGTAGAGAAAGGACAATGGGAGGCATCCCATGCGCTGGGTCTGTCAAAATATCATACCATGCGCCATATTATCCTGCCGCAGGCGATGCAGCGTCTCCTGCCGGCGTTTGCCGGGCAGTTCATATCTCTGATCAAGGATTCGTCCATTGTTTCCGTAATATCGATCCAGGAGTTGTCCTACCAGGGAACGCAATTAATGGCTTCGACCTATCTGACCATCGAAATCTGGATTACGATCGCCGCCCTTTATCTGGTTATGACCCTGACGTTTTCCCTCGGCGTCGGAAAACTCGAAGCTTATATGGCCAGAAGCCAGGCCTGACGCTTGCATGAAATTTGATACGCAATAGGTCCTATGAGACTTATAGGACCTATAACCCTATAGGTCCTATAGCAAGCGGTCTTTCATGCCTGTTATTCAGGAAATCAACCGCACAACCGGCCTGAATCGCCGCCCCCAGAGGCATGACCTCCTCGTTAAAATCAAAAAACGGGCTGTGAAGCGGGTGGGTGAAACCCATGGCTGGGTTTGCGGTTCCCAGGAGCCAGTGAACACCGGGGACCTTTTGATGGAAGTAGGCTACGTCTTCTCCGGTCATGCTGGGGAACTGCATGTCGATAACCTTGTCAGCCTGCAAAATCTTGGCCGCCGAATCCTTGAATTCCGCTGACAATTCAGGATGGTTGAATACCGACGGATATTCCCTCTTAACTGTGAGATGATATGTTCCCCCGCAAGTTCCGGCCACTCCCTGAGCCACTTGGTCTAAGGCACTGGCCAGCTCTTCTCGCTTCTCTGGGTCGATGGTGCGGATGGAGCCTGTCAGTGTGACCTCTTCAGGAATAATGTTGCCGGCAGTCCCCCCATGAACCGTACAAAATGACAGAATTGCAGGATCCAGGGGATTTATTCTTTTGGAGACGATGGTTTGGCCGGCCATAATCACCATTCCGGCCATGACGACAGGGTCCACACCTTTATGGGGGCTGGCGACATGGCAGCCTTTGCCAATCATTCTCAGGACAAATTCAGCCGATGAGCTTGTGCAGAAGCCGGGTTTTATCCCGACGGTGCCTTCCGGCAAATCGGGGTTCAGGTGAAGTGAAAAGATTCCATGGACATCCGGATTTCTGAGGGCACCTTCCGCTATCATGGGTATGGCGCCGCCCGGAGCCTTATCTTCACTGGGCTGAAAAACGAACTTGACGCGGCCCGCGAGCAAATGCGAAAATCTGCAGAGCAAACCGGCGGTCCCCAACAGAATGGCCGTATGCCCGTCGTGGCCGCAGCAATGAGCAACGTTGGGTCTAACTGAAGCATATGGAGCGGTATTTTTTTCTTCCATCGGGAGTGCATCCATGTCCGCACGCAAAGCAACACACGTTTCCTCTTCCCTGACAGACAGCGTGGCAATAACGCCGTAACCGCCTATGCCGGTGCGGACGTCGAGTCCGAGATGTTTTAAATAGTCGGCAACAATCCGGGATGTTCTAACTTCTTGCGTTCCAAGTTCGGGATGTCTATGCAGGTCTCTGCGAATTTCCTTCATCTGATTCAGGAAATTCCCGGCTTCCTGCAAAAACGGCTGCTGCTCCATGATCCGCAAGCCTTTTTTCTGATTCATCTTTTCTCCCTTTATGCTATTTGTTAGAGATACTATGTCAAGAATGAAGACCTGACCCCGCCGTTCTTTAACGAGAGGCAAGCAGCGCCTTGGCCTTTTCAGAGGCTGAGGCTGCGTCGGCCCCATAGGCATCCGCGCCGATCTTGTCGACAAACGCCTGTGTCACCGGCGCCCCACCGGCCATAATCTTCAACTGATCCCGCAGACCGGCTTCCTGGAGCGCATCGATGGTTTCCGCCATCTTGGGCATGGTGGTCGTTAACAATGCCGACATCCCGACGATATCGGGTTTGTGCGCCTTGACCGCATCGACAAATGCCTGAGGCGTCAAATTGACACCCAGGTCGACAACCTGGAATCCGGCCCCCTGCATCATCATCGCCACAATATTTTTCCCAATGTCATGAAGGTCCCCTTCTACCGTACCGATAAGCACCTTTCCAAAACCTGCTGCATCACCTTTGGAAAGAAACGGCTTGAGGATATCCATGGCTCCGTGCATTGTCCGGGCACACAACAGCACTTCCGGAATGAACATTTGGCCTGCCTTAAATTGCATCCCGACAACGTCCATACCCGCGAGTAAACCATTATCCAGTATTTCCCGTCCTTTTATGCCCAGAGCTAATGCTTGCTGAGTCAACTCTTTTACACCGGCTTCATTGCCGGAAATCAACGCTTTTGCCATTTTTTCGAGAATGTCCTTCATTTCATTTTTCTCCATATTTTTCTGCAAAGAGTTCAGACATGAAAATAACTTGAACAATGGCTTTCAGCCGCATGTGTTCCTCACAACAATTTTTCCGTTTTTGATGACCACCCAGACCGCGTTGTTGCCGATTCTGTAAATGACGTCTTCAAAACCGGGCAAATCCCAGATCTGAATATCGGCCGCGTATCCCTCGACCAGACGTCCGATTTGATGGTCACGTCGGATCGCACGCGCCGCTCCGGTGGTTGCCGCCAGCATGGCTTCTTCCGGCGCCATTCCGTGGTTTCTGCAGGCCAGCTGCATTACGAGCTGCATGGATTCGGTCCAGTTGCCGGGGTTTAAATTAGTGCCCAGAGCCAGGGTCATGCCGGCCTCGAGCATGGAGCGTGCATCAAAGGGGTCCGGATGGGCGACGGCAAAGTCGAGGGCCGGCAGCACTACACCCACCACATTGCTTTGCGCCATACGACGCATCTCGTCTCCGGAAGTGTAATTGAGATGATCGGCAGATACCACGGGGAGTGCTGCTGCCAGTGAACTGCCGCCGATATTGGCGTAGGCATCGGTATGAATTCTGGGTGCCAGGCCATTATCCATTCCTGCCCTGAGTACGGTTTCCGCTTCCCCGGCCGTGTAGTAACCGGCATCACAGTAGATGTCACAGAACTCCGCCAGACCCTCTGCCGCCACCCGGGGGATCATTTCATGGGTCAATTTACGTATATAGGCGTTGCGCTGCTTTGAATTTTCACGATCCATTTCCGGTGGAAAATCATGTGCCCCGAGAAAAGTTGATACCACATCCATTGGCTGTGCCCTTGCCAGCCGCTGGTTCACATGCAGCATCTTGAGTTCATCGGACCAGCGGATGCCGTAACCGCTCTTGCTCTCAACCGTCGTGGTGCCGTACCGAAGCATTCCCTCCAGCCGATCCAGTGCACCAAGAAAAAGATCGTCTTCGCTGGCTTCCCTGGTCATGGCAATGGAGGCGGGAATGCCGGTTTTCACCCCCATGGCCTCGATTTCGGCAACACTCCGGGTCATCTTGAGGGCGAATTCCTTAACGCGTGATTGGCCGAATATCAGATGGGTGTGGCAGTCCACAAAACCGGGGGCTACGATCTTTCCGCGGGCATCCAACACTGTAGCCCCGTTCAAATCAATACGTTCCTCAAGTTTGGCCCGCAAGTCCGCCGCCAGTATCCGTCCGTCCGCCACGGCAACGGCACCGTTTGGAATCCTTCCCAAAGGATCGTTTTTTGTGGAAACACAGGTGATCAGTTCGGCGGCATTGTCGATCAATAGGTCAGCTTTAGGCTTCATCATCTACTCTCCTGTCCACCCGATCAGGGAATTTTCGATGATCTGGTCCATGGAGAAATCGTGTGCTTGAAGGTAGTAGCGAAGTATCTGCCCCATGGCACCGAGCGGTACCGGTCCTACCAGTTCCGTACCGGCCACGCTGACCCCATACCGTGCGGCTTCCCGCTTCACGGCCTCCGCAACCATGGGAAGGGGTGTTTTTTCATAGTGGGTCAGATTCATCGATACCTGAACCATCCCCGCCTCTTTAAGGGATAGCGCGATGGCGCGCACATACCTGAAACCACCGTTGATAAAGCGGATGCTTTTGGCAATGTCTTGGGCGATCTCGAGATTTGTCGTTGCGAGGTTGATGTTGAAGGCCACCAGTGGAAACCGGGATGATACCTGGATTGAACCGCTTCTGGGTACGAACTGACAGGGACCTTCATCCGGCGCCCACTCAGGATCCTTAAGTTTTTCGGCAAGGGCTTCATACTGACCTTTCCTCACGTTGGCAAGACTTTGTCTTTCCGGCCGGGTGGCCGCGTCCTCGTAAAAATAGATCGGAACACCCAACGTGTCTCCCACGTGCCTGCCGAAATCCCTTGCAATCGACACCGCCTCTTCATCGGAGATTCCCCGGATGGGGATAAAGGGAACCACATCCACGGCTCCCTGGCGGGGATGCGACCCCCTATGACATGCCATATCGATCAACGCCAGGGCTGTTTCGGTGAGCTTCCTGGTGGCCTCCACCACTGGTTCGGGTCGGCCGATATAGGTAATCACGGAGCGGTTATGATCCGAATTGGATGAGGTGTCAAGCAACATAACACCGGGCGTAGACCGAACGGCATCCACTACTTTTTCGACAACCGAAAGATCGGTACCCTCGCTGATATTGGGGACACACATGAGTGCTTTCATTACAGGTCCTCCCTTATAAAATAGGGTCCAAGAGGTCCAGGATCCTTGAATCCTTAATTTGGATCAACTCTTTTGGAGATGATCCTTAAAAATCAACTCCAATCTGCCCTTGATATCCTCGCCGATCCTTTCATCCTTGATGTAAGGAAGATTGATCTTGACGTTGGCGGCACACCCTTTCAGACCGGCGGTTGCCAGGTACAGCGCACACTCGAGATCAGAAGCTGCATGGGTGTTGAAGCTGCCTTCCAGGTTCCGGCAAAGATTGAGAACCCGCCTGCATCGATCGGCGTTTGAAAGCGGTACTTCCGCCGCATGTATCATGGCCGATTGAATCGTCCGGTCCCGCAATTCTTTAGCATCCGCCGTATCTCCGGGCATCTGGTATGCCGTGGCGACCCGGTCAAACGCGGCTGCGTCCTCGTATCCGCCGTCAAAGAGTTCTGCAGAAAGCTTTTCCGCTTCTGCTGCTATGGATTGATAATGCTCCGGAGGCGCAAGGCCCTTTTTTCCCTTCGAAAGACGCGCTACCATGGCTGCCAGACCGGCTGCCATCGCTCCCGCAACGCTCGAGGCCGTTCCACCGCCGGTGGAATTGTCGGTCGCATCCAGGACACGCAGAAAGGCTTTGATATTCTGATCCATAGGATCGTTCTTCTCCTTTTTAAAAACAGTTACATAGGGGGAAGATGAATGGCCTGCATGAGCTGCCATTGAAAGTCCTCTTCCAGGGTCAACTCCAGATACTCAACGTTCCTGGATATCCAATCCGCTTCGATCCGCTTATTCCGGTTCAACAATGCGGCCCTGCACCCGTCCCCGGCGGCATTGCCCACGGAAACGATTTTATCGATAGGGCAGTCCGGAAACATGCCGATAACCAGCGCCAGTCTGCAGTCGATGTGAGACCCGAAGGCGCCGGCGATTTTTACGCTGTCGACGCTGTCAACTCCCAGTTTTCGCATCATAAGTTTGCATCCGGTATAAATGGATGCTTTGGCCAGCTGAATCTGCCGGATATCCTGCTGGGTGATGACGATGTCTTTTCCGATGCCGGTCTCTTCCGCCCACGCCAGTACAAATTCTTTCATGCCTGTTTCGGGGTGTCTTCGAAACCGATTCGAAATTTGCCCCTTGCTGAAGGCGCCACTTTTATCAACGACACCTGCCAGGAAGAGATGGGCCACGGCATCCAGAATACCCGACCCGCAGATACCCTTGGTTTTCATGTCCTGAGGCTCGGAATAGCTTCGCCAGGGATCCCTGCCGATGACCTTGTAGTCCACATCGTGGGTTTCAGGATCAATTTTTAGCCGTTCGATGGCGCCGGGAGCCGCCCGCATACCGAATTCTATCTGGGCGCCTTCCAAAGCAGGTCCCGTAGCGCACGATGAGCAAATCAGGCGATCCTTATTTCCCAACACCAGTTCACCATTGGTGCCGATGTCGATAATCAGCTGAACCTGATTCTGTCGGTGGGGTTTCTCAGCCAAAATAACCCCCACGTTGTCGCCACCCACAAAACCGGCTTCATTCGGCAGAAAAAAAATGTGGGCTGCCGGATTGATTTTCAGGCCAAGTTCACCGGCTTTGATGTCGAGGCTGTGATGTATCGAGGGGGTGAAAGGGATTACCCCAAGCGGTTCCGGGTTCAGTTGCAGCAGGATGTGATGCATTGCCGTGTTACCGGCTATGCTGACATCCAGAATATCCTCAGTTTGAATACGAATCACGTGATCCGGTTTGTAACCGTCATTTTCCCCGGAAGAAGAGAGGCTGTAATCCCGCAGCAAGGTCTGTTCGATCAGGCGGTTCAGGCCGTCCACAAGATCGTCGCTCATCCGTTTCAGACCATCGGAATTCTCCATGTGAAATGAGATTCGGGATACCACATCTTCTCCATATTTGACCTGTGGATTCATCATGGAAAATGTGTCTACCACCTGGCCGGAGGCAAGATCACACAGATAGACAGCCACGGTCGTGGTTCCGACATCGATGGCCAGTCCGAACATCCCCGATCCTGTTCCAGGCTGGACATGAATGATCTCCTGATCCATCCACACCGTAACGGTCGCTTTCCAGTCACCGTCGTCCAGAGTGTCATGGAGGCTGCGCAGCACAGAAAGATCGACGCGCAATGATTTAAGATCATACTGTTTTTCCAGTGCGGCGCAGATTCTTTCAAAATCACCGGCAGGGTCATCGAGGGAAGGTGGAACAAGTTCGACAGGATACTGTTTTACTGCAGGGCTGATTGTTATATCAAGGGGTCTTGCCGCCTTGCTTACCACCTGTTTGCCGGCTCTTGCAGCCTCCGGAACAAAAATGAGCAGGTCTCCCCCTACCGTGGCGGCACATCCCATACGGTCTCCTTGTTCCCTTTCTTCCGGGGAGAGGTATTTTTCTTCCCCAGCCTGCCAGGGACCGGCATGCATGTATTTTGATTCGATGCCCGGCTTTTGGAACGATCCCTGCTCGATGCGGATCTTGCATTTGCCGCAAACCTGCTTTGCACCGCAGGGCGCCTCGATGTCTGCGCCGAGACGCCGGGATGCTTCCACGATGGAAATCCCCAGAGGAACC
>CAYTAQ010000009.1:0-47797 GCA_964435695.1 uncultured Desulfobacterales bacterium | reverse complement strand
TGCGAGAGTGGCGGAATTGGTAGACGCACTGGACTTAGGATCCAGCTCTGGCGACAGAGTGGGAGTTCAAGTCTCCCCTCTCGCACCAATCAAATGGCAAATAATTCAGAGTGCCCGGAGAAACGTTGACTTCAGGCACTTGGTATGTGCGAAAGGAAAATTATGAAAGTCAATGTTGAAGATGTGAACAGCGTCAAGAAGATCCTCCATATTGAAATCCCTGCTGAAAAAGTAACCGAAGAGCTGAACAGCGCTTACAGCCTCCTCAAGAAAAATGCAAAAATTAAAGGCTTTCGTCCGGGAAAGGCGCCGCGATCGGTATTGGAACGGCTGTACAAAAAGGATGTCCATGCGGATGCAGCCTCTAAATTGATCCAGTCTTCTTTTGCCGATGCCCTCAAGGAAACCGGGCTGAACATTATCGGGAGCCCGCTGGTGGACCCGCCGGATTTGGATGCCGGCGGCTCGTACAGCTTTGATGCCACTGTGGAGATCAATCCTAAATTGGATGATATTGAAATCAAAGGCTTGGCGCTTAAGCGGACCAATTATAAGGTGGGCGATGATGACATCGATGTTCAGCTGAAAGTTTTACAGAAGAACATGGCAAAACAGGTGAAAATTGAAGAGGCGCGGCCGGTTCAGGAAGGCGATTTCGCTGTGATCGATTATGAAGGATTTAAAGACGGACATCCCTATGAGGCCACCGCAAAAACTGAAAACTTTACCCTGAAAGTTGGCGACGGCCAAATTGCCAAAGAATTTGATGAAAAACTGGTGGGCATGAATCCAGGGGAAACCCGTGAAGTCTCGGTAATGTTTGCCGCAGATTATTTTAATGAAAAGCTGAAAAATCAGCAAATTGACTTTCAGGTAACGCTTCGTGAAATCCGGAAAGAGGAGATCTCAGAGCTGGATGATGCCTTCGCCAAAAGCCTTGGTCAATTTGAGACTTTAGAAGATTTGAAAAATATGATAAAAGATAATTTGACACAAGGTTATGAAAAACGGATTGAGCAGGAACTCAATGAACAGGTTTTTGAAGCCTTGATCAACAAGACATCATTTGAAGTGCCTGAAATTATGATAAATTATGAGCTGGAGAATATCATTTCGGACACGGAAAGACGATTTTCATATCAAAACAGATCGCTGGAAGATATTGGATTAACCCGGGAAAAGCTCCAGGAACAGTATCGTGAAACCGCCGAAAAGCAGGCGAGACGACATGTCCTGCTGAATAAAGTGGTTGAACAGGAGAAACTGGAATGTTCCGCTGAAGACTTGGAAAAAGGGTTTGAGGATATGGCAAAGACCTTCAATCAGCCGGTTGAGCAGATCAAAGGCTTTTATGATCAAAGCAAAGATCAGTTGGAATTTTTTAAACACACGCTGCTTGAAAAACAGGCCATCAAGCTTATTATTGATAATAGCAAGATTGAGGACGTAGCGCCTGAAAAAATGAAACCAACAACGGACGAGGCCACAGCGGTGAATGGAAGCGCAGCTGATTGATATGAAATGATTTATTGAGGCTCTCGTAAATAGTCAAAAGTCAAAGTGGAAAAGGAGTTGAATTGTGGCATTGATTCCGATGGTTATCGATCAAACAAGCAGAGGTGAGCGAGCCTATGATATTTATTCAAGGCTTCTGAAGGACAGGATTATTTTTCTCGGAACGGCGATGAATGATGAAATTGCCAATTTGTTGATTGCACAATTTTTGTTCTTGGAATCAGAAGATCCTGACAAGGATATTAACTTTTATATCAATTCCCCGGGAGGGGTTGTTACATCGGGTTTAGCGGTTTACGACACCATGCAATATATCAAACCGGACGTAACAACGGTGTGTATCGGTCAAGCCGCCAGCATGGGGGCCCTCTTGCTGACAGCCGGTGCAAACGGCAAACGATATTCGCTGCCCAATTCGCGGATTCTGATTCACCAGCCCATGGGCGGTTTTCAGGGGCAGGCATCGGATATCGAAATTCAGGCCAAAGAAATTCTACGCATGAAAGAGACATTAAACAGCATACTGGTGAAACATACAGGGAAGAATTTAAAGCAAATTCAAAGAGATACGGATCGTGATTACTTTATGAGCGGGCTTGAGGCAAAAGAATACGGTATCATCGATCATGTGATTACCAATAGAGACGACCTCGATAAAATCGTTAATGTGGAGAAAAAATAATGGCAATCAAAGAAGATGGCAATGATAATCTTTTCTGCTCTTTTTGCGGAAAGAATCAGAAAGAAGTAACAAAACTGATCGCCGGTCCTGCTGTGTATATCTGTGATGAATGCATACAGCTTTGCAGCGAAATTATCGAAGAAGAGACCCAAAAAGATACGGCAGAGGCCCGAAATCTCCTGATACCCAAAGAAGTAAAGGAGATGTTGGATGAATATGTCATTGAGCAGGAGGTTGCCAAGAAAATTCTCGCGGTGGCCGTATACAACCATTACAAACGGTTGGATGCACAGATCAATAGTGATGTAGAGATTCAGAAGAGCAATATCCTCCTCATCGGGCCGACCGGTTGCGGCAAGACCTTGCTTGCGCAGACATTGGCGAGATTTCTTAAGGTACCCTTTACCATCGCAGATGCCACGAGCCTGACGGAAGCCGGTTATGTGGGCGAAGATGTTGAAAACATCATTCTTTCCCTGCTTCAAAATGCTGATTATGATGTTGAAAAAGCCAAAAGGGGCATTGTGTATATTGATGAGATCGATAAAATCGCCAGCAAATCAGACAACCCTTCCATCACACGGGATGTGTCCGGGGAAGGTGTTCAGCAGGCGCTGTTGAAAATCATTGAAGGAACCACCGCCAGTGTTCCGCCAAAAGGCGGCAGAAAACACCCTCAACAGGATTTTGTAAAAGTCGACACATCCAATATTCTCTTTATTTGCGGCGGAACGTTCAACGGACTTGATCAGATTATCCAGCGACGACTCGGAAGCAAAATCATGGGATTCGGCGCCAGGATCGTCAGGAATGAAGAAAGAAAGATCGGCGATATCCTGCGGGACGTGCGGCCCGAAGATTTGATCAAATACGGCCTGATCCCGGAGTTTTTAGGCCGGTTGCCGGTGATCGCGACCCTGGATGAATTGAATGAATCTTCATTGATACGCATACTCACGGAGCCCAAGAACGCCCTGGTTAAACAATTTAAACATATGTTTGAGCTGGAAGGTGTCAACCTTCGGTTTACGGACAGCGCGCTTGCCGCCATTGCCTCCGAAGCATTGAAACGAAAATCCGGAGCCAGAGGTTTGCGAGCCATTATGGAGACGAGCATGCTGGATATCATGTACAAACTCCCCTCCATAGAAAACGTCAAGGAATGTGTTGTCGGTGAGGATGTCGTCTTGCACAACGAAGACCCGATCCTGTTGTTTGCGCAGACGAAAAAGCAGGCCTAGGTCAAGCTGAAAAGAACCGGCGGTGGGCGTTTATCGTGCTTCATCGGCCGGCCGGATGTTTTAACCCTGAACATTAAATTATAAAGAGCTTCTTATGGTAAATATGCCTAAAATATTCAGACAATTAGAGGGGGAGCTTGGCGGCCAGGTGCTTCCGGTGCTGCCGTTGAGAGATATTGTCGTTTTTCCCTTCATGGTTGCGCCGTTGTTTGTCGGGCGGGAAAAATCGGTGAATGCCCTTTCAATCGCAATGAGTGGAAACAAGCGCGTGTTTCTGTCCACACAGAAAAAAGCGGGCATTGACAATCCCAATGAAAACGATATCAGCCCGGTGGGTGTGATCGGAAATGTTATGCAACTTCTCCGATTGCCGGATGGAACGGTGAAAGCCCTGGTGGAAGGCAAGAAACGGGCACGTATTAAAAATTTTATAAAAAAAGAGGAATACTTCGAGGTTGAAGTTGAAGAGCTTGAGGAGCCCCCGGAGCCCAAAACTGAAATTGTGGCGTTGGAAAGGGCTGTCCTTGAAAATTTTGAAGAATACGCTAAACTGAACAAAAGCATTACCAAAGAACTTGTCAGCAATGTTTCCGCCATCTCGGATTCTTCTCAGTTGGCGGATACCATCGCAGCCCATTTTTCCTTTAAACTCGAGGATAAGCAGCGACTGTTAAACACACTGCCTCTTGTGGAGAGGTTTTCAATGCTGCTGGCGTTAACCAAAATGGAGATCGACGTCTTCAGAATGGATCAGCGTATTAAGGGCCGCGTCAAAAAACAGATGGAAAAAACCCAGAAAAATTACTATCTGAATGAGCAGATGCGAGCCATTCGGAAGGAAATGGGAGCGGAAGATGATCCGAGCGATGAGCTGAAGGATCTGGAAAAGCGCATTAAGAGAAAAAGAATGTCCAAAGAGGCTTCCGGAAAGGTCAGACAGGAATTCCGCAAGCTTAAAATGATGACCCCCATGTCGGCCGAAGCCACGGTGGTTCGTAACTATATCGACTGGTTGATCAGCCTTCCCTGGTTCGCCCGCAGCAGGGTGAATAATGATATCGATCAGGCGGAAGTGATCCTGAACGAAGATCATTATGGTTTGGATAAACCCAAAGAACGTATTCTGGAGTATTTGGCGGTTCAAAGCCTGGTTAAAAAAATTAGAGGTCCCATTCTTTGTTTTGTGGGACCACCGGGGGTCGGAAAGACATCTCTTGCAAAATCCGTGGCAAGGGCGACCGGTAGAAAATTTGTCCGGCTTTCGCTGGGCGGCGTTCGGGATGAGGCGGAGATTCGCGGGCACCGACGAACCTATATCGGCGCTATGCCAGGTAAGATCATCCAATCCTTGAAAAAAATCGGGGTCACGAATCCGGTTTTTTGCTTGGATGAAGTGGACAAGATGAGCATGGATTTCAGGGGAGATCCTTCTGCGGCATTGCTCGAAGTATTGGATCCGGAACAAAATTTCAGCTTTAACGATCACTACCTGGATGTGGACTATGACCTTACAGACATTCTGTTTATCACTACGGCCAATACACTGCCGGATATCCCCTTGCCGCTTCAGGACAGGATGGAAATTATCCGGCTGCCGGGTTACACGGAATACGAGAAATATAATATCGGCAAAGACTTTCTGGTTCCCAAACAGATTAAAATAAACGGCCTTGAAGGCCGGAACGTTCAATTTGCCAAGAGCGCGCTCCTGGAGATCATTCAGCGCTACACGCGAGAGGCGGGCGTACGAAATCTGGAGCGTGAAATATCATCCATCTGCCGGAAGGTTGCACGGGATATTTTAAGGAGCGATAAAGGAAAAATATCCCGGATTACCTCAAAGACCGTTCAGAAGCTTCTGGGGCCGCCTCCTTTCAAACACAGCCAGATTGAGGGAAAAGATAAGATCGGCTTGGTTAACGGGTTGGCATGGACTCAGGTGGGCGGCGAACTGCTGGCGGTGGAAACCCTGGTTATGCCGGGTAAAGGCAAACAGATTGTAACGGGAAAGCTTGGTGACGTCATGAAAGAGTCGGCACAAGCCGCTGTCAGTTATGTCCGGTCGCGTGCCAAACAACTCATGATTGACGATACATTTTATAAGAAATTGGACTTACACATCCATATTCCGGAGGGCGCTATCCCAAAGGACGGCCCTTCAGCCGGTATCACCATGTGTACAGCGATTGTGTCGGCATTGAGCCGTCGCCCGGTCCACAGGGATCTCGCCATGACCGGAGAGATTACACTGCGGGGACGCATATTACCCATCGGTGGTTTAAAAGAGAAAATTCTTGCAGCACACCGGGCTGGTATTAAAATGGTGCTTATACCCAAAGAGAACGAGAAGGACCTGAAGGATATTCCCAAAGTGATATCCAAACAGCTTCGGATCATTCCGGTGGAACACATGGATGAAGTTTTGTCATATGCCTTGATCGTCGGCAAAAATGAAACGCTTTTTCAGAATAACGACATGGCCTTTGAAATGCCTGCGGAAGTCCTTGAAAAACGACCGCCGCTGATCTAAATTTTCCAAGGAACTGTCTTTCAAAGAACTCAATGAGATGTGCGGTGCAAAGCTTGTCAAGGGGTTGGGTAGTTCCAACCCCTTTTTATTCGACGGGATCGGATCTGCCGGTGGAGAAAAGCACCTATTCGCTCAAAAGAACTGAGCAAACGAATGAAAACATTCCACCCAACCGTGGCGGCATCTTTTTTGGGTGGTGGATTGTTTTGGGTTCGCTCCTCGTATTGATTGTTTCCAGCGGTATCGGATTTTACGGTCATAGTGTTTTGCTGGACCCGCTTAAAAATCAGTATGGATGGTCCAAGGGGGTCATTTCATCTGCCATTTCTCTTTATTTTATTGTATCTGGGATTGTGGGTATGTTGATCAGCCGTTCCATCGATGCCAACGGCCCCAGATACGTTCTTGTCATCGGCTCCTTGGTTTTTGGTTTTTCCTTGATGCTGTTAGGCTTTATAAAAGAAGTCTGGCATCTTTTTATCATTTATACCCTCATGGCGGTGGGTTGGGCCGGAACAGCCTTAATCCCCATCAACACGCTCATCATTAATTGGTTTATCAGAAAACGCGGTTTGGCCATGAGCATTACCATGTCGGGTTTGAGCATCGGCGGTATTCTTATGGTACCCTTGTCAATTTATATGATATCGCTGATGGGATTGAAAATAGCGTTGTTTATTTTGGGAACCCTGTATTGGCTGGTCATTATTCCGCTGGCGCTGACGCTATTCAAACAGCGGCCGTCGGATATCGGTCAATATCCGGATGGGGCGCCGGCGCCGCAGCGTTTGACGGACGGTGCTGCAAGAACGCAATATTTGAGTACCCAGATACGGCGATGGACAAGACGTCAAGCCATGAGGACCATGGCCTTTTGGTCTATTGTCACAGCTTTTCTGCTGGCTTTGACCGGACAGATCGCATTTCTCATCCACCAGGTGTCTTTTTTAAGCCAGACGCTTGGCAGATCCGGTGCCGCCACAGCCGTAAGTATTACTGCATCCGCCAGTATTGCTGGCAGGCTGGCGTTGGGTCCGGTGGTGGATCGTTATGATAAACGCTTTGTGACCATGGCCCTTTTTTTATTACAGGCAGCGGGCGTATTCAGCATGGCATACAGCAACAGTATCCCCGTGCTCTATCTGGGAACGTTTATTTTCGGACTCACGATGGGATCTCTTCTTATGATGCAATCACTGATCATCGGCGATTGTTTCGGGTACCTTTCTTTTGCAACGGTATCGGGAATGGTGAGTTTGTTTGTCATCTCAGGATCGGCGATAGGACCGGCGCTGGCAGGATTTATTTATGATACCATGGGAAGTTACCGGACAGCCTTTTTGCTGTTTGTGGCTATGAGCTTTGCAGCGGCAGGCGCCATATATTTTGCCAGGCCTCCGGGTGCGGAGCGGAAAGGGTAGGTTAGAAAACGGTCATGGTGGTTAAACGCATGCACACGTCAAAAAATCAAATTCTGCCGCTCCTCTTTATGACCGCCATTTTTTTTATCGCATTTGTCTCAAGAATTCTGCTTGCACCGTTAATGCCCGCCATCGAAAAGGATCTGATGATCGGGCATGGTGAAGCCGGATCATTTTTTTTCTTTGTTTCAGCCGGATTATTTACCTCGCTGCTTCTCTCAAGCCTTATCGTTTCAAAGATAACCCACAAAACCGCCATTGTGTTGTCGTCGACGATACTTGGAATTGCTTTAATCGCCACCGCCTTGACCCGGGATATCTGGCAGATATACCTGTGCCTGTTTTTCTGGGGCATATCCGGCGGCTTATACCTGCCGTCCGGCATCGCCACGCTCACTACCTTGATCAAACCCGCCCATTGGGGAAAGGCCCTGGCCGTACATGAGCTGGCCCCCAACTTAGGCTTTGTGGCCGTTCCCATTTTTGTGGAGATATTGTTCCATTGGTTTTCATGGCGGGGGATTCCTGTGTTTTTCGGTGCGGTTGCAATACTGTTGGGGGTACTCTTTGCTCGCTACGGTAAGGGGGGCAGGTTTCACGGCGAAGCACCAAAGCGCTCGACATATAAGGCGCTGTTTAAAAATGCTTCATTCTGGATCATGATTCTATTGTTTACATTGGGAGTGACCGGAACCCTGGGGATCTTCACCATGCTGCCCCTTTATTTGGTTTCGGAAAGGGGAATGGAGAGGGAACTGGCCAACAACCTCATCGGCCTCTCGAGAATATCCTGCATTTTTGTCCCTTTTGCCGCCGGATGGATTACGGATCGCCTGGGTGCCAAGCTCACCCTTTCAGGAATTTTCATCTTATCCGGACTGATTACAGTACTGTTGGGGGTGGCTCCGGATTCATGGATCATGGTCACACTCTTTATGCAGCCGGTTGTCGCCGTCTGCTTTTTTCCTGCCGGCTTTGCGGCAATTTCTTCCATTGGCCCACCGTCGCAAAGAAATTATGCCGTCTCGTTAACATCCGCCTGCTCTTTGCTCCTGGGCGCAGGGATCGTACCCGTTTGCCTGGGTATTTTGGGGGAAAAAGCGTCTTTTGCGCTGGGCATCAGCCTGGCGGGTGGTTTGATGGTTACAGGTGCTTTTCTGGCTTTGCGGCTGAAATTGGCAGATAATTGAAAGAGCCTTAAAGCTCAATTTAGTTAAACATATGTCCCTGTGGGGTTGTCTTTTTCAGAAAGAAAGACAGCACGAAGCAAATAGCGATACCTGCTAGACATATTGCAAATGCATTTTTGTACCCCGATATCGGGTAAAGGTCACCCACGCGATCGCTACGGTCCAGGACTGCACCGGTGATCACCTGAAATACGGCAATCCCGAAAAACGGCGCTGGATTGAGCAACCCGGAAATTCGGCCAAGGATTTTGGTGGATGTTCTTTCTCGGACATATGCCCAGAGGATACTGATGAATCCACCGGTGGCAGCCCCCATAATCAGAAGAACAAGACCGACGCCGACTGTCTTGAGTTGGCTGTAATAGAAAATGAGGCTGACCCAGGTGAGGGTGTAGATCAGCAAAATCACGATGAGGATTTTTGCCTTATTCCAGGAAAAACGGGCAGATAGCCAACCGATAACCGGCGACCCCACAATCACACCGATCGGGATCAGCATGTTGAGTTTGCTGGCGAAAATGCGATCAATCCCAAAAGCTGTCATGAGAAACGGTGTGGCCCATAATCCCTGAAAGGTTACCAGCGTGCCGTAAATACCAAAGAAAATAGAAGCAATCAGCCAGAATTGTTTGGACGCTAATATGGAAAGGGCGCCATATTTCTGAGCAGGCGTTTTAGCGGTATTTTTTTCAGCATCCATGGGATTCGTTTTGGAAGGAGTAACATAATCATGGGTCATCAGAAGGGTAAAACATGCAATAATCAGCGTAATGCCTCCGATGATAAAAAATGTCGGCCGCCATCCCCATAAGTCGGCTGCCCACGCAAGCGGCGTGGTGGCGATTACCGCGCCGAAATTGCCTACGGACATGAGAAGCCCGATCATGAAAGCGAATTCTTTCTTGCTGAACCACTGAGAAAAGGCTTTGATTGCCGGTACATATACCCCGCCGACACCAAATCCGATAAGCGTTCGGCCGACGGATGCCCATCCGATGCCCGGCGCCAGACCGAAAATAATACAACCGGCCGTAGCGGCAATGCACCAGTAGCCGATGACTTTTCGAGGCCCGATCCGGTCGGTCAGATATCCCACGAACGGCTGCTCCAAGGCGTAGATGTAAAAATACATGGATGACATGATGCCCAATGCGGTGGCATGGATGTTAAATGCGTCTAACAGGTCCGGGACAATGACCGATGTGGAGACCCGGTGAAAATAGACAAAAAAATAGGCCAGGCAGATGCTTAAAAAAACCAGCCAGCGATGAGGGTTCGGAGTGGGATCGGATTCTGTTGGATGCATTATGCAGGCTCTGATATTAAGTTTTTGTTTTAATGCAGAAAAAGTGATTTTAAACGAACGGGCCAGTTTGCCGGGCTGCGCAATCTGCGGATGGCGGAGCGCGCAAGGGAAAGTTTTTTCAGCTTGTTTTCATCGGAACCATACACGGTTTCGCTGTGGGTTTTGATGACCAATTGAATTTCGTTTTTCAGGAGGGGAAACCGGTTTCCAAGACGGGAGCCATATTCGATGGGTGTTTCACAGCTCGAATGGGGCAGACCGCTGAAATGTCCCCAGCCGACAAGCGCCGTATAGAGCTGAACAGCCGTTTGCGGTCCAATTATCCAGGTGGTCAGATTTTTTTGGAATGATAAAACAACCAGCCATATTCGTTTGCCCAGGTCAACAAGCAGATTCCATGGCTCCGATGCTGTTTTGCGGTGGGTTTGTATTGAGAAAAGCCAGCGAAGCAGCCGCCACATGATAAAAAAAAGCAGCGCCACGGAGAGCAATAAAAAGATGCTCAGAAAACTCCACCCCAGGATATCGTATAAAAGGTTTTCTTTTCCTTCCGTTATCATGGGAATTTCCGGTTGAGATGACTGTTGCGGCATTTCGCCGATTCTGGAAGCCATGTTTCTGTTTCCGAAGATAAAAAGAAGAATTTTTACGAGAACCGGGCCCAAGGGGTGGGCCGCGGTTTTAATCATGCCAAAGCTGATTTCAGCTGCCCGGGTCAAATGAGGGAGAAAGAACATTACCATCCCGGTACCTGCAAGAAGAACCACGGCTGAAAAACTTAGAACCGTTCCTATACCCTGGTAACCCATCACAAAATGCCGCTGTTCCCGGCCACTGTTTCGAATCAGGCTGAAAGCCAGCATGCCGAAGATAAAAAAGGGCAGCATCAGCATGTCGGTCATCAATCCCTGGATATGGACACCGGTTTTTACAATGACGAGGAGTTCGATAAGGAGGATGGCCAGGAAGACACCCACACCCAGCTCAAAACGATTCCTGACAAAAAAGTAATTTTTGGGGTGCTTTGCGATCTTGAATCCGCCCACCCAAAAGAAGAAAAGCCACAATAAGGTGATGGAAAGAGATAACCATTGCACCCAGGTTTTGGGCTGGTTAAGAAATTCGATAAACCAATGCGGGCTGAAAAAAGAATGAACCGAATTTTCATGGATATAGATCAATCGCAGACAGACAGCCATAAAGCCCAGTAACTGTATGCCGATGATTTGAATTGCCCGCCGGCAGAATGACCGTGTATATGCCGTCAGCATCATTGCGAAACCTGAAGCAATGACACCCGCTGCCAGGGGGAATGTTTTACCCAGGGCGGCTGTCATGATAAACGAGGCGGATGCATACAGCCATGTCAGTTCCATTCCCCATACGGATAAGATCATCAGGTATCTGCTCATGATTCCACAACCCTTGCCACACGAATATCCTCTATTCGGTATACGGCTTCTGCCGGAAAATTCAGAGGGGTGTTATCTGCGGGACTCACCTCATAGAGAAAGGAAACAAAGGGAATTTTTCGCTGCCCTAAACGCTTTTTAATGGTGATGTCCGACGGGTCTGATCGATAGGCAAAACGCGCACAACCGGTGCCCCAGGTGACATCGAATCCCTTTAGAGAAAAACCGTTGATAGGGTGGGCTGCTTTCATCTTAAGTCTTGCCAGAATCTCCAATATCATGGATAATTGCCTGGAATTTCTTGCCAAAGGAACGATTCCGGAAGCATTGCCGTCGATGACACCGTCCGTCATGAATCCCAATGCATATCCCTGCCGGTTCAGTTGAACGGCCATGGATGCCACGAGTTCAAGCGTATTCTCAAATGCCGTTTCCGCCTGTTGGGATTCAAACTGCGCGACTTCCACTACCAAGAGGACTTTTGCCTGTTCCGAAGGTTCGAATATCTTTTCCTGGAGCCGATTTTGCCTTGAACTGGCTTTCCAGTGAATATATCTGGCCGGTCGCCAGGACTGGTAATCCCTTGTGCCGAGAATATAAACAGGATCATGGACAGGGCTTTTGGATCCGGGCGTCCCGAAATAATCGCGTTTGGGAAAAGAAAACGATTTCAAGGGCACGAGCCGGGGAAAGACAACGAGCTGAAACGCTTCTCCTTCTTTCTTTTCCCTGGGATAAAAACCCATAAGGTCGCCAACCGTAAGTCGGTGCGGTCCTAGGGTGTACACCCCTCTTTTTTGGGGTTTCAATGTCCAGTCAAACGCAATGTGTTGAAACCACAACAGGCCGCTTTCCCTTTGCAATGGGTCGTCATCCGACGCCTGCTCCAATGTGCCTGGAGGCAATTCAATCCTGAGCCATACGGGAAGCCATTTGGCATTTTTCACGCGCATTTCCAAGCGAACGGATTCACCGGGGAAAAGTTTCTTTCTATCGACCGTTGTTGTCGTTTGGATGTGTGCCGGACTTAACCTGCTCCAGAGTTGTGCTCCGAAAGCAATCCCTAATATCAGGAAGATGAACAAAGTGAAGTCCCGCTGGCGGTTGAGCAGTGCAACCAGCAGAAACAGGATCAGCAGGAATTGAATGAACCGGCTGGTAAAGAGGGGGGTTGGTTGAAACTGTTCGGGCACTTGGGTCATCGGCCTATCAATTTCCAATCGGCACCGGTATTACGGCCATGATCTGTTCTAAAACGCTTTCCGGCGTATTCCCCCGGAGCTGCTCTTGCTCCTCGAGAATCACCCGGTGGGCAAGGACCGGTTCGGCCAGATATTTGATATCGTCGGGAAGCACGTATGTCCGACCTTTCAATGCCGCCAATGCCTGCCCGGCACGCATCAGCCCGAGGGCTCCGCGCGGGCTTGCCCCGAATCGGAACGATTTGCTGTCACGGGTTGCCTGTACGATATCGGCAATGTATTTTCGCACCGCTAAGGATACACCGATTTCCTTGCGGGCTTGCTGCAGGGCATGTATTTCCGCCGGCGCAGCAACGGGATTAAGATCAGCCAGGGGGTCGTGCTTTTGAAAACGTTCCATGATGGCCATTTCTTCTTCTTTTGTGGGGTAGCCCAAATGAATTCGAAACAGAAATCGATCCAGTTGTGCCTCGGGCAATGGAAAGGTTCCTTCCAGTTCAATGGGATTCTGGGTTGCCAAAACAAAGAAGGGGCTGGGCAGCAAAAGGGTCTGTCCATCCACGGTTACCTGGCGTTCCTCCATGCTTTCCAGAAGGCTTGACTGGGTTCTCTGGATGGTTCGGTTGATCTCATCGGCCAGCAAAATATTGGTCATTACCGGGCCGGGCTGAAAGGTGAAGGCGTTGGTCTGCTGGTTGAAAACATTGAATCCCGTTATATCGGAGGGCAAAAGGTCCGGGGTGAACTGCACTCTTTTGAAGCTGCCGCCGATACTTCTGGCCAGAGACTTGGCCATGAGGGTTTTGCCTAAACCCGGCAGATCCTCCAGCAGAATATGACCGTCAGCCAAGAGGGCTGTGATCATCAGTTCTACGGATTCCTTTTTTCCCACAATGACCTTGAGAATGTTTTCCATGATGCGGCTGCAAGGCGAAAAATCCAATGACAAGTCTCCGAATGCGTGTTGAGCAGTTTCTGCTGAAATGAAAGAAAATCGCTTTACAGGCAAGAATATCTGCAAGAAAGCGGCGTGTCAACAGATGGTTTAATCTCCAAAGAAGACCTGGAGCAAAGGGTCCGCTCCCCATGATGATCGCATCTTTGTGTTGCATTTTGATAAGCGGTTCGATACTTCTTTTGGTGTCGTTGAACCGCAAAAGCGAGCGAATCAAAATAGATGGAATTCCTTACGGTGGAAGATTCAAAAAGAGTGTGGCAACAATGGTCAAGGCTTCCCGTGAGTTTCAGGTGTTTGTAAAGCCGGGCGGCGCTGTCTGTAACTTGGGCTGCCTTTACTGTTACTATTTGAAAAAAGAGGATATTTATCCTAACGGCGATTCCTTTCGCATGCCGAACGATATCCTGGAGACAACCATCATTCAGCACATTGAAGCCTGCCCGGGCCCGGTGATCAATTTTTCATGGCATGGCGGGGAGCCCACCGTTCTGGGGCTGGACTATTTCCGCAGGATTGTAGCGCTTCAGCGCAAGCACCTGCCGGTTGACCGGCGCATTACCAACGGCATGCAGACCAATGGAACCCTTATTGATGAAGACTGGTGCCGCTTTTTAGCTAGGGAAAGGTTCAGCGTTGGTCTCAGCCTGGACGGTCCGGAGGAAATGCATGACCTATACCGGGTCACCAAAAGCGGGAACGCCACCCACAGGCAGGCGATGCGGGGATTCAAGCTTTTGCGAAAATACAAAATTCCATGCGATATTTTGTGCGTCGTCAATGCTGACAACGTTCAATATCCCGGCCGTGTTTATCGGTTTTTCAAAGAAATCCGTGCGCAATACGTGGGATTTTTACCCTTGGTGGAGCCGCTGCCGGATACCAAGGAGCGTGTGAGTCGACGAAGCGTATGTCCGGAAGCACTGGGGACCTTTCTGTGCACAATTTTTGACGAATGGAAGCGCCGGGATATCGGCCGGATCAGAGTTCAGATTTTCGAAGAGGCGGCCGGGACCGCCTGGGGTCAGGATCATGCACTTTGCATTTTCAGGAAAACATGTGGTGACGTCCCCGTCATCGAGCACAATGGTGACTTTTTCCCATGCGATCACTTTGTGGAAGCGGATTATTGTCTGGGGAATATTCAGGAATCATCATTGGTTGATTTTCTTGAGAGTCCGGCACAGCAAGCATTCGGTCAGGCCAAATGGGATACACTGCCGCGATATTGCCGGACGTGCGACGTGCTGGAGATGTGTCATGGGGGATGTCCCAAGGATCGTATTCTGAATACACCGGATGGCGAACCCGGACTGAACTACCTGTGTGCGGGGTACAAACGCTTTTTTACTCACTGCCGGCCGTTTGTCACCCAGCTGTCCGCACTGCGGCGTCAGCAGTTTGGGGAATTGGAAATGACGCCGGGGCCTTCGTCAGGCATGAAGACTCTCTCCAAAACAGGCCGCAATGATCCCTGCCCTTGCGGCAGCGGCCGCAAATATAAAAAATGCTGCATGGCTAAACATCCCGCAAATGCACCAATTAACTGAAACTATGTAATTGTTGGCGAAGCGAACTACGTTCTTTTCATAGATAGATTGCTATTCTTTAAGCTTTTCGCTTAAAAAAGAAACGGTGCGCTTCCAGGCGAGCCCCGCTGCGTCTTTATGGTAACGTTCGGCATTCGTGTCGTTGTTAAAGGCATGGTTGGCACCTTCATACATATAAATTCTGTAATCCACGGAAGCCTTTTTTAAGGCTGATTCAAACGCCGGAATACCTGCATTGATCCGCTCATCAAGTCCTGCATAGTGAAGCAGCAATGATGCTTTGATTTTGGGCACATCTTGCGAGGCAGGCTGTCTGCCGTAGTAGGGGACTGCTGCGGTTACATCTGAAGACTTCACCGCCACCTGGTTGGCCATGGCGCCTCCCCAGCAAAATCCGACGACGCCCACCTTGCCTGCAGTTTGGGGGTGGGTTTTCAAATACTTGACGGCGGCCGTGAAGTTGTCGATTGTTGACGTCATGTCTAACGAATTGATCATGGATCTCGCTTGATCAGGATCTTTCGGCGTTCCACCCAGCGGCGATAACGCATCCGGTGCCATGGCCAAAAACCCCTCAAGCGCTAGGCGTCGATTGACATCTTTAATGTGGGAATTCAGCCCTCTGTTTTCATGGATCACCACCACGCCCGGCCGTTTGGCATCGTCTTTCAGTCTTGCCAGATATCCCTGAACCGGGCCTGTCGCAGCGGGATATTGGATGGTACCCGTAAAAAGACGGGAGTCATCCACCGGAACCATTTCAGCCCGGGCAACACGGTTTTCCAATAAAGGTATCAGCGCATAAGCGGCGGCCGTACCGCCGGCCAGAAGGGTTAATTGTTTGATAAATTTGCGGCGATTGATGACACCAAGGATGTATGCCTCGTACAGGTCTGTAATTTTTGCATTCATAATTTTTCCCCTTTTTTTCTTAGACTCGGGGGTATCAGAGTGACCCATATTTGTTGATATACTCTTTGCCGAATTCATCCTGTTGTTTGCGCCAGTCTGTCCCGCTGAATTTTTTATCGAAAAAGCCGCTCAAGCGATCATACCACCTCACCCATGGATTTTTTCCCTTTTCAACCGATTCAAGAACATCGCTGACATATAATGCAATGTCGCTCATCTTATCCTTGGGGATAAAAGAGGCGGACCCGCGCTCCATGGATTTCAAGAGGTTCTCTTTGTCAAGGGCGTGCGCGGTGAACATGATCGCAGGAATTTTATGCGCTTTTGCTATTTCCAGCAGGCCGTACCCGTCAACACCCATAATATCAAGAATTGCCAGATCGTATCGGTTGCTCTCAAGAAGCTTTTTAGCCTCCTCGAATGAAGAAGCCGTATCAAGCCTGCTCACATCCAATAAGTCGATCAATGTATCGAGAACATCTTCTTCATCATCAACGATTAAAATGGTTTTTCCTTTTAAAATTTTCGTCACATTCATTTGAAATTTCCTTCCTATAAGATTCAGAAAACCACCGATATCGGGCGCTATTCTGGCAAACGCTCTAATGACCTACAAAGGAGGGCAATAGGGTTCGAAGAACGTCCTCCTTACCGATAATGCCCACCAGCTTGGAGCCTTCAATAACAGGGAGGGTATGAAAATTCTGGTCAACCATCAGAGCTGCAACAGTTTCGATAGTCGTACCCGGGTTTACTGTAACCGGTTGGGGGGTCATGGCTTCTGCCACTGTAAGCGCTGCAATTTTACTGACTTGTTTTTCGAGCTGTTTCATGGATGGCAACTGAATAACACCGTCGAGGAACGTAAAAAGCGTGGGAATCGGTAATTTCTTTTGCTGGCTGATCAGGTCGCTTTGGCAGAGGATGCCGACCAAATGTCCGTTTTTGTCGACCACCGGTGCGCCGTTAACCCGATTGTCGAGCAGAATTTTAGCAGCCCTGGCGATGTCCATATCCGGTGTGACGGTGATGGGTTCTGTGGACATGATGTCTTTGACGGTGATCATGGGCTCCTCCACGGATAGGGTTAGAATGCGGCCGATGACCAGCATGATTGGCCCAGGGTCATCATAGCGAATTTGTCTATATTTTACACAAATAGCGCATCGGGGTCAATGGGAAAGCGGGAAAACCGGTTATTTTGCCCGCCTTTTAGGGGGCGAGCCCACTCGTTCTGCAGGTGCAGATCCAGCTTCCTGATCGAGCTGTGGGGGAAAATAGAGGGAAAAGATCGTACCGCCGGATCCGTAACAGTCGTCTGCCGTGGAACAATCCGGGCAGTCATGAATGTTGCCGGGGCAGGTATCTTCCTCTTTGGGGATGGTGCGGCATCTTGTGGAAGACATGTCGATTTTAAAACCGTATCGCTCTGAAAATATTTTCATTCTCAATAGGTCCGCTCCCTTGCCGCCGGCTTGGAAATCAAATGGCCGTTTGGATGAATAGGAGAGGGTGTCCCGGGTTGGAAAGAAGCCTTCAAAAATTCGTTTTTGCGCGTCTTCCAAGATGCCTACGCCGTAGTCCCGGACCACCAGTACGGCGCCTTTTCCTTTTTTTTGGACTGAAATTTCAATTTTTCCACCATCCGGGGTGTTCTCAATGGCATTTTTTATAAGGCCGTCGACAATTTTTTCCAGGGCTTCTTTGGGAATAAATGCCGTTGTAGAGGGTTCAATCTCAGTGGTTAGCTGTACACTCCTGTGGGCAAAGCTCGGTTTTAGGCTTTCCAGTCGCTGTTTGACAAATTCCCCCAGGCGGATGGTTGCGGATGTCAGATCTTTGGGTTCGAAAATATCGTCGATGCGTTTTTTTAGGGTTTTGACGAGACGCGCTTCTCCGGGTTCTCCATCCACCAGAGTTTCCAGTTCGTCGGTACACTGTTCCAGCATTCTGGAAAGCAACGTTTGTATCTCATATCGTTCGACTTGGACGATGTCGCTGACTTCGCTCTGAATCTCTACAATGCGGTTCAGGTTGCGGTTGACCCTGTCGAGTGTTTTGTGCCAGGCAGCGTCCGGAAGTTTGGCCAGTTGTTTGGCCAGGATGCTCATGGAACCGGACAGTATGGCCACCGGTGTTTTGAGCTCATGGGAGAGGTGGTTAATGAGCTTGCCTTTTGCAAGGTTCAGGCTTCTAACTTCCTGATAGGCTTTCTGAATGTCACTGGAATATCGGGCATTTTCGATGGAAAGCGCCACAGTGCTGCCGATGGTATCCAACAGTTCGATGTCGGTTTGTTCAAAAACGCCGTCCTTTTTATTGGCGGCCGCCAAGACACCGATGATGCGGTCACCGCTCCTTAACGGGACCAGGGCTACGTTTTTCGTCCGGTAACCGAGTTTTGCATCACGTTCTTTGAAAAAGGGCCCGGACTTGGACGCATGGTTGTCGATGATAGGACGACCTGTTTTAATGACATTGCCCGCCATAAGTTGATTTATTGGAAAACGTGTTTCATTGATGCGTTGCCCGACGGCATGATCTTCGTGGGCGGTGATGAAAAAAACCAATTCGTTGCGTTCTTCGTCGTACAGCAACAGGTTGGCTATTTCCGATCCCACGAGCTGCCTCACTTCCGCGACGATGAAGTCCATGAGTTCTCTTAAATCCGGATAAGCAGGGAGGGTCAGGCTTATGCGGTGCATGGCTTCATTGATACGGGCTTCTCTTTTTTCCCGGGTTACATTTCGCTGGATCATCAAGACGCCGGCTGCTTTTCCATGAGCACTCGAATAGCTGACTGCCCGCACGACGACGTCGATGATCCGGCCGTCTTTGGTGAGTCGCTTGGTTTCGTATCGGTTGGCTTGATTGCTGTCGAAAAAAGCTTCAATGGTTTCGTCCTGGAGATCTTTAATTCCGGGCGGTTTCCAGGGAATGGTGCTGCCTTGAAGCTCTTCTCTGGTCCAGCCAAAGGTCTCGGTAAACGCCGGGTTCAGGTAATAGACGTGACCGCGGTGGGTGAAAATGACGATGGGATAGGGCACGAATTCAAAGAAGATTCGAATGCGCTTTTCGGATTCGATCAACCGCTTTTCCGTTTGTTTCTGCTCCGTGATGTCCTGCAGGGTCTCCAGGGCGCCGGTGATGTTGCCATTGGCATCTTTCAGCGGCGCGGCTGCGAAATAGATCCACTTGCCGCCCCCTGAAAGTGCCGGGAAGTAGTCCTCAGCTTCATACGCGCCTTCAATGATGGATGATTTGCGGTATTTGTTACCATACTGCTCTTTGATGGTTTGCTCTGATGCTTGGTCCACAATGAAATCGGCCAGTACCATCCTTTTCGAATCATAAAAAGTCATCCAGTAATTATTGGTGCCGATAATTTCTTTTGCTGGAATGCCGGTAAGGTTTTCATACGCATGGTTGCAGGTGATGATACGATGTTGCGTATCGATGACAAACATAGCGATGGGGGAACCATTTACAATCTGAGAGAACCATTTTTCACCCTTATCAAGGGTTTCCCAGGCGGCTTTATACCGTTGGGCCTCTTTTTCCAGTTCACTGATTCGCTGCTGTAATTGTTCGTTGCTGTTTTCCGATGTCATTTTTTTCTAATCCCGCCCCCCGGTTATCCGATATTATGGTCAACTATTCTATTATCATATCTATGCGCGCAGAAAAAGTCATTCTTAACCATAGACTAAATTCGGTAAAAATGTTGCGATTTTGGGAAAGATAAGCAGCAGAAACGTCAGCAGGATGATGGCCGCCAGAAAGGGCAGGATACCGCGATAGATGACGTGCAGGGGTACGTCGGGTGCGATGCCTTTGATCACAAACACATTCACTCCCACCGGTGGGGTGATGACACCCATTTCGCCCACCATCACGATGATAACGCCGAACCAGATGGGATCGAAGTGGAATCTGGTGACAATGGGGAAAAATATGGGGATGGTGACCACGATCAGGGCCATGGAGTCCATGAAAAAACCGCCGATAAAATAGATCAAGATGATAACACCCATAATGGCCATGGGCGGTATGGGCAGATTGCCGACCCAATCCGCCAGCATAAACGGAATGTTGGAGATGGCCAGAAAATGACCGAAGACAGCGGCGCCTGTAATGATAAACAATACCATGCAGGATGTCTTCAAACCGTCCTTGATAGCTTCCAGGGTTTTTTTTACCCTGAGTTTTCCACGGAATACGCCGATCAGGAAAGCACCGAAAGCGCCGATGGAGCCTGCCTGGGTCGGACTGAACCAACCGAGAAACAGACCGCCGATGGTAAGCGCGAAAAGAAGGATGGCTTCGATGATACCGCCCAGGGACAAAATCTTTTCTTTTAGCGTTGTTATGGGTCCGGGAGGTGCGATCTGGGGTTTTCGCAGACATAACAGAATGACCGTTGCAATGAAAAACAGGGTCATGATGGCGCCGGGGATGATGCCGGCTATAAACAGCTTGCCGATGGATTCTTCGGTCAGAATGCCGTACACGATAAGGACGGTGCTCGGAGGGATCAGGATGCCGAGCGTACCGGCCGATGCCACCGTGCCGGTGGCCAGCTCGTCGTCATAGCCGTATTTTTTCATTTCAGGCAGTGCAACGCTTCCCATGGTTGCAGCCGTTGCAGCGGTTGATCCGCAGATGGCGGCAAATCCCGAGCAGGCCATGACTGTGGCCACGGTAAGACCGCCACGAAACTGGCCCATCCAGACATAGCATGTCCGGTACAGACGCTCGCTGATGCCCGAGGCAAATGCCAACGAACCCATGAGAATGAACATGGGGATAACGGAGAGCGGGTAGGAGGAGAGGGTTTCAAAAACATCCTGGGCGAGCAAGGTCAGTGCTGATTCCGTACCGTTCAAATAAGCAAAACCAATAAATCCGACGAAACCCATCGAAAAGGCCACCGGCATTTTCAGCATGAACAGAACCAAAAGCAGTAAAATACCTACGAGACCTGCGATTTCAGCACTCATCTTTTCCATACCTCGGCAAGAGATTTGATAAATTTAACCAATGAAACCAGGCAGGCCGGTATAAATGCAAAGGCGGCAGCGTATGTAAACGGGTAGAGCGGGAAGCGAACGGTGGGGCTTACTTCACCGTACATTTTGAGATCGTTACCGTAGACAAACACCTGCCATGTCATAACACAAAAGAAAAAGAGAACGAGAATTTGGATGATGCATTCCATAATGCGCTGTATGGCTATCGGCAGAAGTGGCGTGAAAAATTCAACCTGCACGTGTCGGTTGGCGATATAAGAAGCGCTCAAGGCAAAGCTCATGCAGACCAGCTGCGCCAGCATCATGATGTCCAGTGAACCGGGTATGGGGGACAGAAAAATCTTGGCACCGATGACATCGGCGGTGGTGAGCAGCATCATGAAGACAAAGGCGACAACGCCCACCCATTCGATGTACACACTGAAGTTTTCATTGAATCGTTCGAATTTTTCCAAAAAGATCATATACCTGCCCCATTATGGATTTTCGGTTTGCCGGCGACACCCGAATATTTCATGAAATATTCAGGTGTCGCTTCCGTGCGTGTTCTGTCTTGGTCCGTGCACAATGAATACCGGGAGGCGCATGGGGCGCTATCGTTCTACGGATACGGATTCCATGTTCAATTCCCGGTCCATGAGGCCCGGGGTTTTACTCCCTTACTTCCGGCGGACCGGTGGTTGATTTGATGTGCATTGCCTTTTGTTTGTCCAGTAGTTCCAATTTGCGTTTGTTCAAAAAGGAAATCCATCCCCGGACCTCAGATTCTGTATGCCCCTTGGCGACCATGCTTTGGGTATATTTATCATACACCGGATCCATGGCCTGGATCCAGCGGTCGAATTCACCTTGCGGAAGCTCAATATATTCCACGCCCTTTTCTTTGCCGAAAGCTTCACCGGGAAAATCGGAAGCATTCCACACCAGTGCAAATTTTTCTTTATATTCACCGCAAAGCTTGTCGAAAATGACCTTGATATCCCCGGTCAGTTTTGCGTAGCTTCGCTTGTTCATGGCGACATAGAAGGGATAGCTCGGTCCGATGTTCCAGGAATTGGTAACGTACTTGACAATTTCACCGAACTTGAAAGCCCTGATGCCTTCGCCACCCACGAAAACGCCTTGAATGACGCCCTTGGCAATGGCATCATAGGTTTCCACGATGGGGGTGGGTGCCGGTGTGCCGCCCAGGGCCGAGATGACGTCGGCCATTCTTCCGGGTGCACGAATGATTTGTCCTTTGAAATCCTCCATTGTCCGCAGTGCTTTGTTGGTTGCCAGAACGGATGGGGAGTTGGCATGAAACCAGAGAGGTACCACCGAATCCCATTCCTTGGGTTTGAATTCGTTGTAGAAATCGTTCATGATGAGATTGGCCACCCAGCCGGTGGGATAGCCGATGGGCAGTTCACATGCTTCGGTGACCGGAAATCGCCCGGGTGTATAAGAGATATGCGATAATCCGATATCGGTGATGCCGGTCTCAATGGCCTTGATCACGGCCGGCGCTGTGGCCAGGGATCCGCCCGGAAAAAACTTGACTTTCACCCGGCCCTGGGTGCGGCTTTCCAGGTCGGCGATGAATTCCTCGCAGGCTTTGGTTGTGCCGTGAGGTGTGGGCAGGTAAGTGGCAAATTTCAATTCAATGACCTTGTCTGCCGCGAAAAGGCTTTCTTGAAAAAAAAGAAAAAAAACAGATACTGCAATCAAAAAAAGAAATAATTTGCTGCGCATGTTCATCCTCCTTTTTGTTTCCAGACCCAATGATGAGACCTTTAAGGTTTGTAGATTGGGCCCGTCGTTAATTTAAGCAACATGGTTGTTGCGTTGATTCCTCTACCGATAAATACCATATTCCCTTGAAAAATCGATCATGGCCTTAATATTCTCAGCTTTGGCACCTTGCATGCCCGCACCGCTGGAAAGAATAAATCCGCCGCCTCGACCGGCCGTATCAATGAGATGTTTGCAGTAGGCGATGACATCATCGGACGTCCCGGTACAGAGGAGATCCAATGGTACGTTACCGGCAATACAGCATACCTGTCCAACGGTGTCTTTGGCACGCTCCATGTCTGTTGTATCGAACAGCCAGATGGCCTTGCCTTTCGGCAGGTCGCTGATGACATCCAAACGTTGATTGTAGCTGCCTTCGGCAAAGAGAATCGGAACGAGTCCGGCGTCCATCAGGCCAATGGCCACCTTGCGCAAGGAGGGCCAGTAAAATGTTTTGAATTGCTCATTGGACATGAAACCATCCGCACCTTTATGTAAAGGCAGATAGGGCATCAAGTGTCCGGATGCATTGCAGGCGGCAATGCCGTATTTGACCATGAACGGGGTGAGCCGTTCACAGGCTTCAATCAATTCATCTTGATGGCGGAACATATCCAGCAGAACGCCGCGGGTGCCTCTGAGGCTGTCTCCGATGACATCAAAAGGCGCTTTGGAAAATCCGCCTGAAAATGCCGGAAGCCCCCGGCCCAAGATCTGTAAGCTGGCAGGCCCGACTTCCGCACTCCATCGCTGGGTTTCATCGCCGGCGTCAATCAGGCGCTGCAGCGCCGTTTTCATATCCTCTGTGCCAAAGGGCATGATGGCCGGAGGTACCAGCGGAATTTCATGAACAGGCGGCAGTAATGGAAATTTTTCAAAGGGTTTGAGACCTTCAAAGATCTTTGGGAAATAGAAATTCAGAAAAAAGCCGGTGGGGTCATCGATAAGATCCTGATAGGATGCGGCAGGCATATATTCCCGTTCTACAAACTGGTATTCCTGATTTTCTTTTAATCCCTTGCCTGCCCAGCGATAGAGCTTGAAATCCAGCAAATCGAGGACCTTGCCCGGTGCAACTATCCGGAGCCCGTGGAAAACATCCGTATCAAAATCATTATGGTATTTTTTCCAGGCGGCAGTCAATTTTTTGTAATCATACATGGCATCCTTCCATGTGATGCCTGCATATTCAATGGGGAAAGTCCCCGAGGCAGGGCAGATCGGAATGCGGGTGGGAGCTTTTTTCAACTGTACGGCATCTTTGATCAGCCCTGCCCGTTCCTGATACGCCGACATGGCGTCGGAATCGACAAACGGTATATTACTGCCTTTTTTCCAGGCTTCGAAACGTTGTTCCTGTTTTTCATCTGCATCGGTTGACGGTGCGATCCATCGATCTTTCATTTTACACTCCCGTTATCCATTTTTTAGATAGGGCTACACCGGCAACAGCATCCCTGCCATATGCATCCGCCCCAGCGTATTCTCGTATTTTTTCGCTCATTTGTCCGCCGCCGATCATGATCTTGACGCGGTCGCGCAGACCGGCCTGTTCAATGGCCGTCACCGTTTCTTTCATGGCATCGTAGGCAAGGGTGAGCAGGCCGCTCATCCCCACGACATGGGGTCTAAAATCCTTTATTTCTTCCACAAACCTGGCCGGTAGCACATCAATTCCAATATCCCGTACTTCGAAACCATTTACCTCCAGTAAAAATGTGACAATGTCCTTGCCGATATCATGGATATCCCCTTCCACTGTTCCGATTAAAACCCTGCCGGTTTTTGCTGCACGTTCAGCGGATTCACCGGTGATCTGCGGTTTAACCATGTCGGAGATCTGCTTCAGAATTTCCCCGGCCATCATGAGTTCGGGCAGGAAATAGTCGCCTGCTTCAAACCGTGCACCCACGATTTCCATGGCCTGGGTGCAATACTGCAGAATTGTCAACGGGTTTTCGTGGTTGTCCATCAATTCTCTAACGATTTCAAGAGACTCCTGCTCTCTCATTGTGATCATGGCATCCATTAATTTTTCTAACATGTTTAACATCCTTTCTCGCTTTGCTTTTTATCAGGGAACCTTTTCAGTTGGGTTTTAGCTTGAGTAAGTGCTGATCGTGATTCTGATTTGCCCTGAGCTGCTTTTGCAAAAGCGATCGAAGCAAATCAATTAAAAAATCATTCAGCTGCCGTAATATATAGCTAAATTTTACAAAATTGAAGCTTTTTATCGGAATTGAAAAAATTTAGGTATAAGATAAGGGCTTGCGGATTTTGATTTGAGGTCATATGTTGATTGAATCAATATGAAAATCTGTTTTGGAGGAAAATCCATGTTCCAAGGAAACATAACAAAAACGCTATATCGCCATGCCGGATGCTTTGTTTATACCTTTATTGCTTTGCTTGTTCTAATCTTGAATCCATTTTATGGAAACCAGACATCCTTCATAAGCGTTACGCAGAGCTTTGCAAGTGCGAATTCTGATAAAACAGCCGTACTGCCTTTATGGCCGCACGAAGCGAGTGATCTTGAACCGGATGCCGATATTTTTTTCGGGAAACTTGAGAATGGGTTCCGCTTTGTGCTCATGAAGAATGAAAACCCTGAAAAACGGGTCAGCATGCACCTCAACGTCCAGGCCGGCTCGGTGCAGGAAACCGATGCACAACAGGGACTGGCACATTTTCTTGAGCATTTGCTCTTCTGCGGGTCAGAACATTTCGCGCCGGGTGAGCTGGTAAAATATTTTCAAAGCATCGGCATGCAGTTCGGTGCTGATGCCAATGCCCATACCGGGTTTTATGAAACCGTATATGATATTCTGTTGCCGGGTGGCGATGAAGAAAATTTGGGAAAGGGCCTGCTGGTCATGAAGGACTATGCGCAAGGCGCATTGCTTTTATCATCGGAAATTGAAAGGGAGCGGAAAGTCGTCCTGGCTGAAAAACGTACCAGAGATTCGGCATCCTATCGAACCTTTGAATCGACGATTCAGTTTGAGCTGCCGGATGCCAGAATCAGCCGGCGACTTCCCATCGGAAAAGAAGAGATTATACAGCATGCGACCCGGGCGGATTTAAAAGGATATTATGACACCTGGTACAGACCCGATACCATGATGCTGGTGGCTGTAGGCGATTTTGATATTCAGACGGCAAGATCGCTGATCCGCGAATACTTCGGAAACATGACGGCCCGATCGAACATGCGACCGTCCATTGCGTTTGGCGAGATCCGTCACCAAGGGATCAAGCCGTTTTATCACTTTGAAAAAGAGAGCGGCAGCGCGACGGTCACCATCGAGGTTTTAACCAAAGAGACGCCGCAAATCGACACCGTCGCAGTGCGGAGACAGGTCATAAAAAAAGAACTGGCTGATGAAATCGTTCAGAACCGTCTGGACGCGCTTATCGGCCGGGAAGGAATTCCAGGGACCTCCGCCGCCATCGGATCGGGCGTATATCTCACGTATATCAGGTATGCCATGATAACGGCTGAAGGGAGTCCTGAATCCTGGAAGACGCTGCTGGCCTTTCTCGAGCAAACAGTGAGAAGGGCGCTGGAATTCGGATTCACCGAGCCGGAGCTCGATCGGGTGAAAAAGGACTTTATTGCAAAGCTTGACGAGGAAGTTAAGAAAAAGGATACCAGGGAGAGCAAGGATCTGGCGCGAATGATCATCAGACAACTCAACGCGGAGCAGGTTCTTGTTTCACCCGAGCATGAAAAAGAGTTGTTGGCGCCCTATGTTCAGTCTCTGACGTTGGCGGATGTTCATAAGGCCTTCAGGGATTCATGGAAACCGGACCATCGATTGATCCTGCTGACCGGTAATGTCGATTTGTCTGTCGACGCTGAAAAAGCGGATGAACAGATCCTTGGGGTGTATAACGCCGGTCTGCAAGAAGCGGTGTCGCCCCCGCTCATGAAGCAGACCGGTGTCTTTCCATACCTTCCGATACCGGAAGGTGAAGGACGGATCGTTGATCGCATGGCGCATCCGGACGTCGGTATTATCCAGATTGATTATGAAAACGGATTTCGCTTGAACCTTAAACAGACGGATTTCAAGGCCGATGAAATATTGGCGAATTTAACAGTCGGCGGGGGGCGATACGAAGAACCAAAATTACAGCCGGGCTTGGCCGACCTCAGCGAAGCAGTCGTTAATGAAAGCGGTTTGGGGTCACTCACCAAAGATGAAATCGAGACCGCGCTTGCCGGTAAGCAAACCCGCGTTTCCTTTAGCATCCAGGAATCGGGGTTCGCGTTCGCCGGCGATACGGTTACGACGGAGTTGGCCCTGCTCTTTCAGTTGCTGTATGCGCATATCAAGGACCCGGGTTTTCGACAGGATGCCTATCAGTTGGCTATGAATCAGTTCAAAAACAGGTACGAAGAGATTTCTCATACGCCCGAGGGGGTCATGATCCTCAGAGGCAATCAATTTCTGGCCGGTGGGGATACGCGTTTCGGGTTGCCGCCGTACTCGGAGTTTATACAGCTTTCTCTTGCGCATATCCGGCAATGGATCGGACGGTCTCTATCCGAAGAACCCTTGGAACTTTCAATCGTCGGCGACTTTGATGTGGACAAAGCCATTGCTTTGGCTTCCACGTATTTTGGCACACTTCCGCCACGGGCGGGTATCCAAAAGAACCGGGGAAGCGAACCGGTATTCCCTGCCGGTCAATCACTGAAGGTCCAGATGGATACTGAAATTCCAAACGGGCTGATCGTTGTCTCTTATCCCACAGAGGATATTTGGAATATTCATCGAACAAGGCGCCTGGCGGTATTATCCGATATCTTTACGGAACGCATGCGTATTCAGATCCGTGACAAGCTGGGGGAGTCCTACTCTCCGGTTGCCTACAACAAGGCTTTTCGTGCCTACCGGGGATATGGCATCTTTCAGGCGATTGTCTCAGTGGATCCTGCCAAATCCGAATTTGTTATCAGCGAAATCAAGAAAATTGCCATGGATATTTCGCAAAACGGTGTAACGGCCGATGAAGTCCGCCGCAGCCTGAAACCCACCCTGAACAGCATCAAAGATATGCGGCAGCGAAACGAATACTGGTTGAAAACGGTTCTCAGGGAATCGAAAAAACACCCACAACAGATCGAATGGAGCAGGCGAATCGTAGAAGATTATGCGTCCATCACCCCGGAAGATATCGGAAAGCTGGCCAAAGCGTATCTGAAGAATGAACGGGCAGCCGTTGTCGTGGCGATACCCGTGTCTAAAAACTGAACCGCAACAGCGAACGAATCAAAACAGATAGAATTCCTTACGGTGGCTGCGAAGCACTGCCGTAAGGCAGAACATTCCTCGCAGCTTGCTGTCAGGAATCTTCAATTTCCCTTGACAAAAAAAAGTACACTATGTACTAGATCGCAGGTTGTTTTTGAGCCCCGATTCATATATCCGTTGGCTATGCCAACATGTATCAATTCGCATGTTTCGTTAAAAAAATAACACCAGATTTAACGGAGTCTACATGAGCAAACCAGAGGATCAATCCAAGGAAATTACCACCAGACGACCCGAAGGACCCATCATTTTATTTTTCATCATCGGTTTTGCAGCAAGCCTTGTTTTAGGATGGGGCATATTCCCAAAGTTGCTTTATTCCCAAAAACATCAGCCCATCCAGTTTAACCACGCCCTTCATAACATCGAAGTCGACGGTTGTGAGAGCTGCCATTATTTCCGTGAAGACGGCAGCTTTGCAGGTATTCCAACACTGGAAAGCTGTATGCAGTGCCACGAAGAGCCCATGGGTGAAAGCGAGGCTGAAGCAAAATTTATCAAAGAGTACGTCATCCCTGAAAGGGAAGTGCCATGGCTGGCCTATTCCAAGCAGCCGGCCTGTGTCTTTTTTCCTCATGCCGCCCATGTGATTACAGCCAACATGGAATGCACAACATGCCACGGACACATTGGGGAGTCCGACCATATGAAGATTTATGAAAAAAATCGCATTTCCGGATACAGCCGCGACATATGGGGAAAAAACATGATCGGTTTGAAAAGAGACACCTGGGACCGGATGAAGATGGATGATTGCACAGCGTGCCATGTCCGGGAAAATGTCCTGCAGGGAAGCGCCCAGACAGGAAAAGGCGGCTGTTTTGTTTGCCATAAATAGTTCAGGTATGTTCGTTAACGTGAACCAGGATATCTAACGGATTGCAAAGCGTATTCCTTTTTTAAGTTAAGGGGAAATTTTATGAAAATAGGCAGAAGATGTTTTTTGTCGTTTGTAATTGGCGGAGCAGCTGGAACGGCGCTTACACCCTTACCGTGGAAAATAACCGACGATCTCTCTATCTGGTCGCAGAATTGGCCGTGGACGCCTGTCCCTGAGAAAGGTGAGAAAACCTATTCAGACTCGGTGTGTACATTGTGCCGGGGTGGCTGCGGGATTTCCGTCCGAAAGGTCGACGAAAGGGCTGTAAAGATTGAAGGCGTTGCGGGACATCCCATAAACGACGGCGGTGTCTGTATTCTGGGTTTATCCGGGCTGCAGCTCCTGTATGGACCGAATCGCGTCAAAACGCCTTTAAAGAGATCCGGAAACCGGGGTGAGGGTAAATGGGAAGCGATTTCCTGGGATGAGGCCCTGTCAGAAATTTCAGAAAAGATGACAGACCTCAGGGAAAAACATGAGCCCCATACGCTTGGATGTATATTAGGAAACCGGTATGGGATTGTTTCCGCTTTGTTCGATCGGTTGATGGCGGCATTTGGTTCTCCGAATGTGATGGTGATGCCGTCGGCTCAAGATTCAATTGAGCTTGCCGTGCAGGTGATGCATGGCGTGCAGGCCTCAGTAGGATTCGATCTTGAGAATGCGGATTACATTTTAAGTTTCGGCAGCGGCATTATCGAGGGATGGGGGTCGCCGGTCAGGGCATTCAGGGCCAACAGCGCTTGGCAGGACAACGGGGCAACGGTGGTTCAGGTCGAACCACGGCTCTCCAATACCGCTGCCAAGGCAGATCAATGGGTTCCCATCAACGCCGGCACGGAATCCGCTCTGGCAATGGGGATGGCGCATGTGATTATCAAGGAATCCTTATTTAACGATGAATTTATCCAAAACCATTCCACTGGTTTTCATGGATGGAAGCAACATGTGCTCAATGATTACACCCCTGAAAAAACAGCTGAAATAACAGGTCTCGATGCATCCTTTATTGGGCAGTTGGCAAGGGATTTTGCCAAAGCCTCCCATCCATTGGCCATTTGCGGCAGAGGTCAGGGGGATACCCCCATCAGCTTGAATGAGGCCATGGCCGTTCATGCGTTGAATGCGTTGGTGGGCAATATCAATCAACCCGGCGGCGTATCGGCTGTTTCCAAACCTTCTTATATTGATTGGCCGGAGACGAATCAGGACAGTATTGCAGAAGAAAGCCTCCGGAAACCCCGAATCGATGGTGCGGGCAGTGATAAATTTCCAATGACGCAATCCCTCTTGAATCGATTTGCCGACGCGGTGGCGTCGAGCCGGGATTATGCGATGCAGGCGCTTTTTGTATACGGCGCAAATCCGATCTATTCGATGCCGGGCGCCGAAGCCTTTAAGGCGGCTGTCGACAAGATTCCTTTTGTCGTCAGCTTTTCTTCCTACATGGATGAAACCGCAATGAATGCGGATCTTGTTCTGCCCAACCATGTCTATTTGGAACGTTATGAGGATGTTCCCGTAACCGCCGGTCTTACAGCGCCCATGCTTGGTTTGGCAAGACCGGTGGTTTATCCGATATTCGACACGCAGCATGTGGGGGATGTCGTCATCAGTTTGGCTCAGGAAATCGGCGGTTCTGTTGCAGATGCATTTCCATGGGACAATTTTGAAGCCTGCCTTGAAGAAACACTTGGGGATAAATGGGACTCCCTGAATGAAGATGGTTATTGGGTAGATTCAGAATTTCAACCGGCTGCGTGGGGTGATGCATTTGAAACTGAATCCGGAAAGTTTGAGTTCGTAAACGAATCCATGGATCTTTCACCGGGATACACCGCCTTACCGGCCGAAGGCGATAAAGCTGCATATCCGCTGATTCTGATCCCCTACGATTCCATGCGTCTGGCAAACGGATTCATCAGCGACCCGCCTTTTCTCGTAAAAACTGTGGATGACACTGTTTTGCAGGGGAAATCCGTATTGGTGGAGATCAATCCCGAAACCGCAAGGAGTCTTGGACTTTCTGAAGGAAAAGCCGCGAAACTGACAACGCCGAAGGGCGAAGCCGAGGTCAAAATCCATCTGTATGATGGTATTATGCCGGGTGTTATCGCACTGCCGAGAGGATTGGGTCATGCCACTGAAGATAAATATATTTCGGGAAAAGGCGTCAATTTTAATACACTTATCGGCCCGGTGGAAGATCAGGCTTCCGGATTGGATGCAGCCTGGGGAATTCGAGCAAAGCTGGCAAAAGCCTAACGTTTAAAATGAGGTTCAGATGAAAGAAGCACTTACGCAGAATAAAGCCAAAAAATTTGGAATGGTGATAGACCTGGACAAATGCACCGGTTGCGGCGCTTGTATGGTGGCTTGCATGTCTGAAAACAATGTTCCCTTCCGGGAAGATGAATCGGACAAACTGCTCAGTACGGCGTGGATGCGTGTATTCAAAATGACCAACGGAAAGCCGTTTCCTGAGACGGACATATGTTATATTCCGAGACCCTGTATGCACTGTGAAGGACATAACGGCCATTCGCCGTGCGTATCTGTTTGCCCGGCGACGGCTACGGATTACGACAAACTCAGCGGAATCGTCAGTCAGATTTATACGCGGTGTTTTGGATGCCGTTACTGCATGGCTGCATGCCCCTACCATGCCCGTGTGTTCAACTGGTGGGACCCGGTATGGCCGGAGGGTATGGAACGATCTCTGAATCCGGATGTCTCCGTGCGTATGAGAGGTGTCGTTGAGAAGTGCAGCTTTTGTTTTCACCGCTATCAGACCGCCATGGAAAAAGCACACTATGAGGGAAACAAGGAACTCGAAGAGGGAGCCTATCAGACGGCCTGCACACAGGCATGTCCGGCGGGGGCCATTGTATTCGGAGATTTGAACAATCCGGAACACCAAGTTCATCAGATCGTCCGGCCTGATAACCGTCACGCAGGGCGACCGAAAAACCCCGAAGCCTTCAGGCTGCTTGAAAGATTGGGGACCAATCCCAAAGTATATTATCTTTCAAGCCGCGAATGGGTAAGAAAAGCCGGTGACAACTATTTGAAGAATGGAAAAGAAGCCGGTGGCCACTCGTGAGCGATTTAAAGCGGAAAATAACTTTCAATGATGAGGAGCATTTAACGTATGGATTCTGCATTAATACCCAAAGGAGTTAAACGCTGTCCCATATGGCAATTCGGTCTGGGAATCGTTATCGTAGGCGCGGTATTGCTATGGGGCGTCTTTGCCATGCTCTTGGTTTGGGTCAAAGGCTTAAACCAGACCAACATGAACAATGCCTATGGATTTGCAATGTGGATCTGGGCGGATTTGGGTGTCATTGCCCTTGGCGGCGGTGCTTTTTTTACCGGCCTTTTGCGATATATCTTTGGCAAGGATGAACTCAAAAATATCATTAATTATGCCGTGCTGATCGGATTTATCTGCTACAGTTCGGCACTCCTCATTCTCGCCATCGATATTGGCCAACCCTTGAGAGGCTGGTTTATTTTTTGGCACGCCAATGTTCATTCCATGCTGACGGAAGTGGCTTTTTGCCTGACATGTTATTTTGGCGTTCTTTGTATCGAATATTTACCGCTGATCCTTGAAAACCGACAGGTTGACCGTGTGCCGTTTTTTCACAACCTGTCCCACAATATGCATGAAATCATGGCGGTATTTGCCGCCACCGGAGCATTTCTTTCCTTCTTCCATCAGGGATCCCTGGGCGGTGTGACCGGTGTTCTGTTCGGCAGGCCCTTCGGATTTCGGGAACATATTTTCATATGGCCGTTTACCTTTTTTCTCTTTACATGGTCGGCTGCAGCCTATGGACCGTGCTTTACCATCTTTATTACGAAACTGACCGAGAAGATTACCGGCAAAAAATTGGTCAAAGACAACGTCATAGAACTATTGGCCAAGATCGCGGGCTGGATGATGGCAACCTACGTGGTTGCGAAGATCATCGATACCTGGTATTGGGCTGCAGTTACGGCGCCCTCCATGGGATTTACACTCATGGATTTCTATTCCAACAACCCGGGGTCCGTCTACGGTATTTGGATATTGATTGCCGAAGTCGGGGTTTGCGGCATTCTGCCTGCGGCTATTCTGATTAGCGATAAAGGTCGTAAGAATCAGACTGCGCTGTGGACTGCGGTCATACTCGCTACCATCGGCGTATTGCTAAATCGATGGGCCATGGTGCTTCAGGTTCTGGCGGTTCCGGTAATGACGTTTGAAGACTGGTTCAGCTATTTTCCAAGCTGGCAGGAAATTGCGACAACGATTCTTCCGGTTGCATACGGCGTCATTCTGGTGATGATTTCTTACCGCTATTTGCCGATTTTTCCTCAGGAAGCCGAACTAAACCCGATAGAGGAATCCGAACCGCCGGTTGAAAAAGCGGAAACAGTCGAAGAAGAAACCCAAGAAGCTGCCCCGGAAGGTGATCTCACACCGGCAGAAGCATAAACTATCATCAGTGACACCGGCCAGGGCCGGTGGCTTATGTATGGCGTTAGGAGGATAAGCATGTTTCCTTATATTAGTTTTGAGTGGCTATGGGATATGAGCCATATGGTTTTCCATGGTGGTCTATGGTATGCAATGTCAATTATCGGTATGGGGATGACTTATTGTATCATAAAGGCGGTTGTAGACACCTATAAAGGAAAAGGCAGCCATCACTAAACATTCACTTGTATCGTATGAATCAAAGCGCTTCCCTCATATTGACCCGGGGTGGCGCTTTTTAATTTAAAATTTCGGAGAAATTTTAAATATGGACAAGATTGTCGTAAAAGGCGGACACAGGCTCAAAGGGGAGGTCAAAATCAGCGGTTCAAAGAATGCCGCTTTGCCGATACTCATATCTTCTTTGCTCACGGAGGGGTTGAATATATATTCGAACGTACCTCAGCTGATGGACATTGAGAGCACCAAAATTCTGCTGTCGAACCTCGGCGCCGATATCTCTTCCAAGGGGGATGTGATTCAAATTAATGCCGGCGGCGTTGATAATTTCGAAGCTCCTTACGATCTGGTACGAAAAATGCGGGCGTCCATACTGGTATTGGGGCCTCTGGTGACCAGGCTCGGAAAAGCCAAAGTTTCACTGCCCGGCGGCTGCGCCATCGGTGCCAGGCCCATTAATCTTCACTTAAAGGGATTGGCCCGTCTTGGGGCAAAGATTGAGTTGAAGCACGGATATGTTGAAGCCACGGCTCCCCGTCTGAAGGGGAGCGAAATATACCTGGACACGCCAACCGTCACCGGAACGGAAAATTTGATGATGGCGGCTGTGCTGGCCAAGGGGACGACGGTATTGCGCAATGCAGCGCGGGAGCCGGAAGTTGTGGCGCTTGCTGACGTATTAAATCAGATGGGCGCCGATATCAGGGGGATTGGTACATCCGTTCTCACCATCCATGGTGTTTCATCCCTAAAACCGGTGATTGTATCCATTATCCCCGACCGCATAGAAACCGGAACGCTAATGGCCGCCGCCGCATTGACCCGCGGTAATATAACGCTGAACGATTGCGACCCGGGTCATCTGGAAGCCGTTATTCACAAACTGAGGCTCGCCGGTGCAAAAATTGAATTGGATGAGCGAACGATTCGGATAACCGGGCCCGAGGATATTTCGAGTGTAGATGTCAAAACGCTGGTATACCCAGGGTTTCCGACAGATATGCAGGCGCAGTTTATGGTACTGATGTCGATAGCCCAAGGACTCAGCATCATCTCTGAAACCATCTTTGAAAATCGTTTCATCCACGTGAGTGAACTCAAACGAATGGGCGCGGATATTACCATATCCGGAAATACCGCCTTGATAAAAGGGGTTCCGTTCCTTTACGGTGCACCGGTGATGGCATCGGACCTGAGAGCCAGTGCATCCCTGGTCCTGGCAGGGCTGGTGGCCAAGGGAACCACTGAGGTGAATAGGGTTTATCATCTGGACAGGGGATATGAAGCGCTTGAAAAAAAACTGACACAGTTGGGCGCGGTTATCAAGCGGGTAAAGGTGTAATAAAAGGATTCGAGGAATCGAGGGGTCGAGGATTCAAGTGTTCCGTACCCCTTAACACCTTTTTGTTTTTCACTCGAACCCTTGAATCCTCGAATCCTTGCATCCTTGCATGATGAATGGCAGCGAATAAAATGCCGGTCGGTCAACTATATGCAAGAAGATCCCAAAAACCTTATGATTTCAGAAAGAACTGTTTTCCGGCCTTTCATTCCCTTGTTGCTGGCCATGATAGCCGGCATCATTTTGGCCGATAAGTTCCCCGGCTACCTGACGGGGGCTATCATCGTGATGCTGGCGTCAGTTATTGCTCTTATCGGTCTCTTCCTGAAACAAATTTTTTCCATGCTTCTTTCTTTGGTGCTTTTTTTCTCAGCCGGTTACATAGCGTTGCAGCCGTGGGTATCGCCCCTATTTCCGGATAACCACGTCATTCATTTAACCGATGACAGCCATTATATGATTAGCGGCATCATCGATGAAACGCCTGTGGATCGTCAGCATATAACCCGGTTTATTCTTCTCATGAATTCAATCACAAAGAACGGTTCACCGCTATCCGTTTGCGGAAGAATACGTGTCACGGTTTCCGGTGACGCAATCCGATTGAGGAAAGGGGATGAAATCGCCTTTTACGGCAAAATCAGATCCATCAGAAATTTTAATAACCCGGGCGGGTTTGATTATCAAAGAACCATGGCATTTAAAAACATATGGGCGCGCGCACATACGCAATCAAACAAAATTTCAGTTCTTTCCACGGAAACAGGCACACACGGGGTTGCGGTGATGGACCACTATCGAGCAGAGATTTCAGATCTCATCGATCGGTCCGTTGCCACTGGAAAAATGGATGGAGATAATGTCAGGGCCGTGTTAAGGGCCTTGCTCATCGGCGATAAAACTCAAATCCCCATGTCGCTGCGGGATGCATTCAATCGGACCGGGATCAGTCATCTGCTGGCGATTTCCGGCCTTCACATCGGCATTGTTGCCTTCACCACATTTTTGATTATTCGATGGCTTGTCTCCTTTATACGGCCGCTTTTATGGTTGGGATGGTCCAAAAAAGCGGCGGCAATTTTCTCTTTCTTTCCCATCCTGGCGTATGGGATGCTTGCCGGTATGTCACCGTCCACCCAGCGGGCCGTTATTATGGTAAGTGTTTTTCTGCTGGCGTTTCTGCTTGACAGGGATCAGAATCTGGTCAACACCATTGCCGTCGCCGCAATGATCATTCTCGTACTGCATCCGCCGTCCCTCTTTTCCATATCATTTCAGTTGTCCTTTGCAGCGGTTCTCTCCATTGTATACGGGTTCTCTTATGCTCGCAGAAAGGTACCGCAAGGAGGGAGCAACATTTCGAAATTATTTGGAAAGCTGCTGACCATGGCGTTGGTGACCTTTTTTGCAACCGTCGGTACCGCTCCTCTGGTCATGCACTATTTCAATCAGATTTCGCTGATCGGTCTGTTTGTCAATTTGATTATGGTGCCGCTCATCGGTTTTATCGTCGTTCCCGTCGGCCTGACATCCGTTTTTTTATATATGTTCAGTTCTGAAGCAGCCTTCTGGTGTATGAAAATAAGCGCTGCGGTTCTTGAGAAAAGCATCCATATGGTCACCTTTTTTTCAGAGCTTTCATTCGCAGCGGTCAAAACCGTTACACCGAGCATAGTTGAGATATGCCTGGCGTATCTTATGTTGTGGGCACTGTTCAATTGGATTGCCATAAAGTTTCGAACCGCGGAGGGCGATATCGGCAATGAGCAGAATCGCGTGCGGACGGCCGCAATAGTCTTCGTTATCGCTGCCATTGCATTCAGCGCTGATGTGTTTTACTGGGTCCATACACGGTATTGGCACAAAGATCTGCGGATTACGGTGCTTGATGTGGGCCAGGGAAATGCAGCGCTGTTGGAGCTGCCGGGAGGTCATAATCTATTGGTCGACGGCGGAGGATTTTCAGACAATGCGGTTTTCGATACCGGTGAGATAATTATCGCCCCGTTCCTGTGGCGCAAAAAAATTAAGACCATTGATACTATTTTGCTTTCTCACGCGAACAGTGACCATTTAAACGGCCTGATATATATTGCCGAGCATTTTAATGTCAAGCAGGCGATCACCAATCATGAGCATTCACGTACAAAGGGTTTTAAGCAGTTTATCTCAACGCTTAAAAAGAATGGCGTTGCGCATCCAGGGTTCCAGGCATTGGAACGGAATTTCACCATCAACCATGTGGATCTGCAAATACTTCATCCGGAAAATGATTTTATTTTTAGAAACAAATATGAAGGCTGGAGGAATTTAAATAACAATTCCATCGTGCTGAAAGTTGTTTTCGGCAAGCACACATTTCTTTTTCCGGGAGACATTATGGCAATGGGTGAAAAAGCGCTTGTGGATTCAAACGGCGGGGAGCTCAAGAGCGATGTGCTGCTGGTTCCGCATCATGGCAGCGCTACTTCCAGTACGCCGCTTTTTCTGTCCCATGTCGATCCTCAGACGGCGATTATATCCGCCGGATGGAAAAACAGATTCGGATTTCCCCATGCAAATGTCCTGAAACGTTATCAGGCAATGGACTGCAGCGTTTATCGGACGGATATTCACGGCGCTGTCCGGATTTGGACGGACGGCGAAAGCATGAAAATTCGAGGGATGCTGCCGGACTAGAATGGTTTCAGGTTTTAGGTGTTAAGTTTTAAGATGGGCTTTTCTCATTCCCATGCTTGTTCGTTCTTTTTACGTCATTGACAATTGATAATTAGAAAAGGGGCCGTGTGCATTCCCGCGCTGAGCGTGGGAACGGGAAAACACCAAACACCAAACACCAAACACAAAATACCAAACACACCAACCGGAAGAAGACTAAATGGAATCAATAGAAACAACAATTTCGCAAATTGAATCGCTGTTCAATGCACAATCGGTCGCCATTGTGGGTGTGCCCAGGGGTATGAAAACCGGTAAGATTTTTCTCATGGCACTTTTAGATCAGAAGTTTTCGGGGAAGATCTATCCGGTGAACCCGAACGCAAGCGAGATTGATGGGATCAGAGCTTATCCCAGCATAGAGGCGATCCCGGGTCCTGTAGACCTCGCGATTATCCTGGTACCCAGCGATCAGGCGCTGCCGGTAGTAAGAGCCTGTGCGGATAAAGGTGTAAAGGGGGCTGTGCTGTTTACCGCAGGATATAAGGAGACCGGCAGGCAGGCGGGGATTGAAATGGAAAAAGAGATCCTGCGGGTGGCTCGTGCAAAGGGGATGCGGCTGATCGGACCGAACGGCATGGGGTTGCATGCAACACGGACCGGGCTGTCATTTTTCCCGCAGCTTTCGAGAAGGCCCGGGCCGGTGGGTATTATTTCCAACAGTGGTTCGCTTACCAATATTTTGGGGAGGGTAGCCTCTGACAAAGGGGTCTATTTCAGCAAAATGGTGAGCCTGGGAAATGCATGCGATCTTTCGGCATCAGATTTTCTCGCCTATTTCGGCAACGATCCCGAAACACTTGTCATTGGGGCGTATATCGAGGGTATCAAAGACGGTCCTTTGTTTTTGAAATCTCTCAGGGATGTCTCCCGAGTGAAACCGGTGGTGCTATGGAAAGTGGGCATGACAAAAGAAGGGTCCCATGCGGCGTCTTCCCATACCGGTGCGTTGGCCGGGGCCGTAGAGATATGGCGTGGGGTTTTGAAACAGGGAGGCGCTGTTCCGGTTGCCGGATTTGAGGCCTGGCTGGATGCTTTGATGGCATTCTCAATGATCTCATCGGCGGCGGGCGATCGCATGGCGATTGTCTCGGGTCCGGGTGGGCTGGCCGTGTCTGCTGCAGAGGCATGCGGGAATGTTGGCCTTAAATTGGCCGAATTGTTGCCTGAAACACAATCAAAATTGGCCCGGATCATTCCACCAACAGGAACAAGCTGCAGAAATCCCATCGATGTGGGCCTGTTGCCGTCGCTTGACATCGACATCTATGTTGAAGCCGCTATCATTGCCGCACAGGATCCGGGTGTTGATGCACTGGTCGTTATCGGTGCCGGATTGAGTCCGGAAATCAATGACCGGTATACAGCGGGATTTATCAAGATGCGGCAGAAAATTCAAAAACCACTGCTCATGGTGAAAATTCCCGGTTTTGACGAGAGTTTGGCCAGGCGGTTCTGCGAAGCCGATATTCCGTTTTTTGACTCTGCGGAGCGGGCCATGCAGGCCTATGCATTGATTCGAAGATATCAGATATGGCAGCGGCAAAATTGCTAACCTTGAAATTCCGGGCGAAAGCGCTCACGGGCCAAACGGCTATTGGGCCCTGGCCATTCTTGCCGCCTCACTTCCTGGAGCGGTGGAAATGGCTTTTTGCATGTACTGATCAGCCAGGGTCATATCACCCGAAAGTTCTTGGTGAACCTTTCCGATTTTGTAATACATCATGGCCTGGTAATTGATATCGGGATTGATGCCGGCGGCCGATTCATAGTCCAGTTGTGCCAAGGAGGCCAGTTTTCTTTTGGTTCTCTCTCGAGTGGTGGTTTTTCCGTAATTGTAGTTCATATCGCCCCTGAATTCAAACGCTTCAATATACTTGGGGTCATAGTAAACTGCCTTTTCAATATACTTGTTGGCCTTTCTAATATCTCCGCCGGCCTCACACGCCTTTGCATAGTAGAAAAAGACTTCCGGAGACGTAGGATTTTTTGCATAGATGACTTCCAACTTATTGAACAGCATCTTATAATTAATTTTCCATTGAGGGTTGTTGGATTCTTTTAACTGCCGGACGCCCTCGATCAACGGGTCGATTTCAGCCAGCTCCCCATAGGCGCCTGTTTGCTTTTGAGGGGTTTCGTGCGCATATTTTCCGATGGGCTGGGATGTTAGAGAAACACTTTTTACCATTTGACCGTATTTAATGGGTTCCTGATCCGATTCCTCGATGACATCCGCATAAGCGATGTTATCATGGACCATGGTGATCTGCAATTTTCCGGTTTCGATGGTCTCAACATCGAGGACTTCTCCTGTTTTTGGGTGTTTGATCACATTACCTTCCTTAAAGGATATAAACTGCATCCCCTCTTTCACACCCGCAAGACGGCCCAGGTCGATGGCGACCTTGTTTTCCTGTCTACTGACGATATACCCTTCCAAAGGAAAATCTTTAATGATTTTTGCAGCCATTTCCACGACCAATTCTTCCAGCCGGCTAGCTGTGGTGCTTTTAACGCTTTCAGCCGCGATAATGGATCCGTTGGCCACATCAATGATTCTGGCATTCGCTTCAATGACGTTTTGAAAATGCAATACCGCTCCGGATATGATGATTTTCACGCCGAGAATCTTGCCGAGCTCGGAGATGCTGCTATCATCCACCACACCGGACATGGCTAGCTGGTGCTCGGTCAGGATCTTTTTTAACAGACGCCTTTCAACGACATCGAACCTTCCCTCGTGGACAAGAGCCGTTATCAACCACTCCGCCACGATGGAACCCATGTCGGTATTCTCATATTCTTTGCCCTGCATCTGAAAGTCGAGCACCGCAATTTTTGATTTTTGAAAATCTGCCGCACTTGCCGGAGAAATGGACATGGCAAGGAGCAGGAGAAAGAAGATAATGATCAGCTTTTTCATATTGGTCACCGTTATGTTTTAATGAATTAATATTTCTATTTGATCTTCTTATTCCATCACAACAACAATCCGATTTGATGCAACGTCTGTTACGGATAAAACTTTATCGGCAGCAGTCTTTCCATCAACAGATTCGCTAAATGAATCGGCATTCCCTTTAAACCGGACTGCAAGCTGGAGCTGTCCGTTTCCAAAAGATTTTTTGGAGACGGAGACAACATTCGGCAGGCCGGTTAGCAGCTCCGTGACGGTTTTTTGCGTTTTGAAGTTCGGTACGTTTTTAACCAGAACATCCAGTAGGATACCATTGTTTACCATGTCTTGAAAGGTTGAGACGATGGTTTCAAAAAGCTTTCGATCCATGAGCTTTTCTGCTGCCGCGGCTGTAGCATTGGCCATGGCGACCTTCCCGGATACATGGTAAGCAGCGCCAGAAGCTGAGTTGGAAGCGACAAGTCTTCCGTTGGAACAATTGATGACTTTTGCCGAAATGCTGGCCTGACCGGATATCATACCGGATTCGCTGAGCAGTTGGGTTTCTTTTAGGCTTTTGGCGACTGAACCGACGATAACGAACTCAGCTCCGTTTTCCGCACCGATTTGGGCAGCAGCAGTAGCGTCGCCTTTAACCGCGCGGTCGATGAAGTCATCGCCTTTTTTCATAAGTGCCGCTACGGTTGCCGCATCAACCAGATCAAATTCTTTTTCCTTTAGATAGTCGATGATCGTGTTTTCCGCTGTTTTTCCACCTTCCTCCTGAATCAGCACCATCATCCTTGGTTTGTCCATGGATTCCAGCAGAATTTTGAGGGCGGCAAGATCCGCTTTAATATCCGACAGGGAAACAAGGGCGCTGATTTCGATAAAAAAAGAGCCGTCGTTTGACTGCTTGTCTTGCAAAATGCTGTATTTTTTGACGGATCCCATGGTTTTAGTCAGGATAATATCTTTTTGAAGTTCAAAGTTTTTTATTTCGGTTTGGGATATCAGGAAGGTTCCGATGCCTTTTTCAACCGCACTTCGTTTGGCTTGAAGCAAGGCACCTTCTTTGGAGGAACCAAGGCCTTCCGCCTGAACCGTTACATCGCCATCAATCGTTTCAGCATGCAGAAATGAAGTGACCAACAGCATTAAAATTGTTACAAAAATAATGGATAGCTTCGATTTCATCCGTTTCCTCCCTGTCGCGTTCCACTGAACTCAGCGTAATATGTAATTCGGGCTTGGCACAAGGCATATTCTTAAATATAGCGCAGTAAATAAACGCGCGCAATGCCGGATTTTTATTCCGCTGACTTTGCGAACCTGCAGCGGTTGATTTTTTCGGTAACAATATTCTACATTTTCATTCAAGGATACCATTTGCCCAAAACCCCTGTGTCAGGTTTGTGCACGGGCCATGCCCAGCGCAAGGGTTCCCTTCGCAACGGGGCGATCCTTTACCGTTGCACTGACGGTAAAAAGTGTAAGATTGCCGAACTGCTTTTTTAAGGTCGATTTCAGGCACAATGTTTCTCCCGGTTCGGCCGGGGATAAAAATTTCATGTCGGCGCTTGCCAGATATAAGTTTTGATGCCGGGGAGCAATGGATGCTTGCATTTCCTGCAGCGTAAGCCCCAGCAGCAGGCCGCTTGCCTGGGCCAGCGCTTCTGTTACCAGCACACCTGGCATGATCGGTTTGTCTGGAAAATGTCCTTTAAAAAAATATTCATCTGCAAACAAAAATCTTTCTGCAACAAGCGTTTTCCCGGAGTGAAAAGAGAGCACGCTGTCGACGAATAAAAAAGGATCTCTGTGGGGAATAATTTTTTTGATAGCGGTTTGATCGCAAAATGTGTTGGTCATAAGGCGCTAGAAAACCGTTTGTTCTATCAATAGGTTCATACGTCGTAGTTTCTGATTATGGTGCACAATGCCACCAGGATTCCAGGGATCCAGGGGCCAAGGATTCGAGTGAAAAAACCAAAAAATAAAATCAATCACCAAAACACGAAATTTTTCTATTTCTTTTTCGTGATTTCGTCCTTTCGTGCTCACGTGACGCAAGCGCCTGCGCTGCGCGTTCGTGATAATAGGTCCTTCACAAAGCATTTTTGAAATAAATATTATGCAATTGAACTCTTGTTTAAAAATTCGGGCTTAGGCCAATTCCTTGATAACCCGCTTGACGCTGTCGGCAGTGTCCGTGTTCATCATGGCAATGGTTCGGTCTATCCATCTGATCGTACGGCTAAGCATGGTACCGGTGCCTATTTCAACCATTTGCCTTACATTCTTATGACGTAATTTTTTTATCAAATCAACCCATAAAACAGGGCGGCTGAGCTGGCCGGCCATTGCTTCGCAAAGGGAACCCGCGTCAGCAATAGGAGCAAGGGTGGTGTAGGAAAAAAGCGGAATACGCGGCGCGCTGAAGGTCTTGTTTTTCATTGTCTTCAGAAATCGTCGTCCTGCAGGTGCCATGAAGCGGGAGTGGTAAGCTGTGGCAACGGGCAATGGATGTGCGTCGAGCGCACCTTCTTTGACGGCGACATCCATAACACTCTTGATCCGGGCATTGATTCCTGAAATGACGATCTGCCGTGATGTGTTCAGGATGGCAATCTCAACCTGTTTTTCTTTCTTTAGGATGTTGCGCACATGTTCGGCCGGAAGACCGAAGATAACCGCCATGCCGCCGTCTATTTGTTTCCCTTCCTCAAGCAGAATTTCACCGGCATCCTTTACAAGGGTGAGTCCGGTCGTAAAATCGAAGCAGCCTGCAGCATAGGCGGCAGCGTAGAACCCTGAACTGTAGCCCGTACATAGACGGGGAGAAATATTTTCATTTTTCAGGATGTCCGTGATGATACAACTGATGGTATACAGGGCAAGCTGTGCGTTGACATCCTGATTCAGCCGCGCTTCCGGGCCTTTCATGCAGAGATCGCGAATGGAGAATCCCAGCTGACAGCCTGCCTCATCAAAACGCGTCGACGCCAATGGAAAATTGGTTTCCAAGTCACGTCCCATGCCGATTTTCTGGGGGCCTTGGCCGGGAAAAAGAAATCCGACAGGGTTTTTATCGATGGGGCTCAAATGGGTCATCCATTTCTTTTGGAGGCATGTCAATGTTAAATATGTCTTCAGGCAAGGGATCGTTAATCGTCAGATAGGACAATTCAAACTCGGTATAGTCGTTATTCGGTTCTTCCAACCGGATATCTTTCGGGAGCCACAGCCGTGTGTCTATTGTAACCCGGATGGATTGAAACGGCATTTTTCGGGTTCGTTTTTTGGGGACCAGATCCAGTTGACAGTCAGTGCCGGCGAAGTCCTTGGCGAATCGGATGTCATATTTTTCTTTTAAAAGTTCAACAGGTTGTTCCGTGTCCACATAACGTTTCAGCAACGCCTCACGTCCTGGGAAGGTTTTTTGTTTAAAGGTTTTCGCAACCGGATCTCCCATGATCATGACCCGGTCCCTTATCAGCAGGATGAATGTTTCCGGGTTGGAAAATTTCATAAGGAGTTTTCCGGCGTGGTCATAGAACATCGATCCCTGAGAAACAAGGGGATTCACCAGAAGATGATTCTTCTGGGTCTGTTTGAACGATGCGCTGAATGTTTTCAGGTGTTGTTCACTGTTTTTGACATTCGAAAGTACCCGCTCCAGGGACAATTCTGTTTCAATGGATTCGGCATTGGCAACAGGAAGACATGGGTGCCATACAAGGATGGCGATTGCCAGGACAGAAAGCCACCCAAGATCCATCAAACCATGGGTTCGTGAAAGGATATATTTGTTTTTTTCCATGCCTGTCTGAAACCGATATTCTGAACACCAAAGAATATCGGACCTCTTTTAAAGGGGAATAGCCTTTTTAAAATGGACGGATACCCATAAAGTCTTTTATAAGCCCACATCAGTCCATCCTGCAATCGCGACGGCGTCATTTTCCGGGGTCTAAATACCACATGATTCATATCATACAGATCCCAGTCCATATGAAGGATTCGCTGCGACGCTTTCATTGACTCAAAGATTTTCGTGCCGGGAAATGGCGTTAAAACCGAAAAGATGGCGGCTTCAATATGGGCTTTTTCGGTGAATCTCAAGATATCCGAAAAAACGGTTTCATCATCATTGTCTGTTCCGAAAATAAAGGATCCCTGGATGCCGATACCATGATCATGCAGCGCCTCCACTGACTCCCGGTACTCTTTTACACGATTGGCCGATTTCCCGAGTGCTTTCAGCGTCTCCTGTGAGAGGGATTCAAATCCGATAAACAGGCCACCGCAACCGCTCTCCCTGGCCAGGTTTAAAAGTTCTCTGTCCTTTGCAATGTTCAAGGAGGCCTGACTGAACCATTTGATTTTCAATGGTTTCAATGCGCGAAAGAGCTTTTTTGCATAATCCGGTCGCCCCACGATGTTATCGTCCACAAAAAAGATGTGTCCGCCGCCGATGGCTTGGATTTCCCTCACAACGTCCGCAACGGGCCGGGTTCTGTAAGTTCGGCCGTAAAAGACGGTAACCGAGCAGAACTCGCAATCAAACGGGCACCCCCGGGTGGTCTGAACCGTATTGATGAAGAAGTACTTTTTGCGGTTTAGCAGATCTCTCCTCGGGAATTTCATGTTGTCCAGGGGATGAAAACCGGATGACTGATACCGTGGTTTGAGGTTGCCTGATTTGAAATCGGCCAGTACCTTCGGCCAGGTGGTTTCGGCTTCGCCCAGCGCGATGGCATCGGCATGCAATCTTGCCTCATCCGGCACCATGGTCGGGTGGATACCGCCCAAGATAACCGGAATGTTACGTTTTCTGAATGCATCGGCAATTTGATAGCCTCTTTTGGCCAGGGGTGTCATGAGGGAAATGCCGACAAGATCCGGTCGGGAGTCATAGTTAACCGGCTGGATATTTTCATCGATGAGGGTGATATCCCATGTATCGTCTGTCATGCCGGCCAGCATGGTTAGGGATAAATAAGGAAACCGAAAAAAGATTTGTCCCCAAAGAGACTTATCCGGCCATTTGGGTGAAATCAGGGATAATTTCATCCGGCGTCCGTCCCGGTAATCGGATCCGGTGTATACCATTGATCCGGATAGCGGCGAATGTAGGTTTCAAATACATGGGCAATCTTAACAAGATTTTTTTCAATCATATCTTTCCTATTGCCGTTTCTTGAGAGGGATATTTCCTTTTCAAGGATGCCGAAGTATCTTCCATCCGGCTGTTTTAAGACAAACGCCGGGATAATGGCTGCTCCTGAAGCCAGCGCGACGGCAACCGGTCCGATGGGGAACCGGATTTTTTCTCCAAAAAAATCAATTGGTTTTCCATTTCCGAAAAAATCTCTGTCTCCGATCATGGCCACAACGCCGTTTTGGCGCAAATGGTTTAAGATGGCGATGGAGGAAAAAGGCGATGCATCCACCTCGATGACGCGGATGCCCTTTTCTTCCCTGAAGCGGTTTACCAGGGTATTGGTTGCGGCGGTATTGTGGGGAAGGGCTACCACGGCCAGCGGATAGTCGGATAAGCGCATCATGACGCCCCCGAATTCCCAGTTTCCAAGGTGGGCGGAGAGCAATATGACGCCTTTGCCTCTGGCCAAAGCCTTCTGTATGATGGATTCACCTTTTAAGTAGGCGAAAGATTGCTGAATTTTGTGCGGTGGTTGTTGGGGCAAAAAAAAGAAGTCGGCCATGTATTCCCCATAATTCATGAATATTTTGCGTATGATTTTTTTGATTGAATCATCCTGGGGTGATTTGCCTAGCGCAAGGGACAGATTATATGCAAGACCGTTTCGGTCTTTTTTTGAAAACAGGTATACGGCGAATGCAATCACCCTCCCGATCCGGCGGCAGGTTTTTATCGGCAGGATTCTTGAGACGGCATAGATCGCGTAATAGGAAACCGGGCTGTCCAGTAGATGATTGCGCATGTTAAAAACACCTTTACAGCAAAGCCTTATTATACTAAGAATCCCTTTGGTTTTTGAACCTTTCTATAGCATGTAATGCGATGATGTTAAAATCAAAAAAATATCATTGGTGTGAAATAGTCATTGGCAGTGTTTTCATGCTGCTCGTGTTTTCGGGCTGTTCATCCCCGTATGCTGTTTCACCTTCAAAATATGATGCTTATTCCGGTGAAGTCAACCAACACGTTCGCATGATTGATGCGCCGGCCCAACGCATATTTGAAATCCTGACGCAGCCCGAGGGTATGAAAGCGTTGTGCCCTGACGGCACCATCGTGATGGATCTGTCTCCTCCGCCCTACAAAGCAGGGGACCTCGTTGAAACCAGGGTGGAGCATATTTTTAAATTAAAATGGATATCCCGGGTTGAAGCTGTCGAGCCGAATCACATAATTCGGCTGAAATTTCAAACCGGCTTTTTTTCAGGCGGTACGGAAATCTGGAAATTTGAGGAGGAAGCAGAAAAAAAGACCCGCGTCAGCCACACCATCATTGTCGAGCCGAAAGGATTGATGAAGCAAGCGGCATGGTTTTTAAAGGTGAGACGCAAGCATGACAGGATGGTTGAACAGTTTTTAAATAATCTTGAATTGTCGGCCGAGAGCAGCATCACATCGAGATTGGAATAGCGCTTGGAAAAAAACAGCAAGCATCAACTCAAAGAAGCTCTCGATCCATGCATGTTATGCGGCAACTCGTCTTACCGCCTCATTTATCGTAAAGGAATTTGGACGTACTGCCGATGCAGGGCGTGCGGTCTTGTTTCATTGTTCCCACGATCTTCCAATAAGGCATTATTACAATCTTATGATACGTATCTTCCTGTTGCGCCTCAAGAAATAGAATGCTGGTCAAAGATGATCGCGCCGGTGGTGGACTGTTCAGCAGACTTGATTAACCGCCGACACAAAGCAAAAGATCGTCGGCTGCTGGATATCGGCTGCGGATACGGGTTCTTTCTAAAAAAAATGGAACAGCGCGGCTGGCAGGTGGAGGGGATAGAGGTGTCCCGGTCGGGAAGGGAATATGCGCAAAGGGAACTGGGGATTCAAATACATGCAGGGCCGCTTGAAAAAAATTCCTTTCCGGAAAACAGTTTTGATGCCGTAACCCTGTTTTATGTCATCGAACATGTTCATGATCCGAAACAGCTTTTAAAGGAAGTATATCATATTCTCAAACCCGGCGGCCTGCTG
>CAYTAQ010000008.1:0-47891 GCA_964435695.1 uncultured Desulfobacterales bacterium | reverse complement strand
CCTCCTGCAAGATTGATGCTTAACGAATTCATGCCCCTATATATTGCATTGACATACGCCATACAAGTGCTATGTTTACCTGCTGATTTTGACGGCTTCCTTCAGAGAACCAATCCGGGGAGCATTTGAATAAACGATGAGGATATTAAACATCAACTGATGATTCACCGCTTAACACATGAAAACAAAGAAATTATTTTAATCGGCACGGCGCATGTTTCAAAAGAAAGCGTAGACCTGGTTAAAACAACGATTGAAGCAGAAAAACCTGATGCCGTGTGCGTTGAATTGTGTGAGTCCCGTTATCAGACCATCCGCCGAAAAGACAGATGGCAGAATATGAATATCATCAGCGTGATCAAGGAGAAAAAAACATTTCTCCTGCTGGCCAATCTGCTCCTGGCATCCTTTCAAAAACGGATTGCCGAGAAACTGGATATCACGCCCGGTGCTGAAATGATCCAAGCAATGGATACCGCTGAAAGCGTGGGTGCGGAAATTGTGCTCGCGGATAGGGACATCCGGGTGACGCTGTCCCGAACGTGGCGCGTCACGGGTTTATGGGACAAACTGAAAATAATTTTTCAGCTCGCTTTATCTCTGGGCGGGGTTGAGGATATTTCTGAAGAAGATGTCGAAAGAATGAAGCAGGAGGATATACTTCATTCACTCCTCTCGGAAGTGGGGAAATCTCTGCCGTCTCTCAGAGAGATCCTTATTGACGAACGCGACCGCTACCTAGCCCATAAGATTAAATCCGCCCCAGGGAAAAAAATTGTGGCTGTCGTCGGTGCGGGGCATGTCCCCGGCATCAAAAATTACTGGAATCAGCAGACAGACATCGAAGCGCTTGAAATTATTCCGCCGAAAAAGAAAACATTCAGTTTTCTTAAGTGGCTCATCCCAATATTTATTGTGCTCCTTTTGATATTCGGTTTTTTCCAAGGGGGCTTCACCGCAGGAAAAAACATGCTCGCGTGGTGGATTTTGGCAAACGGTGTTTTGGCCGGCATCGGCGCCGCCATTGCCTTTGCTCATCCTTTTACCATCATTGCTTCTGTGCTGGCCGCCCCGTTAACGTCGCTAAACCCGATGATAGCCGCCGGATGGGTTTCCGGTCTGGTAGAAGCATTCTCCAGCAAACCCAAAGTCCGTGATTTTGAAAACCTCCCTAACGATATTCTTTCCCTCAAAGGTTTCTGGAAAAACAAGGTAACGCGAATTCTTCTCGTCGTGGTGTTTACCAATCTCGGCAGTACCTTTGGAACCCTGGTGGCTATTCCGCTGATGGTAAAAACCCTTTCATGATTTTTTGCTCTTTTTTTGCGCTAAAATTCTGACCACGGTTCTTTGAAACTGCCGGCCATTTTTCAGCGGGTAAGCTATTTTTTCAGTTTTCAAGCGCCCTTGTGCAAAGTGCTGAATACACTTGGGATATAGTTCCCACTCAAGCTTCAATCCCTTTTCCCTTATGGAATCAATGCTATCTGTTTCTTCAATTTTAAATGCCGACTGGCCGATGATCGGCCCGCTGTCCTCTCCATAATCAATAAAGTGTACCGTACACCCCCCCACTTTACAGCCGAAGCGAAATGTATCACCATACCCGTCTACACCCGGAAATGCGGGCAACAGGGCTGGATGTATGTTCATAATACGCAAACCCTCCGGGGCGCGATTGATCCTGTCGATAAAATACGGCGTCAATGATCGCATAAATCCTGCCAACACCAGCAAGTCGAATGAAAATGCGTCCATGTTTTTGAGTAACTGCGCTTCTGCGATGGCGCGTGTTTTCAGGAACACGGCTGCTTTTTCTTCATCCCGTCTATCTAAAATTCCTTTGAGTTTGAGCCGTATCTCTTGTTCATTAAAATCCTTCGGGATCTGCAAGCGCGACGGATTATGCTTATACGCCTGAATGATGTGTGTATAATCTACGGAAAATGTGGGAATCCCATTTTTTTTTGCCCGGAGGATCCCTCCGGCATGGCGATTGTCAGTGCCAACGAAAACAACTTCACCGTCAATAATTCCATTTTTACAGGCATCTAAAATGGCCTGTAAATTGGAGCCCCCTCCGGATATCAGTGCCCCGATTTTAATTTTAGCGCCCATGAACGCTCCTCCATTTGGAATGGTTGGCTGCTGCCGGCAGTATATACGAACCATCGATCATAGACAACTCCTTATGGCGCTTGTCATAAAAATCAAATGGAGCATCTATCTGACAACCGCTATCATCATTAGGTTGACATTGGCACATCCTATTATTATAGTGCTATGAGTATTAATTATTTAGAAAGGATACGAAATCATGGCTGAAGGCATTTTGGAAGTTGAAGACAGCAGTTTTGATGAAGAGATATTAAAATCCGACAAACCGGTTCTGGTTGATTTTTGGGCACCCTGGTGCGGTCCCTGCAAAGCTATCGGCCCTATCGTGGAAGAGTTATCCCAGACCTTTGGAAATCAAATTAAATTTGCCAAATGCAATGTGGACAACAACCCGGTAACACCCAGCAAGTATGGCATTAAAGCAATTCCCACGCTCATTTTTTTCAAAGAAGGGAATGTTGTGGAACAAATTACAGGTATGGTCGCGAAAACCAAACTTGAAGAAGCAATCAACAAGGTTGTCTAATACAGGCTGCTTACGATTTGTTACGGTGGTGTCGCAACGGCGGTGAACCTCGTTTTTCACCGCCGGTTTTTATGCCGTTGCAGGGAGTCTCTCAACAAACGAGGTACTTCGAATCAATATTTTCTTTTGAGTATAATTCCCGATGAAACAATTCTTTTTAATTTTGCTGGTCTTCACATGCCTGTCCTTTCATGGATGCGTTTACATGGATCCAGATGTCGACAAACCTGTGCATGAGCTGGCCCAAAACGGCATAGATGAATTCAATGACGAAAATTACAGAAAAGCAATAAAATATTTTGAAAAAGTTCGAGACTGGTATCCCTTCAGCAAGCATGCAAAACTTGCCGAGCTTAAAATTGCGGACGCATATTTTCACCTCAAGGAATATGAAGAAGCGATTGTCGCCTATGAAGCGTTTGAAGAGCTGCATCCTAAAAATGAATCCATACCCTATGTGATCCACCAGATAGGGCTGTCTTTTTTCAATCGTTTGGGTATCGCCGAAAGAGATCAGACAATGTCCTACAAAGCGATGGAAGTATTCGAACGCCTGATAAAAAGCTTTCCTGACGATGCTTATGCCCAAGACGCAAAAGAAAAAATAACTTTATGCAAAAAAAGCCTCGCCGAACATGACTTCTCTGTGGGTCATTTTTATTTCAGAACCAAACGCTATAAGGCGGCTTTATATCGATTCAAGCACATTGTATCAACATATCCGGAGTTTGAAACCGCGAAAAAAGCCTCGCAATATATCCCCCTGTGTGAAGAAGCCCTGGCTAAAGAAACGGAAAAATCAGACAAAAAAGAGTAAAAACGCTTTACACCCGTAAAATATTCGTGTAATAGTTTTTGTTTTGGCTGTGAAGCGTTTTCCGGAAAAGGAGAAATTATTATGGCAAGAGTTTGTGAAATTTGTGGAAAAAAGCCTTTGGTTGGCAACAATGTCAGCCATGCACACAATAAAACGAGAAGAAGATTCAACCCCAATCTGCAAAATGTTCATGCCCTGTATGAAGGCAAAACAAAAAAGATGGTTGTCTGTACCAACTGCATCAAATCCGGTCGGGTCGTCAAAGCGCCTTAATGCTTGACGTATTGTTAGGGTTACAGCTTAGAGCGTTTGAATCGGGTCATATCAGACAGTATCGATCATCCCGATAAAATTCTGAAAACCGCCAATATCGGAAGATTATTCCGAACTGAGGTGAGCGTTTGCGCGAATCAGGCAAATCAGCCGTTGTGGGTGGGGCACGATTTAACCTATCCTTTTAACGCCCTGCACATATTTAACCTTTTTAAGATCGGACAGAACCTTTTTGAGATGCTCGGTATCTTCAACGCCCAGTGTAAAAAAGGAATTGACGGTCTTATCTTCCCGGGTTTCGGTGTTTACGCTTAAAATGTTGGCGCCGTTTTTACTGATGGAGGAAGCGATATCCGCTAAAAGCCCAACCCTGTCCATAGAACTGATTCGAATCTTGACCGGATAGCTTTCGGTGGTATCCTGATCCCACATTACATCGATTCGACGCTCAGTGCTCATTTTTAAAGCATTCGTGCAATTGCTCCTGTGCACGGTTACGCCGTGTCCCTGGGTGATATAGCCGGTGATAGAATCACCGGGAACCGGTCGGCAACATTTCCCAAACCGGATTAAAATATCATCCACGCCTTTCACCAGCACACCGGCTGTGGGCTTTTTCTTTCTTACACGGCTGATGATTTTGTTAAATAAAGACTCATTTTCACTTCCGGTTTCAGATGCTGAAGCAAATTTTCTTGCAATTTGCATCGGCGTCGTCTTTCCATAGCCGACGCTTGCGATTAAATCATCCACCGTTTTAAACCCGAAATGCGCGATAACCTGGTTCATCTCTTCGCTTTTAAGCAGGGTATTTAAATTAAGTTTATATTTTCGAAATGTTTTTTCGCACATTTCACGGCCCAGCGAAAGGCTGCGTTCCTTTTCCTGGTCTTTGATCCACTGCCGTATTCTCGATCGTGCTTTTACCGTTTTTACAAAATTCAACCAGTCTTTGCTGGGATGACTGCCCTTGGATGTTATAATTTCTACAATATTCCCGGTTCTCAATTCATTTCGCAGCGGTATCATCCGGCCGTTTACTTTTGCACCGGTACACTGGTTTCCCACTTCCGTATGGATCAAATAGGCGAAATCCACCGGTGTGGCGCCCTTGGGCAATGACTTTATCTCTCCCTGGGGCGTAAACACGTACACTTCATCCGGAAATAAATCGATGCGAACATTTTCTAAAAATTCCTGAGGATCCAAAAAATCGGCCTGGTTTTCAACAAGGCTCTGAATCCATGAAAACTTTTTACTGATCTGATCGTCTATTTTTTTGCCTTCTTTGTAACTCCAGTGGGCCGCAATGCCTGATTTGGCGACCCTGTCCATTTCATGCGTCCTTATTTGAATTTCCACACGTTCGCCATAAGGACCGATCACAGTGGTATGCAGCGACTGATACATGTTGGGTTTGGGGACCCCGATATAATCCTTAAATTTTTTGGCAATGGGCTTCCAGAGTGAGTGGACAATGCCCAGTGCCTCATAACACTGCGGAATGGTCTCCAGAATGATTCTGAAGGCAATGATATCGTAAACATCTTCAAAGCTCAGATTCTGAATAACCATTTTCTGATAAATACTGTAAACATGTTTGTAGCGGCCCAAAACTTCACACGTCAAGTTGCTTTCGTCCATTTTCTTTTTGATAAAGTATTGGAGCTCTTCTATATATTTTTCCCGCTCCGCTCTGCCCTTGCTGATGAGCCCTTCAATTTTCATATACTCTTCAGGTTGAAGATATTTAAAGGAGGTGTCTTCCAGTTCATTTTTTATCCAATAAATACCCAACCGAGCGGCAATAGGTGCATAAATATCAAGGGTTTCCTGAGCGATGGCTTTGCGTTTGTTTTCTTTATGAAATTGAAGGGTTCTCATGTTATGGAGGCGATCAGCCAGTTTAATGAGTATGACCCGTATGTCATCCGCCATCGCCAGCAGCATCTTTCGAATGCTTTCCGCCTGTCTTGCCTGTTTGCTGCCGAAAGGCAGGTTACTCAACTTCGTGACGCCGGAAACAATATGCTTTACTTCCGGCCCGAAGATATTTTCGATCTCCTCCGGCGTTGCTTTGGTGTCTTCGATGACATCGTGCAGCAGACCGGCGGCAATGCTCTCAGGATCAAGCTTCATTTCCGACAACACACCGGCGACTTCCAGTGGATGAGATAGATATGGCTCACCTGACAGTCTCATCTGACCTTGATGAACCCGTGCGGAGTAAATGTATGCGCGGTCGACAATATCGGTGTTTGCATCAGGATTGTAGGCCAATACCCTGTCAACAATGTCGCTAATTCTGATCATTCTCTAGCTTTTCATCTCGTACTAGCAGGTTAAAGCGGAGTCCCTGATATGCCGAGGAATCCGGGTTTAAAACATGGGATACTAGATACTGGATGCTGGCAGCATCGAGTATCAAGGATCCAGCATCCTGAAACCAGCATCTAGTAGGCTTTTGCAAATACAACCGGTTGACTCTTTGATTTACCGCAGCAGACACATGACTTATCCTCAATTTCACTTTCAAAGGGAATACAACGTATGGTAACCCCCAAATCTTCCTTTACTTTTGATTCACAGACTTCTGATCCGCACCAGGGAGAAATAGCAAATCCCCCGTGAATTTCCGGTTTTTCGCTGTTTTCGGGTGTAAAATAGTCATAAAAATCCTTTGTATCGTGAATCATCCGGGTATGTTCTTCTCTAAAGGACAAGGCACGCTGATACAGGGTCTCCTGGATGTCATCCAGCATATTTATAAAATCTTTCACAAACGTATCCCTGTCGATGGGCATTTTTTCTTTATGGTGCCGATCCCTTCTGCTGACAAACACGGAATGACCGGCAATATCTTTCGGGCCGATTTCAATGCGAATCGGAATTCCTTTTTTGATCCATTCCCAATTCCTTGCCCCCCCGATGTCCCTGTCATCTACCACAACCCTTATTTTTCGGTAATGATAGGCTTGTGACTTCAGCTCTGAAGCCAGCTGATCCACAAATGTCATAACCGAAGACCGGTCCTCGGGTTTTCGGATAATCGGCAGAATGACGGCATGTGCGGAAGCCACTCTTGGCGGCAGAATAACACCGTCATCATCGCCATGCGCCATGATGATACCGCCGATCAAGCGGGTTGACGAACCCCATGAAGTTGTCCATGCATATTCTTCTTTTTTCTCGGCGGACTGAAATTTAATTTCAGATGCCTTGGCAAAATTCTGCCCCAGAAAATGGGATGTGCCGGCCTGAAGCGCCTTTCTGTCCTGCATCATGGCTTCAATGCACATCGTATCAACAGCGCCTGGAAACCGCTCGGAAGCGGATTTTCGCCCCTTAATTACAGGAATTGCCAGAAACTCCTCCACGCATTTGGCGTAGATATCGAGCATGAGCTCGGTTCTTTCCAGCGCCTCTTCCTTTGTTGCATGAGCTGTATGACCTTCCTGCCAGAGAAATTCGCTGGTTCTTAAAAAAATACGCGTCCGCATCTCCCAGCGGACGACATTTGCCCATTGATTGATCAGCAACGGCAAATCTCGATAACTGCTGATCCATTTTGAAAAGGAGTCTCCGATAATGGTCTCCGAGGTCGGCCGAACCACAAGCGGCTCTCCCAGCAGCCCATCCGGGACCAGGCCGCCATCTACTCCTTTTTTAAGACGATGATGGGTTACCACGGCGCATTCTTTTGCGAATCCCTCAACATGCTCGGCTTCTTTTTCTAAAAAACTAATGGGAATAAAAAGCGGGAAATATGCATTTTGTACGCCTGTTTCCTTAAACAGCTCATCCATTTCCCTCACAATATTTTCCCAAAGAGAATACCCCCAGGGTTTGATGACCATGCACCCCCGAACGGATGAGCGCTCAGCCATATCCGATGCTTTTACAACCTGTTGATACCACACCGGATAATCTTCTTCCCGCGTAGGCGTTATCGCTGTTTTTGCCTTTTTTGTCATTGTTTCCCTTTCACGTGATATGCTTTTTCGAATAGTTCGATTTCTTTCAGCAGAACATCCACCAGCTTTCCCTGAGGAAATGTTTTAACGATTTTACCTTTTTTAAAAAGAGCTCCCTTGCCGTCTCCACCCGCGATGCCGATATCAGCTTCCTTGGCTTCTCCGGGGCCATTTACGACACAGCCCATAATGGCTATTTTGATGGGAATGGTTTTATTCAATAACGACGTTTCAATCTCTTCAACGATATGAAACAAATCAATATGGCAGCGCCCGCAGGTCGGGCATGATATGATATCCGGTCCCCGCTGCCGAATACCCAGGGATTTTAATATTTCATACCCCACACGGACTTCTTCCACGGGATCACGGGTCAGCGACACACGGAAGGTATCCCCGATACCTTCCGCCAACAGCATGCCGATGCCCAGAGACGACTTGACAATTCCTGGAAATAGGCCGCCGGCTTCAGTTACACCTAAATGTAGAGGACAATCGTTTTTCGATGCAAAAAGTCTGTAAGCCTCGATGGTCCGCCACACGTCGGAAGCTTTTATCGATACTTTAACATCCTCAAACCCAAAGGATCTTATCAATTCTAAATTGCGGATGGCGCTCTCAACCATGGCCTCCGCTGTTGCGCCGTTATATTTTCCCATCAGATCTTTTTCTATCGAACCGGAATTGACACCGATGCGTATGGGAATGCCGTGCGCTTTCGCGCAATCAACAACCGCTTTGACTTTTTTTTTCGATCCGATGTTTCCGGGATTGATCCTTAGACCGTCCGCACCTGACATGGCTGAAGCAATAGCAAGGTGATGATTGAAATGGATATCCGCAATTATCGGTATTGAAATCCGCTTTTTTATTTTTGAGATGGCGGCGGCAGATGCTTCATCCGGCACGGCGACCCTCACGATTTCACAACCGGCAGCCTGCAGGCGTTGAATTTGTAAAACCGTTTTTGAAACATCGTGGGTAAATGTGTTCGACATGGATTGAACTGAAATGGGTGCTAAACCGCCGACCTTGACAGTTCCCACGCTGATCTGACGTGTTTTTTTTCGATGAATATCAGCCATCATAATGTTTAAATTTATCAAACCCACGCCCTTTGTTCAAGTGAAATAGCATGACCGCAATTATACCGGTTGCCATAAATCCGGCAAACGCTCTGATTACGATTGATTTCCCGGCGAATTGTTGTCTTTTGGCCGGACATCATTTATACTATTTTCTATGGTCTCAATCGTTTCTCACAGGGCGAAGATGAATCTGAGATGGTCAGGCTTCAGGCTTCAGCAATTCTTTTGCATATGTATTTTGCTTTTGTTAATGATGCCGGTATTTTTTTTGTCTTGTGAGTCCGGAGAAGAGACAACACACCAGAAATTACAAGCTCTGCAGACGATCCAACAGAATAAAAGGCTTACGGTCATTACCAGAAACAATTCCCACTGTTATTATTCCTACCGAGACCAGGAAATGGGCTTTGAATACGATCTTTTCAAGGCATTCGCAGATGACCTCGGTGTTGATTTGAACATTATCATTGCAGAAAAATGGGAAAGGATGATCCCTGATTTGATGAATGGAGCCGGTGATCTGATTGCAGCCAGTATGACCATAACACCCAGCAGAAGCCGGCAAGTTGCTTTTTCAAACGGTTATCTGGATATCACGCAACATCTCATCGTCCACCGGAACAATACATCCATAAGACAGTTGAAAGACCTTTCCGGTCAATCCATCCATGTGCGCAAGGGAACCTCCTATCAAGAACGTCTTGAAAGGCTGAAGAAAGACCAACCCGAATTAAATTTTAAAATCATACTGCATGAAGATGTCCCCACCGAAGAACTGATCCGTCAAGTCTCAGAAAAAGAGATCGAAATTACCATTGCCGACAGCAATATCGCCATGTTGAACCGACGGTACTATCCGCATGCAATCATGGCAGGTTCCATCAACGAAACGGAAAAGCTCGGATGGGCGGTTCGTCCCGAATCAAAAAATCTAATGACGCATATTAACCTATTTTTTGAGAAAATTAAGCACAACGGTGAATTTTCTGAAATCTACAACCGGTATTATGCAAATGTGGATCAATTTGATTTTGTTGACTTGAGAAAATTTCACCGGCAGCTTCGCTCCCGCCTGCAGATTTATAAAAAGCATATTATGGAAGCTTCAGAAAAATACGGTTTTGACTGGCGGCTGATTGCAGCACAAATGTATCAGGAATCACACTTCGACCCGAATGCAAGGAGTAATGCCGGCGCCTATGGTCTCATGCAGCTTACCAAAAGAACGGCCGACGGTTTTGGTGTAACAGACCTTAGCAATCCGCAACAAAATATCTTTGCCGGTGTCAACCATTTGAAATATCTGTTTGACTATTTTGATATCGACAATGACTCAGACCGGCTGAAAATATCTCTTGCAGCATACAATACCGGCCAAGGCCATGTCCGGGATGCTCAAAAACTGGCGGTTCAGCTTCGACGTGATCCAGAAAAATGGGATTCGATAAAAAAAACATTGCCCCTGCTGCGCTATCGGCAGTATTTTCAAAACGCAACTTACGGATACTGCCGAGGTACGGAACCGGTGAAATATGTCAGGCAGATCATGATTTATTACGACATCTTAAAACGGCAGGCCATTGAATACCATAAGGACATGCGGGATGCATCTCTACCGGATAGCTCATAAATCCAGCCGGACAAACGGATTCGTGCGCTTCTCTCGCCCAATGCTCGTTGTACCCATATGCCCCGGATAAACCGCCACGTCATCATTAAGGGTGTATAGCTTCCGCTGTATGCTTAACTTCAATGTATCAAAATCGCCTCCCGGAAAATCGGTTCGGCCGATGGAGCCTGCAAAGAGCGTATCACCGACAAATACGGCGCCGTCCGTATAAAGGGAAATACCGCCTGGGGTATGACCCGGGGTATGCAGCACGGTTAATTCAATATTTCCAACGGTTACGATGTCGCCATCTTCCAGCATCCGGTCTGGGGGCGGAGAATTCTCAGATGAAAAGCCCCATGCCGAAGCAGCCGCAGCCAGTTGACTGAGCATGGGTGCATCCAAAGGATGGATCAATATGTCCGCGCCCGTAACCTCCTTCAGTCTTTTGTTGGCGCTCACATGGTCGAAATGACCGTGGGTATTGATAATATATTTAACCGTTAAAGCGGATTCAGCTAATGTCATTAAGATACGATCCGCTTCATCACCGGGGTCGATCACTGCTGCTTCTTTTGTTTCTTCACAGCCCAAAATAAAACAATTCGCCATAATGGGCCCAACCGTTAATTCCTTAACTATCAACATAGCCTCCTGTTATCTGTTTTTTGCTTGTTCTATCAACTCAAGAATACTGGCAACCTTTGGCGGCGCTTTGGCATTCAAAAATCTTTCCATTTCTTTTTCGGACAAATTGTTTTCCAAATAGGTCTGAATATCAAAAATTTCCCACCAGCAATCCATGGTTTTAAAACAGGGCAAGCCGTCATCGCCCACCGTTTTGCAGTACCTGAAGGAAACCGGTCCGCCAAGTCTTGGGCAGCGGCGTTCTAGCAACTCTTTATCATTATCTGATGGCATCTGAATTTCTCCTTTTCCAAGTGCAATTCGAATGCTGTCCAGAATGCCGTTGATGAAAGGTCCGGATTCATGCGTGCCGAATTTTTTCCCGATATCGATGGCTTCATTGATGGAGACCTTCACCGGAATATCCGAACGGTAGAGCAGTTCAAATACGGCGACCCTCAGAATATTACGATCAACACACGGCATTCGATGAATTCTCCAGTTGCTGGAAAATCGTTCAATGACCGAATCGATATTCAGCTTTGATTTCATAACGCCCTTCACCAGATCGAGGAAAAAGGGCAATGCATTTTTTGATGGTGAAAAATTGCAGATATATGAATCCAGTTGATCGCTCGAATCCCCGGGGCATATATCCATATAATAGAGAGCCTGCATAGCAAGTTCTCTTGCTTTTCGGCGGTTTCCCATAATTATACTTGGTCGACAGCCTCAATCAGGTTCGCCATCTCCACAGCCGCCATTGCCGCACTGTATCCCTTGTTGCCGGCTTTTGTTCCGGCGCGCTCGATCGCCTGCTCAATGGTGTCTGTGGTTAAAATGCCGAAGATGACCGGGATATTTTCATCGATACCAACGAGTGCGATACCTTTGGACACCTCGGCGCTGATGTAATCAAAATGCGGTGTCGCACCGCGAATGATCGCGCCGAGACATACAATCGCGTCGTAACGCTTTTTTTGGGCCATCTTTTTGGCAATCAGCGGTATCTCAAATGCGCCCGGTACTTTGACGAGATCGATATCCTCGTCCTTTGCACCGCATCTTATCAGCGCGTCCACAGCACCTCCCACAAGGCGCTCGGTAATAAAGTCGTTGAATCGACTCACGATCAGAGCAAATTTCTTTCCTTCTGCGAGCAGTTTGGCTTCAACCGTTTTTGGCATGGCTTCCCTCCATGATTGGTCGTTAGGCACCCATTTTTAAAAGGTGCCCCATTTTCAGTTTCTTGCACTCCAGGTAGCATTTGTTGTATTCATTCGGTTCCACTTCAATGGGAATCTGTTCAACAATACTGAGCCCATACCCGTCGAGCCCTATAATTTTTTTAGGATTATTGGTTAAAAGCCGCATCTTTTTCACACCCAGGGTGGCCAGTATCTGGGCACCGACACCGTATTCCCTCAGATCATCTTTAAAACCAAGCTTGAGGTTGGCTTCCACCGTGTCCAGACCGTGATTCATCTGCAGGTCATAGGCTTTTAGCTTATTGACGAGGCCGATTCCCCGTCCCTCCTGACGCAGGTAAACGATAACACCTGCACCTTCTTTCTCTATCCTCGACATGGCTTTGTGAAGCTGTTCCGCGCAATCACAGCGCAAAGAACCGAAAATATCGCCGGTCATGCATTCAGAATGAACCCGTACAAGCACCGGCTTATCGGGACGGATTTCACCCTTTACCAGTGCAATGTGTAACAAATCGTCTATCTCATTTTCAAAGGCAATAATTCTAAAATCCCCGCCATATCGGGTCGGTATGACGGTTTCAGCGGCAATCTTCACAAACGTTTCGGTGCGCATGCGATACTCCACAAGATCGGCCACGGTACAGATGCCGATACCGTGTGCATCGCTGAATTTCTCAAGGGACGGCATTCGTGCCATGGTACCGTCATCGTCCATGATTTCACAGATAACGGCAGCCGGTTTTAAGCCGGCCAAACGGGCCAAATCAACGGAACCTTCTGTCTGCCCCACCCGTATCATAACACCGCCATCACGTGCCCGCAGGGGGAATATATGCCCCGGCCTGACCAGATCGCCTGGTTTCGCATGATCCGCCACGGCAGTTAAAATCGTCGTTGCGCGATCGGCGGCGGAAATGCCGGTTGTAACTCCTGTCTTGGCTTCAATTGATACCGTAAAACCGGTTTGAAAACGCGATGTGTTTTCGTTGACCATCAGGGGCAGGTCAAGACTTGCACATTTTTCAGATGTCAAAGAAAGGCAGATCAACCCTCTGCCGTATTTTGCCATAAAATTAATGGACTCCGCTGTAACGGCCTCAGCTGCCATGCAGAGGTCGCCTTCGTTCTCACGGTCTTCGTCATCCACAAGAATGACCATACGTCCTGCTTTGATTTCTTCAATTGCCTCATCAATGCTAAGCTGTGGCATTATCAATCTCCTAATCTTGATGAATTAAAAAAATAAATTCATCCGAATTTAAAATTTAGAATCAAGGAAGCCCGTTCTGCCCAGAAGATTCATATCGATCGTTGAACCGCCGGTTTCCTTTGAATTGCTTTCATACGCTTCTATAAATTTTTCGACATATTTTCCGATCATATCGGTTTCAATATTGACTGTTTCACCGCTTTGCTTAAGTCCGATGGTCGTCAATTTTGCCGTGTGGGGAATGATGCTGACATCAAAACCTCCCGGGCTGCAGGTGTTGACCGTCAGGCTGATACCGTCCACGGAAATAGACCCCTTAGCAATGATATAGCGCGACATCCACAGCGGGATCTCGATGGTCACCAGGATTGCATTCCCGACCTGTTTCTTTGACCGAATCGATCCAATACCGTCGACATGGCCGGATACAAGATGACCGTCAATTCTATCGGATAAAATCAGCGCCCTTTCCAGATTGACCCGCTCTCCATTTCTGGCTTGCTTGAAGGTTGTCCTTTCAAGCGTTTCCGGCGAGATATCGGCCTGAAACCGCCTGCCTTCAACGGCAACAGCTGTTAAGCAAGCGCCGCTTACGGAAATACTATCGCCGATCTTTGTTTGATCCAAAAGAAAATCAGCATCGACGGCTATCCTTTTCCCCGCGCCGGAGGGTCGTATTCCGCTGATGGATCCCAAACCTTCAATAATTCCGGTAAACATATGTTCCCTGCTTTTTTAAATCATAAGCAAATAAATAATATATGTATTATTTTGTCATAGGCAATACGATATCCATATAATTTAACGAGTCTACAACCAATAATAAGGACGCGCTTAAAACTGACGCTCAATGGCCGATCACTATTTGGTTTGGAGTATTGGAGTGTTGGAGTAATGGAAATAACAGAAAGCTATCGTTGTGCTGAATTCAATACTCCAGTACTCCAACACGCCATCATTACCAGGTTAGCTTGTTGAAAAGGCATCCTTTGTTTCGGTAATAGTTCCGATTTTAATAAAGCAGCTCTCTGTTGTATTCAAAAGGCCCGGTCATCTGCTTACATATCCTTCGACCAAAATATCTTCACCAAACCGGCGAACGCTCACATTTCGAATATGTATGGAATCCTTCATTAAACGAGGCCCTGAACCGCTGCATATGGGAACACCATCGCTTCCACCCAGTATTTTCGGCGCATAAAAAAACATGAGCTTGTCCACAATCCCTGCTGAAAAAGAGGATGCCGTGACCCGGCCGCCGCCTTCGATCAAAAGACTGGTTATCTCCATATCCCCCAATAGAACCATCAGTGCTTTCAAATCGATTCGATTTTCTTTTACAGGGGTCTGCAACACGCGGGCGCCCCCTTTTTCCAGACGGTCTTTCTTTTTCAAAAGATCGGGTGCCGCCGATAAATCACCCGTAATGATGATCGTATCCGCCCGGGAATTAAGTCGAAGTATTTTTGCCTGGGTCGGTATGGAAAGATGTGTGTCCAGGATAATGCGTACAGGGTCTTTTCCGGGCTTGCTTTCCAAGCGTGTCGTCAAGCTGGGGTTGTCGCTTTTTACCGTTTCAACCCCTACCATGATGGCATCGGCCGCATGTCTCAGTTCATGGACGTATTGTCTTGCCTCCTTGCCTGTGACCCATTTTGCGTCACCTGTCCGGGTGGCGATCTGTCCATCCAGCGTCGTTGCGCATTTCAATATGACAAAAGGCTGTCCGGTCCGTATATATTTTACAAACACCTCATTAATTTTCTCAGCATCCGCTTGCAATACCCCTGAAGTCACCGCTATCCCGTTTGCTTTAAGATATCCGATCCCGTCGCCTTTCACATGGGGATTGGGATCCTTCATGGCCACAACGACTCTGCCTATTTGGGCAGCCAGAATTTTTTCCGTACAAGGCGGCGTTCTTCCGGTATGATTGCAGGGCTCAAGCGTCACATACAGGGTCGCATGCTTCGCAAACGCACCAGCATCTTCGATGGCATGGACTTCTGCATGAGCGGTCCCGGCACCCCGGTGGTATCCCTTGCCGACGATCTTATCGTCTTTGACAATAACGGCGCCTACCATCGGATTGGGAGATGTGTTGCCGCGACCCTTCACCGCAAGGCCAAGAGCCCGCTTCATATAATATGCGTCATCCTTCATAAATTTTCATGCCCCCTATCAAAACGAAGCATGAAACAAACCTTAGGTCTTGAAATAAAATAGCAGGCCTCCAAAAAAGAAGCATGAAAATTTATTGTTTGCTGAGAAGGTTTTTCAGTTCGGAAACAAAATCGTTGACATCTTTAAACTCTCTGTACACCGAGGCAAATCGCACGTAGGCAATCTCATCAAGATCGTGAAGCATGGCCATAATTTTCTCTCCGATGACGGAGGATGGGATTTCCTTTTCACCGGTTTCCCTGAGGTCTCTTTCGAGCTCATCAACATAATCTTCTATCAGATTCATGCTGATATCACGTTTCTCACAAGCTCTCTTAATGCCCGAACGCACTTTGCTGCGCTTAAAAACTTCCCTGCGCCCATCCTTTTTGATGATCATGATGGGAATTTCTTCAATGTGTTCGTACGTAGTGAATCTTCTGTTACACATGAGACATTCCCTGCGTCTGCGAATAACATTCCCGTCTTTGCTTACCCTGGAATCGATGACCTTGTTATCGATCTCGCCACAAAATGGACACTTCATGAACCCTCCCCTTTTCGGTTTGTCTCTGAATTCAGGCTTCACCTGATACTTGCACACCTTCGAATCAAATTTCATGCAAGCATTAGGTACCAATCTTGACGACAACCACCCCTGCCTCCCTGAGCATCTCCTCCGACATGTTATCTGCGTATCCATCCAAATAGTATATCATTTTAATTCCGGCATTAATGATCATTTTTGCACATATGGAACATGGCAAATTCGTGCAAAAAAGCGAAGCGTCCCGAATAGGCACCCCATGAAATGCAGCCTGAATGATCGCATTCTGCTCCGCATGAATACCCCTGCACAACTCATGCCGCTCTCCGGAAGGCACGTCCATCTGTTCTCTGAGACAGCCTGTTTCCGAGCAGTGTCGAACCTTGGTGGGAGCGCCGTTGTATCCCGTGGAAAGTATCCGCCGGTCCTTTACAACCACAGCCCCCACCGCACGCCGCAAACACGTTGACCGCTTTGCAACCAAAATCGCAATATCCATGAAATATGTTTCCCAAGACGGGCGCTCTTGAAGTTCAGCCATTCGCTATTCAATCTCCTTTCTAATCTGAGCGTCCTTGTTATCCAGCCGATACATCGTCCTGGTATATCGGAAACGATTCACAGAGCTCTCTTGTCTTTTTTTTGACCTTTCCGATGATGCGCTGATCGTCAATATTCTTAAGGACATCCACAATCAGGCGTGCAATTACAACCATCTCCTGTTCTGTCATCCCCCGCGTCGTAAGCGCAGGGGTTCCGATCCGGATGCCGCTCGTAACGGCAGGTCCCAATTTGTCAAACGGGACAGCGTTTTTATTGACGGTGATACCGGCTCGCCCCAAAGCATCCTCCGCCGCTTTGCCCGTAACATCCAAGTTGGTTAAATCCACCAGCATCATGTGATTATCCGTACCGCCGGATACCAGCTGAACGCCGTCATCCATCAGTTGCTGCGCCAATGTTTTGGCATTTTTAACGATCTTCATCTGATATATTTTAAACGATTCCGACAGCGCCTCTTTAAATGCCAGGGCTTTTGCTGCAATCACATGCATCAACGGACCCCCTTGAATGCCGGGAAAGATTTCCTTGTTCAACCTGGCGCCATAACTCGCCTTTGATAAAATTAATCCGCCTCTGGGTCCCCTAAGGGTTTTGTGGGTGGTCGATGTGGTAATATCTGCATGGGGAATGGGCGACGGATGAACGCCGGCGGCCACGAGACCGGCAATATGTGCCATATCGACCATAAGGTAAGCATCCACTGATTTTGCGATTTCTGAAAACATCCGGAAGTCGATAATTCGGGGATATGCGCTTGCCCCGGCAACGATCATTTTGGGTCGGTGCTGCCTGGCCAAACGCGCCACCGCATCATAGTCGATGGTACCGCTCTCTTTTTTGACGCCATAATGCACAAAGTTAAACAACCGCCCTGAAAAACTGACGGGACTCCCGTGTGTGAGATGACCGCCGTGCGCCAAATTCATCCCCAACACGGTGTCTCCTATTTCAAGCATGGCAAAATAAACCGCCATATTGGCCTGTGATCCGGAATGGGGTTGGACATTGGCATATTCTGCCTGATAGAGCTTCTTTGCCCGTTCAATTGCCAGATCTTCCGCGATATCAACGTATTCGCATCCGCCATAATATCGTTTGTCCGGATATCCCTCAGCATATTTATTGGTCATGACGCTGCCCTGAACCGCCATGATCCCCCGACTGACGATATTTTCCGATGCAATAAGCTCAAGGGTGTATTGTTGTCGCTCCCCCTCTTTCTCGAGAGCCTTTGCCAGCTCAGGATCCGTATTCATGATATTATAAGCCTTCAAAAGCGTTCTCCCCTCATGGCATATTTTTTTGGATCATTCCCAAATTTGCAAGCATTTCGCTTGAATCATCGACCCTTGAACCCTTTTTATTTCAGATATTGCGACACATCGATGTGGTCAAATTTGTCGATTCTTTGCCGGTGTCTGCCGCCGTCAAAGGGCGTTTCAAGCCAAACTTTGACAATCTCAAGTGCCAGCACGTCGCCGATCATGCGTCCCCCCATTACAAGGATATTTGAATCATTGTGCTGGCGGCTCAGGGCAGCGGAAAAAACATCTCCGCATAACGCCGCTCTGACATGCGGAAAACGATTGGCGACCATGGACATGCCGATGCCTGTGCCGCACATGAGGATACCGCGCGCATACTCTCCTGAAGCCACTGAAGCCGCAACTTTCATACCAAAATCCGGATAATCCACAGAGTCGGTGCTTTCAGGGCCACGGTCCGAAACCTCGTAACCCTTGTCACGGAGGTATGCTTTGATCGTTTCTTTCATTTGAAAAGCGGCATGGTCGCTTCCGATGACAATTTTTTTCCGGTCGGTATTCATCTTTCCATCCTTCTAATTGTATGACGCTGTTATTCCAAAACAACAGATATTCACTCCCAAGCAAAGAAAGCGTAACATAAACTTTTATCGTTATTATCTTTTGATCGCAAGAAAAAAATAATGGATACAAGGGAAGGATTTACGAAATCGAATTTAAGTGATTTCGGGCTGCGGATTGAACGTTTGGTAAAAATCATAAAAGCGATGTTTGCAAATGGGGAAAAAGAGAGATTTCAGAATTTTTTAAACACCAACGCTGCATTTGTACCGCCAAAACCAAAGGAATTCGACATGGCAATACGGACCTCCTTTTTTCTGGCAACATTCGGCACATAATCCAGATCACATTCCGCATCCCTGTTTTCATAATTGATTGTCGGCGGAATGATGCTGCGATGGATGGATAGGGTTGAAAAAACCCCTTCAATCCCCCCAGCGCCGCCCAGTAGGTGGCCGGTCATCGATTTGGTTGAGCTGACGGGAATCGAATAGGCCTTTTCCTTGAAAACTGTTTTGAGCGCCCTGGTTTCATATAAATCATTAAGTGGCGTCGAGGTGCCGTGTGCATTAATGTAGTCGACGTTTTTGTAGGATATCCCGGCATCTTTCAACGCAGCCCTGATACACCGTACTGCGCCATCACCGTCCGGCGGCGGGGATGTAATGTGATACCCGTCCCCGCTCATACCATAGCCCAATACTTCTGCATAGATGTCGGCACCCCTTTCAAGCGCATCTTCCAGGTTTTCCAGAATCAGAATGCCGCTCCCTTCTCCCACGACAAAGCCGTCCCGGTCACGATCAAACGGACGTGATGCTTTGGTTGGATCATCATTCCGCGTTGAAAGCGCTTTCATGGAATTAAATCCGGCGATACCTGTCGGGGTAATCGTAGATTCCACACCGCCGGCAATCATGGCATCCGCGGCGCCGCGTTTGATCATGTTGTATGCATCACCGATGGCATGTGATCCGGCGGCACAAGCCGTTGCAACGGAGGCATTGGGACCTTTGGCGCCGAACTGGATGGATATCATGCCGGGCGCCATATTTCCGATCATCATCGGAATAAAAAAAGGTGTCACCCGTTTTGGCCCTTTATTGTCAACGACCCGCGTTATTTCTTCTAAAATCGAAAGTCCGCCGAGACCGCACCCGGTTGATACGCCGACCCTGTCCGAATTGTGGCCGTTGATTTTCAAGCCGGAATCTTCCAATGCCATGTGCGTGGCCGCTATGGCAAATGCGATAAAAAGAGACGTTCTTCTTGCATCCTTTTTGGGAAGAAAATCTTCAGGATGAAAGTCCTTGACCTCCGCTGCAATCCTGGTGGCGTGTTTCGATGCATCGAAGCGGGTAATCTCTCCAACGCCGCTTTTACCGGCGCAAATCGCCTCCCATGTCTCTTCCACGCCAATACCGACGGGTGTAACCAGGCCCAATCCGGTTATGACAACTCGTCTATTCAAAAGCGCTCCTTACTGTTTCATAATGGCCCATTATAAATTATGGATCTATTTCCAACCAATCGTATTCATACAGTTTTAGGTGTTACGTTTTAAGTTTTAGCTTGAGAAGGAATGTTGACCTTTTGCGATAACATCAACTATTGCGCATTGATAAAATCGATGGCGTCTTTTACGGTTTCCAGTTTCTCGGCATCTTCATCGGAAATGTCTATGTCAAACTCCTCCTCCATGGTCATAATCAATTCCACAAGATCAAGCGAATCCGCTCCGAGATCGTCGACAAATGAAGCTTCCAAAACAACTTCTTCCAAATCAACACTCAGTTTCTCTGCAATAATTTTTTTTACCTTATCTTCGATGGACATCTATTTTTCTCCTTTTCAAGTAGTTCCGTTAGCCTGTTAGCCCGTTATCCTGTGGGCCCGTGGCCAATGGCGAACAGCCTAACGGGCTAAACGGGTTCACGGGCAAACGGGCAAACCGGTTTATGTATACATCCCGCCACTGACATGGATGACTTGCCCGGTGATGTAGGATGCGTCATCCGATGCCAGAAATTTAACGATTCCTGCTATTTCTTCAGCTTTGCCGGCCCGTTTCATGGGTATCATTTCCAGCATGGCTTCCTTTGCTTTGTCCGGCAGTGAAGCGGTCATATCCGTTTCCACATAACCGGGTGCAACGGCGTTGACCGTGATGCCACGGGATGCCAATTCTTTTGCCACGGACTTTGTCAACCCGATTATACCGGCCTTGGATGCCGCATAATTCGCCTGACCGGGATTTCCCATGACCCCGACCACTGATGTCATGTTGATGATTCTTCCAAATCGATTTTTAATCATCGGCCTGATAACCGATTTAATACAGTTATAAGCGCCTTTTAAGTTTGTTTCGATAACGTCATCCCAATCCCGCTCTTTCATAAGGGCGATGAGACCGTCTTTGGTTATGCCTGCATTGTTGACGAGCACATCGATTCTGCCGGCGTTTCCGGCAATCTGTTTGAACCAGCCGCTCACCGCTTCAAAAGACGCGACATTCACCCGCTCGAATGTTGCGGATCCGCCGGCATCCTGGATCATTTTCCCAGTCTCAACGGCTGCGCTTTCCGCCGAATGATAATTAAAATAGATATGGGTGTCCTGACCGGCAAATGACAGGCATATCGCCCTGCCCAATCCTCTGGATCCACCTGTTACCACAACAATACGCTTATCGGCTTCCGTCATGATACCCTCTCGAATAGAATATCCGCCATGCTGTCCATATCCGCAAGAACACCCTGTTGGCCTGTAACAAGCGCATCATAATCGATCCGTTTAAGAAAATCAGACGCCTCCTTTGGCCTAAAACTATCCGTACCCATCAAGATCATGGGAATGTTTTTGAGGAAGAGTTGGGCCACTTCCCGGGCAAACAGCCTGCTCATGATCTGATGCTTTTCAGCCTGCGGATCATTGGCCTGGGTTAATGAAGCCGCTTTTTTTGCCAGGCTTGCCCCCACCTCCACCTGGCTCATCATATCGGCCAATGCGAACATGATATACTGTTGACGCGTCAACCGGTTATCATGGGCCAACGCAATGACCTGATTCAGCATCCCGGCACACCTTGCATAAAGCCGACATCCTAACTTACCGGAAGTTGCTTCCAGTTTTTCCATTTCCATGCCTAAGGCGTTATAAAATTCGCCTTTTGTCTTGCGTGTCTTTTTCCACCGATACGTGCTGATAATATTCTGTTGAATCTCGCTGGCGCCTTCATAAATACAGGTAATTTTGACATCGCGTTTGATTTTCTCGACTTCGAATTCGGAAATATACCCATATCCGCCGAGTGCCTGCATGGCGTCATCCACGGCATTATTGGCCGATTCCGAGGTAAACAGTTTTGCAATGGAACCCTCCACCTGAAGATCTTCGTCGCTGCTGTCAAGCCTATATGCGATTTCATCGATATAAGCGGCCGCTGCTGCAAGCCTAACCGCATGCGGCACCACCAGTTTATGAGTGTAGCCCTGCTTTTCAGATAACGGCGATCCGAACTGAATACGTTCTTTGGCATAGGGGATGACGATATCCATGGCAGCTTCCGCGGCACCGAGCGCCAATGCCGCCACCATCACGCGCGTATAACCGAAAACCGTATTTGCCTGTTTCATTCCCTTGCCGGGAATGCCGCCGATAAGATTTTCTAGCGGCACAAACACATCTGAAAAAGAAAGGGGAGATGTATTGGAAGCTCGGATGCCGTGTTTTTCCTCTCCCTTGCCTTGATCAAACCCTTGCATACCCTTTTCAACGATAAAAAATGAGGGGCCTTCCGGTGTTTTTGCAAGAACCGTTATAAAATCAGCATATCCGCCGGTGGAAATGAATTGCTTGGTTCCATTGATTCGATATCCTACCACATTGCCTGAATTATCGGTAACCGGATCGGCATGAGTCTTCAGTGCCGCCAAATTGCTGCCGGCTCCGGCTTCGGTTACTGCGTATGCAACCAAGGACGTCCCCTTGCTAATGGCGCCCAGCCATTTTTCTTTCTGGGCTTTTGTTCCGCCGACCATGATGGGATCCGACCCCAGCTGAATGGCAAAAAAAGCCGTTCCGACCCCCAGACAAATTTTTGCCATCTCACGGGTTACCGCACAGCTATCCCTTGCACCGCCCCCCATGCCGCCATATGCTTCCGGAATGAAAAGAAGTTGAAGTCCGATTTCAGGCCCCAGCATTTCGCGAATGGTTTCTTCCGGGAAGGTTTCATTTTTATCGAACGCAAGAATCCTTTCTTTTGAAAGGAGTCTTTTTCTAAGCTGTTTAACCGTATCGAGAACCATTTGCCTTGATTCAGTGTCGAGCCCGTAAAGCTTCTTTTCTGTTTCGCTTTGAAATGCCGCCATTCAATTTTCCATTTTGTTGTAATTCAACTATAATTCTGCTTCATCACTCTTTGGTTTCAATTACCGTCCGCCCTTTGTAGGAACCGCAACTCGGACATGCATGGTGAGGAATAACCGCTTCACCACATTGAGGGCACGTGGCGAGATTGGGTGCATCCAGTTTTTGGTGTGTGCGCCGCTTGTCTCTTTTTGACTTTGATGTTTTTCTTTTTGGTACAGCCATAAGTAATCTCCTAATTAATTGTATTTATTATATATATAACCCTTAAGCGCCTTTCTGACATAGTGCGCCCTCTAGTAATTGAAATCCGCTGAAATGTCAAGGCTTTTCCTTGGCATTTTTTATTTTGTTCTCTTGTGTAAATAAATCTTCTGTGCTATTGAAGTCCACCATCATAAGAAAACCATGCGAATTAGAGCTATAACCAATCGTAATTTAACTATATTGTTTATATTGCTCCCAAAAATTCGATGGACCGGCCCTCCACGGGCAACCGGATCTATCCCCAGGGAAAAAATGAGTTAAATTTTTTCTGCGGATGTTACCGGCATTGATGTAAATTACTAATTACTAATTTATTTATTAACAGTCATAAGTAAAGTGGTGAAGGGAATGAATCAAATTATTACGCGATTTCCACCAAGCCCCAGCGGATATCTTCATGTGGGCGGTGCCAGAACAGCCTTGTTTAACTGGCTATATGCACGACATATGAAAGGCAGATTTGTTCTTAGAATTGAAGATACCGATGTGGCGCGGTCAAGCCGGGAATCGGTGGATGCAATTTTTGAGGCGCTTGAGTGGTTGGGAATTGATTGGGACGAAGGTCCTTACTATCAGTCAAAACGATTTCACATCTATCAGGAATATATCCAAAGGCTTATTAAAACCGGGCATGCATATTACTGCACGTGCAGCCCGGAACAATTGGAAGTCATGCGCGCAAAAGCATTGGAAACAGGCGGCAAGCCCAAATATGACGGCACGTGCAGAGATAAGGGGCTTGGCAAGACGCCTCAGGCGGTGGTTCGTTTTAAGGCGCCCCTTACCGGAATAACGGTTCTAACGGATACGGTGAAAGGGAATATCGTTTTTCAGAATGACGAGCTGGATGACTTCATCATTGCCCGAAGCGATGGTACGCCGACCTACAATTTTGTTGTGGTTATCGACGATATCACCATGAAGATCAATACGATCATCCGCGGTGACGACCATGTCATGAACACCCCTAAGCAGATGCTGCTTTACCAGGCACTCGATGCACCCCTCCCGACCTACGCGCATGTCCCCATGGTTCTAGGAAAGGATAGGTCCCGTTTGAGCAAACGACACGGTGCCACATCCGTTACAGCCTATCGTGACATGGGATTACTCCCGGATGCTTTTATCAATTATCTGGTGAGACTCGGATGGTCCCATGGCGATCAGGAATTTTTTACAAGAGATGAACTCATCACAAAATTCAACCTGGAAAATATCGGCCGTTCCGCCGGCGTTTTTGACCAGGAAAAACTTTCGGCGTTAAATGCCGATCATATCAAGGCAACGCCGCCTAAAAAACTGGCAAAAAGCCTCATACCCTTTCTGAAAAGGCACGGTATTGATGCCCGGGAAGGAGATTTCCTTGAGAAGGTCATCAAAACCCTCGTCATCAGGAGCAAAACCCTGGAAGAAATGGCCGGGGCTGCGACATTTTATTTTTCAGATACGGTCATATATGAAGAAAAGGCGGCTTCAAAATTTTTAAAGGCTAACACGCTGGAGCCGTTAACAAAAATAACGGCAGCGCTGGAAACGATCAATTGTTTCACCGAAGCAAATCTCGAAGCGGCTTTTAAAACCGTCATGGAACAGACCGGCTTAAAGCTCGGGAAAATTGCGCAACCGGTTCGCGTTGCCCTGACCGGCAGGACGGCCAGCCCCGGTATTTTTGAAATTGCCGAAATTATTGGCAAAGATCGTGTGATTGCCAGGCTCAAAACCGCCATCCATTTTATTGAAAATCTTGAAGTAAATGAATAGCCCTTAATTGTAATTTTTGTACATGTTAGGATAAAATTTTTTCAACCACAAAGACACAAAGAATAAAAGAAAAAAAACATCTTTGTGGACTTTGTGTGGTTTAGGTTTGCCCCGGTTGTGGTTGCATGTATGCGATTTAGTACTTGACTCTATCCAGACTTTTTTGTAACAGACCACTATCAAATTAAATTGAGGGATCGTCTAGCGGCAGGACGACGGGTTCTGGCCCCGTTAACCCAGGTTCGAATCCTGGTCCCTCAGCCAAATAATAGCAGCCGCCGTGTAAGTGAATACCGACCCTGGCAAAAGACAGACCATCGCAACCCGACTCCCCGTCCCCCTTGTCAGCACATCCATTAATTTCAATATCGCTTGACATTCTCTGTGCTTTTTTTGATAGTCTATCATATTGAACCAGTGAATCTTTTTTATCATCCATTAACCAGGATCAAGTATCCAATATCCGGGATCTTCCGACAGCAGGAGAAAAATATTATGAAAAAATGGCGATGCACTGTTTGCGGTTACATTCATGTCGGCGATGAGCCCCCTGAAAAATGCCCGGTGTGCGGCGCGGATAAAAGCAAGTTCGAGCTTATTATCGAAAAAGAACCTGTTGCGCAGAAAACGGAAAAATCAGAACCGGCGCCTCCGGAATCGGATGTTCCCGAAAAGCCGGCTGGGGATGCCCTTCCGCAATCGCCGACCGGCGGACCCTATCAGTTTGTAATCAGTCAGCTGCTGAAGCATCATGCCCACCCGATTTCAACGCATGTTCCCAACGGCGTGCTGCCCGTATCCTTTATCTTTATCATCCTGGCGACCTTCTTTGGTTTCATATCGCTGGGCACGGCGGCCCTGTGCAATATGGCCTTCGTGGTTATCAGCCTTCCCTTTGTGCTTTTTTCAGGCTATGTCGAATGGCAAAACCGTTACCAAGGCCTCATGTCCAGTCTCTTTATTACGAAAATAGCCGCCGCTGCAATCGTAACCCTTAGCGCTGTTTTGCTGGTCATCTGGTGGATCTTCGATCCCGGCGTATTGCAAGCCCCTTCATTGGCCCGTAAGATTTTTATTTTTTTGAGTTTCATCATGCTTGCGGCTGCCGGCATCGCGGGCTTTATCGGCGGCAAGCTTGTTTTTAAAGATTGATGAACCAATCGGTTTAGTACCTTACTTGCAATTTTTGTGTGTTTTTTTCTATTTTTCTCAACCACAAAGGATAAAAGAAAGGAAAATCCTTTGTGCCCTTTGTGGTTCCGGTTTAGTTAGGTTAAGTTTTGGGGCAAAATCCATATTGCTTACAGCCACTTAAAACTTAACACCTAAAAACTTAAAACGATCCAAGAGGTAAATGCATCATGCAGGAATTAACCAATGCCCAGAAGGCGCGACATGCCATCAGAGAATTTAAAACCATTACGGACGGCCTTGCCCTTCGAGGATTTTACAGACCCTCCGGCAAATCCGGCAAACAGCTTGAAACCTGTTTGAAAAACCTGAGCCCGGAAATTTATGGATCCATGAATGACCCCAGGATCGTGGAATTAAAAGGGCTGGAGTATGTCATCGACCGGTTGCCCAGGGGTATTGAAGAGTGTTCGCGAATTATTTTGACTGAAGAAGATCCGGTGGAGAACAAAGCCTTTGAAAAGATTGAACCCTTTAAACGCCGGCGCACCTCCTACCGGGTAAGTCATGACGAAATTTGTTTCGTCATATCAAGGGGGTTAAGCGAAATCTATGACATCATCACGCATATGACGTTTCTCTATTCAGAAGCCAAGAAAATCCACAGCCGCATGAAGGATGACTCCGGAAATCCAACCATTGAATGGAATGAATTGGAAAAAACCATTAAAAACATCCAGCAGTTAAGTGACAAAGATCTGGATCAGGCCTTGTGGAATCTGAGTATCATTCTTGGCAGACCCTATCAGGAAACACGGGAAACGTATAAATATCTCGAAGAAAACAAGAAGAAATATCAAAGCAACAACGGCCTTTTCCCATTGATTTATCATCTGGGCCAAAACATCGAAGATGAAATTCGATCCAAAGAACACACCCTGGTGGTATACCTGACCCCTTCGCTGATGAATGTTATCGGGCATCAAAAATACGGAAAAGAATGGGCGCAGGGTGTTAAGGCCAAACTTCTTGAACTCGATATCTTAAAACGGCCGATTCATATTATCAGCGCCAATCTGCACAGCATCGTCAACATTCTATATGGATATGCAGCACTCAAGGAAAATCTCAAAGCAACCCCCAAAAAAGATTTGTACCAGTTTTGTCGCCAAGTCAGCGAGGTGGATGATCTGGCTGTTCCATACGGCAAAAAATATGGTCTATATGAAGTCCCGGACACTTCGGGGACCCACATTAACTGTCAAATCATCGACACCGCACAAATCAAGCCCGTTATAATGCATCCGGCGATCTCTTTCGATGTCTCAGCACTCAACGGCCTCAAATCGGTTATTATCGTCATGGATTATGCGTTCGGCGCCCAAGCGTTCGAGCTCATGGAAAACCTTTTAAAACCCTATTCATATGGCAACACCACCGTATATCTGAATATTCGTTCCATTTCCATTATGGGAAAAGCCGGCATTTTGGAAGGCAACAAAGGCGATATCATGCTTGCCACCGCTCATGTCTTTGAAGGAACATCGGATAATTATATTTTTGAGAATGATTTGAAGCAGCGCGATTTCGATACCTCCGTCGATGTCTACACAGGCCCCATGGTGACCGTTCTCGGCACATCCCTTCAGAACCGGGATGTGCTTCAGAAATTTCAGACGGACTGGAAAACCGTCGGCCTGGAAATGGAAGGGGGACATTATCAACGGGCCATCAGCGCTGCCTTCATTAAAAGTAATATTTCGAAAGAGGTTAAACTGCGATATGCCTACTATGCATCAGACAACCCTTTGCAAACCGGTCACACACTCGCCGCCGGCGCCATGGGAAAAGAGGGTATCAAACCGACCTATATGATCACCAAGGTTTTGCTTGAAAAAATTTTTCAAAATAAAGCCGCTTCGTTTTAGAGCATACATTTAAAGGCGTTAATGAGCCCGTTCGTAGAGCTGTCATGCGAATGGATGGGCACATCATTTTGAAGCTCGGGCAGAATATCTTTTGCAAGCTGCTTGCCGAGTTCAACCCCCCACTGGTCAAAACTGAAGATATTCCAGATCACGCCCTGTACAAAAATCTTATGTTCATACATGGCAACCAGGCTCCCCAGTATCCTGGGCGTCAACTTCTTAAACAAGATTGAGTTGCTGGGTCTGTTTCCCTGAAATATTTTATGGGGCGCCAGGCGTTTGATCTCCTCCTCACTTTTGCCGGATGCTTTCAATTCCGCAATAACTGCTGCTTCGGATTTTCCATTCATCAGCGCTTCGGGTTGGGCAAAAAAGTTCGAAAGAAGGATGGCATGCTGGTTTCCGATGGGATTATGGCTGATGGCCGGCGCCAGAAAATCTGCAGGAATCAGTTTTGTGCCCTGATGGATCAATTGATAAAAGGCGTGCTGACCGTTGGTCCCCGGTTCGCCCCAGACGATGGGCCCGGTTTGATAATCAACCGGGTCGCCGTTTCTGTCGACGGATTTTCCATTACTCTCCATATTCCCTTGCTGAAAGTAGGCCGGGAATCTGTGCATATACTGATCATACGGCAAGATAACCTCTGTATGGGCATCAAAAAAATTGGTGTACCATATACCGATCAGCGCCAGGATCACGGGAATGTTTTTTTCCAGGGGTGCTGTTTTAAAATGACGGTCCATTTCAAAGGCACCATCCAGCAAGGCAGCAAAATTGTCATAACCGATATAGCAGGCAATTGATAGACCGATGGCCGACCACAGCGAATACCGTCCGCCCACCCAATCCCAGAACCTGAACATGTTTTCCTTATCAATACCAAAAGACTCAACCGCTTCGGTGTTGGTGGAAATCGCCACAAAATGCTTTCGGATATGACGTTCATCGCCTGCATGCTTCAGAAACCAGTTGCGGGCTGCATAGGCGTTGGTCATGGTTTCCTGGGTGGTGAAGGTTTTGGATGCAATCATGAAGAGGGTCGTCTCCGGATCAACCGCTTTCAAAGCCTCAGCGATATGCGTTCCGTCGACATTTGAAACATAATGCATTGTCAGGCCGTCTTTTGCATACGGTTTTAAACATTCGGTTATCATGACCGGTCCCAGGTCTGATCCACCGATACCGATATTGACGATATGGGAGATGCCTTTGCCCGTAAAACCTTTCCAGTCGCCGCAGAGAATACGGCTTGAAAAATTTTTCATTTTTTCAAGCATTGCGTTGATTTCCGGCATCACGTCATGACCGTCGACGCATATGGATGAATTATCCCGATTCCGCAGGGCAATGTGAAGCACGGCCCTCTTTTCCGTTTCATTGATTTTGTCGCCGCCAAACATTTTTGAAATTGCACCGCAGAGATCCGCCTCTTCCGCCAGTTGAATCAACAGCGCAAGCGTTTCTGTCGTCATCCGGTTTTTCGCATAGTCTACCAGTATATCACCAAAGGTAATGGAAAACATTTCAAATCGCCGGGGGTCTTTTTCAAAGAGATATTTCATGTGGACATTTTTTATTTCAGCATAATGCCGCCGTAATTTGTTCCATGAATCTGTTCGGGTTGGATTTGTTTTTGTCAACATGGTGGAATCCTTATTTATATTATTCCGTTACAGGGCACGAAAAAACTTCCGCTATGAACAGCAGTGCCGAATCCTGAAAATTCATAGGCGTTTTTATATGATTTGTCTTTTTAAATCATCATTTTTCTATTATGATAAAAGCTTCATATTTGTCAAAGCACCATTTGAAATCATTTATCAGGAACCAGGTAGATAGGATCGTTCATGGTCACTCGATTTATCAAGCTCGGCATATGTTTCATTGTGTTCACATCTTCCCCAGGTTATGCGGATGCTGTGTACACGTGGACGGATGCAGGGGGGACGATTCATATCTCGGAAAACCGGCCGCCTGAAAATGCACGCCGGCCCAGCCGCTTCGACTACCCCTCGAATCGGCCATCGGACCTGAAAAGCGCTGCGGTATCACCGGCAGAAAAACCCAGAGAATCTTTGTGGCTAAAGGCATTGGAACAGGCCAAGCGTGAAAGGAAAAATGCGGACAAAGCCAGACAAATGGCAGAGGATGCCATCCAAGCGGCGAATCTATTGAAAAAAGAAACCGATGAATTCCTCGAACCCTGGCGAAACAAAAACCGAATAAAAACAGGAATGCTGCGTCAAATTGACCATCGGATTCAAACGACCAACGAAATCATTGAACAGGCTGAAGCATTGATACAAAAAGCGAATAAGGCCGAACAAACGGCGCGAAATGCCGAACTTGAAGCCAAGAGGGTTGAACAGGAATTGTTCGAACAATACAAAAAAATTATGAGTAATTGATGAATTCGAAAAAAACGAATTCATCCGGTTCCCAAAGAGGCGAATAACATATGACCCGGAAAAGTGATACCAGAAACGATGCTGCCCCGGATAAGGAGACGCCCTCCCCACCTCCCAATTTTATCCGCAATATCATTGCGGAAGACTTTAAAACCCATAAGTTCGGCGACCGGGTCGTTACGCGATTCCCACCGGAACCCAACGGCTACCTTCATATCGGTCATGCAAAATCCATCTGCCTGAATTTCGGTCTTGCCGAAGAAAACAGCGGCACGTGCAATTTAAGATTTGATGACACCAATCCCGGCAAAGAAAGCATCGAATATGTAAAATCCATCCAGGAGGACATCCGGTGGTTTGGATTTGATTGGGGAGAACGGCGCTTTTTTGCATCCGACTATTTTGAAAAATTATTTGAATATGCAATTCAGCTGATTCAAAAAGGCAAAGCCTATGTAGATGACCTAAGTGTGGACGAAATCAGGGAATACCGGGGCACCTTGACGAAACCGGGCAAAAAAAGTCCTTATCGACATCGCACCATAGAAGAAAATATGGATCTATTCCAACGGATGCGTGCGGGAGAATTTGAAGACGGCTCCCGCGTCCTGCGGGCTAAAATCGATATGACGCATCCCAATCTTCTCATGCGTGACCCGACACTTTACCGAATTCGAAGGGCTTCCCACCATCGAACCGGCAACACCTGGTGCATTTATCCCATGTATGATTTTACCCACTGCTTATCGGATTCCATTGAGGGGATCACGCACTCAATTTGCACGCTGGAATTTGAGATCAACCGCCAGCTATATGATTGGGTTCTTGATGAACTAGCGGTCTATCACCCCCAGCAAATCGAGTTCGCCCGCCTCAATCTCACCCATACCGTTCTAAGCAAACGCAAATTGATTCAATTGGTTGAGGAAGGACATGTTAGCGGATGGAATGACCCCAGAATGCCGACCCTGTCGGGCTTGCGAAGACGCGGTTATACACCTGAAGCCATAAAAACTTTTTGCGAACGTATCGGCGTTGCCAAGAGAGACAGCATGGTCGATATTGCTTTGCTCGAATACACCCTCAGAGAGGATTTGAACAAAAGAGCGCTGCGGACCATGGCGGTATTGAAACCCCTTCGCGTCATCATCGACAATTACCCGGAAGATCGCATGGAAATGCTCGATGCACTGAACAACCCGGAAGACCCGGGCGCAGGGTCCCGGCAAATCCCGTTTTCACGTGAGCTGTTCATTGAAATGGAAGACTTCATGGAAAACCCGCCCAAAAAGTTTTTCCGTTTGGCACCCGGGCGTGAAGTGAGATTAAAGCATGCGTACTACATTACCTGCAATCGCGTGGAAAAGGATGAAAAAACCGGCAACGTAACAGCACTTCACTGCACATATGACCCGGGAACAAAAGGCGGGTGGTCTGAAGACGGAAGAAAAGTCAAAGGGACACTCCACTGGGTTTCGGCAATCCATGCCGTGAAAGCGGAAGTCCGCTTATATGATCATCTTTTCACCGTAGAAAACCCGTCCGATGCAAAAGAGGGAAAAGACTTCAAATCCTATTTGAACGATGACTCACTGGAAGTACTCACCGACTGCCGGGTTGAGCCGAGCTTGAAAGATGCTGAGGCAGGCACTTTTTACCAATTTTTAAGACAGGGATATTTCTGTGTGGATCCAGTCGACACATCTGAAAACAGGCTCGTTTTCAACAGAACGGCAACCCTCCGGGATACGTGGGCCAAAATACAGAAACAGCATAAAAAATAAGATAAATCACCCAAGCATTCAACTTCGATACGCATTCCCATTCATGGGAACGGAAAAAAATAAAAAATGGAGTATCCGGCCTAGAATACGACCCCCACATACCCCACGAAACTGTCTCCGGGACTCTTTTCGTAGCTTGTTGCATAGGCAATCTGCTCGCCATGCGTAGCGCCCAATTCTTTACCGGCTGAGATCGCCGAGGCAACGGCCCCTGGACAACACGCATTCTGATTCGTCAGCGCTTCGCGGATAACTCCCGACGGATTCAGCGACAGGATATGGTCGATGACCTTCCGGTCATTTTCGCTGCGAACCCATTCGACAGCAGACGGACCCATACCTTCCGGGATATAACCATAGTTCAAACCATAATGCGTCAGATCCGTCGAACCGATAATCTTTGTCTTAAGACCCAGCGATGATGCAATTCTTGCCACGGTTTTTCCGATCTCAATCGACGATTCTGCGGGAGGAACGCCGATGGGTACAAGTTTGACATCAGGAAAAAAGTACTTGATAAACGGCAGCTGCAGCTCGATGGTATTATCCTTTGAATGGTGCTTCGCCGTTTCGATTTTAAACACAAATTGTTCGGTCAGTTTTCTTGCCAGCCCGCTTTCTATTTCAATATTCCCAAAAGGCGTTTCCCAGGAGCCGTCCGTCATTATGTAATTGGAAGCGTTGGGGTGAAGATGCATGCCGAAAACAACGATCACATCAGGGGGGATTCCTTTTTTCAGGCTGTGAATCACCCTGCAGGCGATATTACCCGAAAAATACCATCCGGCATGCGGCACGATGCCGCCGACCCAACCACCCTCCGGGCTCTCAACATCGCCCGCCCGGTTGAGGAAATGTTTGATTTCTCTTTCACAACCTTCAGGAATATCCGGATACCAACTCCCCGCAAATGTTGCCTTTCTCACATCCATGATACCACCTCCCTCATAAAAGTCCTATTATGACGTTGCAATCATAACGTTGAAAAGCATTCTGCAAGGAATTTTCGCAAACAATAGAAAAACACGATGCGATTTTCGGTTTAGCGTTTTATCTTTTGATCCACTTTGCGCCGGAGCCACGCAAGCCAGGGTCCGAAACCTTCTTCGGATTTGGCAGACAATTGAAAAACCGGCATATCCGGATGTATCTGCCGTATATTTTTGACTGCATCTTCCACGTCATATTCAAGATACGGAAGCAAATCGATTTTATTGAGAACCGCTGCATCACATACGCGAAACATCAAGGGGTACTTAAGCGGCTTGTCTTCCCCTTCTGTCACACTGAGAACCACAACGCGGGCATCTTCACCAATGTCGAACTCCGCCGGGCAAACCAGGTTCCCGATATTCTCGACGATCAGAAGCTGGACATGATGAAGGTCGATGCCCCCGGCCGCCTTTTCAATGACATGCGCGGCCAGGTGGCAATCTCCTCCGAATTCATCCGTATTGATCTGAACCACCGGAGCACCGGAAACAGCCAAACGATCCGCATCGTTGGTGGTGCAGATATCCCCTACAATGACAGCGCATTCAATATCAGGCATAACGGCAGCAAGCGTCTTTACCAGCATTGTTGTCTTGCCGGACCCGGGGGAACTCATCATGTTCAATACAAAGACGCCATGATCCGTAAAAAGCTGTCGGTTTTGCGCCGCCATCTTCTCGTTGACATCCAAAACCCGCCGAACGATTTTTATTTCTCTGGTTCCTGATTTGACCGTACCAACTTCCGTACTGCCTTGTGAATGCGTGTGCGGCATTTTATGAAAGTCTTTATGGTGGCGAACAATTTGTATTTTATTGCTGCCCATCTTCATGGTTGCTTTCCTCTTCGGCGATTTCAATCGATTCAATGTTCAGCTCACGACCTGATAGAATATCTATCTGACCGCTGTTGCACGAGGCGCATGTAAATACAGGCCCGCTGATAACCCACTCCGCCTGGCAAGCTTTGCATCGGGCAACAACCGGTATTTCATCGATATGCAACTCCGCTCCGGCCAGAGGGGTCTCTTTGGATGCAATCTCAAAACAGAATCGAAGGCTTTCAGGTACAACCGCAGCCAGTTTTCCAATTTTTAAATTGACGCGTTCAACGCGCACGTCCGGAACATCCTTAGGAATCGAAGCGGATGCGATCTCAATGATTTGCATGGCAATGCCCATTTCGTGCATTAGGCCCGGTTTCCCAATTTTAAAGACATTGAATACCTGATTAATAATCCGAACTTTTTCGTCGAGTTTCTATTATTCTGGTTTTAAGTGTTAGGTGGTTAAGTTTTAGGTAAAGGAATTCTGTCTATTTTAATACGTTCGGCTCTTTCCAACCTAACACCTAAAACTTAATCACTTAAAACGAGTCGAAGACTTCCTTACACAACTCCCCCAATCTTCCCAAATTTTCGCAAACATGAATGCCGCTCTTTTTCATGGCGTCAACCTTGCCTTGTGCCGTACCGCTCTTCCCGCTGATGATGGCACCGGCATGTCCCATGCGCCGACCGGAGGGCGCGGTGAGTCCGGCGATGAAACCCACCACCGGTTTGGTAACGTGCGTTTCGATATACGTGGAGACTTCCTCTTCGGCCGTTCCGCCGATTTCACCCACCATGACAATGCCTTCGGTATCCGGGTCCTTTTCAAAAGCTTCAAAGCATTCGATAAAATTCGTTCCGTTGATCGGATCACCGCCGATGCCGATGCACGTGGTCTGACCGATACCCTGCTGTGTTAATTGATACACCACCTCGTAAGTCAAGGTTCCGGATCGGGAGACGACACCGATGGGTCCGCCCGGTTGATGGATGGGGCCCGGCATGATACCGATTTTGCATTCGCCCGGCGTAATGATGCCGGGGCAGTTGGGGCCGATGAGGCGCGAAGTCTTATTTCGCAGGTAATTTTTGACCTTCATCATGTCCAGCACCGGAATCCCTTCCGTAATGGCCACGATCAACCGTACACCGGCGTCCGCCGCCTCCATAACGGCATCGGCGGCAAAAGGAGGCGGTACAAAAATCATGCTGCAGTCCGCCCCGGTCCCTTTGACGGCCGCCTCAACCGTGTCAAACACCGGGATCTCGTCCATCTTTTGCCCCCCCTTGCCCGGTGTCACGCCTGCAACAACCTGTGTTCCGTACGTCACGCATTGGCGGGCATGAAACTGGCCTTCTTTACCGGTAATGCCCTGAACCAATACGCGTGAATGCTTGTCAACAAATATACTCACGATATGTTCCTCGTAAAAATTATTTCAATTGTCTATCATTTTATCGGCCCATCACATCCGATTGTAGTGCAGGGTTTTAACCCTGCACTGGCGGATTGCCGGACAGCCTGCCAGCCCCCAGTATCCAGAAACCAGCGACCAGTATCAAGCATCCAGTATCAAGTTACGATCTCCGCCACCTTCTGCGCAGCATCCTTCAGATCCACAGCGGTTATGAGATTCAATCCGGATTCGGCAAGGATCTTCCGCCCGGCTTCCACGTTCGTTCCCTCCATCCGTACCACCACCGGCACATTGATGCCGGTTTTTTTTGCCGCCTGAACAACGCCTTCAGCCAATACATCGCACCGTAATATCCCGCCGAATATGTTGATCAAAATCCCTTTCACATGCTGGTCGCTCAGGATAATCCGAAAACCGTTTTCAACCATCTCCGCACTGGCGCCGCCGCCCACATCCAGAAAATTGGCCGGCTCGGCACCGGCCAGCTTGATGATGTCCATGGTCGCCATGGCCAGACCTGCGCCGTTGACCATATTGCCGACATTTCCGTCCAGGTTGATATAATTCAGATTGTATTTCGACGCTTCGATCTCCAGGGGATCTTCTTCATTCAGATCTCTGCAGGCCAAAATATCCTTCTGCCGGAAAAGTGCATTGTCATCCACATTGACTTTTGCATCCAGCGCCACAATGGTCTCTTCCTTGGTAATGACCAGCGGATTGATCTCCACCAGGGAACAGTCGCACGCCACAAACAGCCGGTACAACTGTACCAACATCTGTTGAAACGGCTTCATGGCGGCTGCCGGTAAATTGAGCCCGAACCCCACGGCTCTGCAGTGGTACGGATGAATCCCCGTCAGCGGGTCCACGTACGTTTTGATGATTTTTTCCGGCGCAGTCTCGGCAACCGCTTCAATATCCATTCCGCCGGCTTCACTGGCCATGATGACAATTTTGGCACTGGCCCTGTCGGGGATGATGCTCAGATACAGCTCTTTTTCGATGGCGAGCCCCTGTTCCACCAATACTTTCTGAACCAGACGCCCGTCCGGACCGGTTTGATGGGTGACCAGGTTCATGCCGATGATGTCGCCTGCCGCTGTTTTGACCTCATCGAGGCTTTTCGCCAACTTGACACCGCCGCCCTTACCCCGGCCGCCGGCATGGATTTGAGCCTTGACAACCACAGGAAATCCGCCCAGGCCTTCAGCCGCGGCAACGGCTTCCTCCGGCGTGAATGCCACCTGCCCCTCCGGTGTCGGCACCCCATATTTCTTAAACAAGGCTTTTGCCTGGTATTCATGGATCTTCATGATTCTGAATCTCCTTACTGTAAAATTCTGGATCTGGAGGACCCGGCTTTGGGTACCGCTGGAAAAGGATTGTGTGTGTTGAACGCCAATACTCCATTTCACGGCTATCCAATCACCAGCAGCACATCATTTCTAGCCACGGAATCACCACTGTCATAATTGATAGATTTGATGGCTCCGCTTGCAGGCGACGGCAGTGCATTTTCCATCTTCATGGCCTCCAGTATCACCACGGTCTCTCCCTGCTCTACGCTCTCACCAACCTTTTTTGTATAGCTGACGATCATTCCGGGCATGGGCGCCAGGAGCGGTGTCCCCTCGGTATCGGCCGGTGCTTCAGCCGCAGGTTTTGATGCTTTCCCGGCCGCAGGGACTTCAGCAGCCGGTGTTTTTACCGGCGCAGGCGTTGCGGGTGCTGCCGCCGGTGCAGCAGGCATCGGGGCCGAAGGCATTCCGGCAGGCATGACCTGCATCTGTTGGATGTAACGGATGATGGGAGATTCTCCCATTTCATCGACGCCCACCTCAAAGTAATCGCCATCCACAAATACATTGAAGGTTCTCGCATTCTCACTTTTTGCCGGCATCGCTTTGGATGGCTTCTCCACCAGCAGTCCTGCCTTGGCTTTCCTAATCAATTCGTCGTCAGCCTTCACCTGTTCGATGGTTCGCGGCCGTACCTCTTCGGGTGGCTCTTCCTTGCCGTACTTCCACTTCAGGAACTTGTTTCCGGTTACAGGATACAGGGCATAAATCAGAATGTCGTCCAAGTCTGCAGCCAAACCCTTGACCGCCTCCTCGGCCTTGGGAAGCTCGGGCTCCAATACCTCGGCCGGCCGGCAGGTGATGGGTTCTTCTCCTCTGGCATATCCTTTCAAAGCCTTTTTCTGAACTTCGGCATCAATGGGTACCGCTGTCTTGCCGTACAGACCATAGCACAGATCTTTGACCTGGTCGGTGATCATTTTATAACGTTCTTTCTCATCGTCAAAAAGCACGTTGTTCACGGTCTGAATCCCCACAATCTGGCTGGTCGGCGTCACCAACGGGACCTGGCCCAGTTCTTTGCGCACCCGCGGAAGTTCCTTGTAGACTTCGCCGATCTTATCCAGGGCATCCATCTGCCGCAGCTGATTCACCAGGTTCGACAGCATCCCGCCGGGGGTCTGATGCAACAGCACATTGATGTCGATGATCGACACCTTGGAATCGTCCAGAAGATGCTTGTATTTCGGCATGATCTCTTTTTCGAGGACCTCATTGATTGCAGCCATATGCTTGATGTCGAACCCCGTGTCACGATTCGTCCCCAAAAGGGTCATCACCAGGGGCTCTATGGCCGCGTGGGATGTCCGGTACGCATAGGGTGACATACACGTGTCGATGATGTCCACACCCGCTTCAATGGCCTTTAAATGACTCATGGGCGACATGCCCGATGTAAAATGGCTGTGCAGATGAATGGGTGGCTTTACCGTCGCCTTGAGGGCCTTAACAATCTCGAAGGCGTCATAGGGAGCAATCAATCCGGCCATATCTTTAATGCAGATACTGTCCGCTCCCATCTCCTCCAAACCTTTGGCCTTTTGGATATAATAGTCCAGATTGTAAACCTCCCCCCCCATTCGCGGCTCGGTCATGGAATAACAGATGCATCCTTGAAAATGCTTTCCGCACGACTTAATCACCGGCACAACCGTCTCAAAATTCCGGTAGTCATTCAATGCGTCAAATGTCCTGAATATATCCATACCGTTCGCCACGGCCCGTTCCACGAATGCCTTGGCCACATCGTCGGCATAGTTCCGATAGCCCACCAGATTCTGGGCACGCAACAGCATGGAAAACGGTGTTTTTTTCATATAACGTTTTAAGGTCCGGATCCGCTCCCAGGGGTCCTCATTTAAAAAACGATGCATGGTATCAAAGGTCGCGCCGCCCCATGTCTCCACAGCCCAAAACCCGACTTCATCCATCATCTCGGCCACCGGGATCATGTCCTCTGTACGCCCGCGCGTGGCAAACAAAGACTGATGGCCATCCCGCAGTGTCAAATCTTCGACTTTTACGGGATTCTCGGCCTTGGGCCTGTCCTTATCATAGTTCATGGCGCTCATCTTAACTTGATTGTGATCTGTCATTTTCTGGTTCTCCTCATTGTATATGACGCGGCATTGCCGCACTTGTTAGTACATGGTTGTTATTGATGTCTTCTTAATGTCAAAAAATGAAGTTAATCACGAACGCGCAGCGCAGGCGCTTGCGCCGCGTGAACACGAAATCAGAAAAACACGAAAAGTTTCATGATCTTTTTCGTGCTTTCGTATTTTCGTGATTTCGTGATGATAAAACATTCTCCATTCCGATTCATCCGGATGGGTTAAGTGCGCAATCCGTGAAAAGCTTTTGCTTGCATCAGGTTGCGCAACTGCATCTGTGCCTGGCGTCCTGTCACTCCCCATATATTCATTTGAGACTGAAGTCCCTGGATTAAAGTTCGCTGCGATCGCTTTCTCTGCATGGTTATGGCAGAGACGGCATCTTCTTCCTCTTTGATATAGGCCAATACAGCCGATACGGCCGCTATTTTTTTCTTTTCTTTCATGAAAACTCCATTTTCGTTCCCGGGTTTTTTACCAATTCATCAAACTTAACACTTAAAACCTCACCCAGGTAAACCTGAACCACAAAGGCACAAAGAACACAAAGTTTTTTCTTTCTTTTTTTCTTCGTGTCTTTGTGGTTGAAAAATTTTTGCCACAAAAAGCATAAAGTTAAGTTTTATGAAACAAAGTCTCAAAACGCTCGACAGAGAACCTGTTACATGGGAATATTCCCATGCTTTTTCGGGGGCCGTAACTCACGCTTGCTGCACATAATTTCAAGTGCTTCAATCAGCCTGGGTCTTGTTTCCCTGGGAATCAAAACTGCATCGATGTAACCTCTGTTTGCCGCACGGTATGGATTTGAGAACAACGCTTCATATTCCTGGATTTTCTCATCCCGCTTGGCTTTCTTATCTTCGGCACCGTTAATTTCCCTGCGATGAATAATGTTTGCCGCCCCGGCTGCCCCCATGACGGCAATCTCTGCGGTGGGCCAGGCAAACGCCATGTCCGCACCCAAATGCTGTGAACACATGGCAATATAGGCACCGCCGTAATCTTTTCGTGTTACCAGCAGCAACTTGGGAACGGTCGCTTCAGAATAGCACCATAAAAGCTTTGCACCGTGACGGATAATACCGCCCCATTCCTGATGGCTTCCCGGCAGGTATCCGGGGACATCGGCGATGGTTAACATGGGGATATTGAATGCATCGCAAAAACGGATAAACCGCGTGGCCTTGTCCGACGCATTGATATCCAAACAGCCTGCCAGCACATTCGGCTGGTTGGCAATGATACCGATGCTCCTGCCACCCAGTCTCGCAAAGCAAACAATCATGTTCTTTGCGTAGTGCTGGTGCGGTTCAAAGATTTCTCCGTTATCAACAATGGACCGGATGATTTCTTTCATGTCATAGGATTTGTTCGGGCTGTCCGGAATAATTGCATCAAGTGCCGGGTCTGTTCTCAGGGGGTTATCTGCTGAAGGAACAACCGGTGGATCTTCCATGTTGTTTGCAGGCAGATAAGACAGCAAGCGCTTGATCTGGTTGATGGCGTCTTCATCGCTCTCGCATGCAAATTGTGCCACACCGCTCTTGGCGTTGTGCGTCATGGCACCCCCCAGATCTTCAAAGGTAATCTCCTCGCCGGTGACGGATTTGATCACATCCGGCCCTGTGATAAACATATAGCTGCTGTTTTTCACCATAAATACATAGTCCGTCATGGCTGGAGAATAAACCGCTCCCCCTGCAGTAGGACCCATGATGGCGGATATCTGAGGGATTACGCCGGATGCCAGTGAATTGCGATAAAATATCTGGCCGTATCCGGACAATGCGTCCACCCCTTCCTGTATGCGGGCACCGCCGGAGTCGTTGATACCGACAAAGGGGACACCGGCTTTCAGCGCCAAATCCATTACTTTACAAATCTTTTTCGCGTGCATTTCTCCTAGACTTCCGGCTCTGGAAGTAAAATCCTGAGCAAATGCGAAAACAGGTCTCCCCTCGATTAAACCATGTCCGGTGATAACGCCATCCGATGGAATATCCACGATATTCATATTAAAATTAACACATCGATGCGTCACAAACATGTCAATTTCCCGAAAGGATCCTTCGTCGAATAAGAAACCAAGTCGTTCACGGGCGGTCAATTTGCCTTTTTCCCGTTGTTTGGCGATTTCTTTTTCTCCGCCCATTTGCAGGATCTTGTTTCTTCTCTCCGTGAGATCCTTTATTTTATCTTCCACGATACCCATATTTCGTTCCTTTCACCGAAAAGTTTGTCTTTCAAAACAGAATGAATCAGCGACCACCAGCAGAGCCGATGGTATGAAGGAAGTTATTGCTAAACCGTATGGTCATTGTCAAGCGAAAAAAGCAGCTCTTCCGCTGCAACAGTGGGCGCCAGTTTCCCGTCCTCAACATCCTCTTTTATTCCGGGCAGCATCTCCATAATAACCCTGCTTTTATAAAAACGATCCTTAAGTCCTTCCTCCACCAGCGCCCACATCCAGTCAAGAGCCTGCCGCCGCCGCTTCTTTTCAAACAGGCCGCTTTTCATAAATCTTTCGCGGTGGTCCAGAACAGCCTGCCATATTTCCTTGATTCCTTCATTTCCAGAATCTAAAGCACTGCAGGTCAGAACTTTTGTTGACCAGACCGGGGACGCGGGCATCAGGTAATGGAGTGCCGTTTCATATTGTTTTCGTGCAAATTCGGCCTGCTTAATATTGTCTCGGTCGGCCTTGTTAACGGCAATGGCATCCGCAACCTCCAGTACCCCTTTTTTAATCCCCTGTATTTCATCGCCCGCACCCGCAATCATCAGCAGAAGAAAAAAGTCGACCATGGACGCGACCGTTGTTTCAGACTGCCCCACCCCAACGGTTTCGACAATCATGACATCATAACCGGCGGATTCACAAATTAACATGGTCTCCCTTGTTTTTCTGGCAACGCCCCCTAGCGTGCCACCGGAGGGAGAGGGCCTGATAAACGCATTCTCTGCGATGGAGAGTTTTTCCATCCGCGTTTTATCAGCCAAAACGCTTCCCCCGCTTCTTTTGCTGCTGGGATCCACAGCAAGGACCGCCACACGGTGCCCTTTGTTGACCAGCAGGGTGCCCAGGCTTTCAATGAAGGTGCTCTTGCCGGCGCCTGGAACCCCGCTGATACCCAGGCGGATGGCATGCCCCGCGTAAGGCAGCAGGTCATGAATAACCTTCCGGGCAATATCTTTATGTACAGGCAACGCACTTTCAATCAGCGTAATGGCTTTGGCGACAATGCGCTTGTCCTTTTTCAGCACCCCCTGGACATAATATGAAGGATCGTTAAGTGCCATAGTTTCTCTGGTATGTTTTAATGAAAAAGATTAAACGTTCAACATTCAACGCCGAACTTCCAACGTCGAAGAATGATGTCGCTGCGCTCCACAATTTTATATTATGTTAAAACTCATGTCGGAACGAAAATAAACAAAATCGGCAGGATTCCTGCTTGAATGTTGAGCGTTCGATGTTGGATGTTGGGCGTTCATTTATTCAGTATTTTCCAGCGCATCCAAGACCTTGTTGGCGGCATCCGTCACAACCGTTCCCGGTCCGAATATGCCCACAACGCCTTTATCATACAGAAAGTCATAGTCTGCCGGCGGGATCACCCCTCCGACCACCACCCGTATGTCTTCGCCACCTTCTTTTTTGAGATGTTCGATCAGTTGCGGTACCAGTGCCTTGTGACCCGCAGCAAGACTTGAAGCCCCCACTACGTGTACATCATTTTCAATAGCCATTTTTGCGGCTTCCTGGGGCGTTTGAAACATGGGGCTGATATCCACATCGAATCCAAGATCGGCAAAGGCGGTCGCAATGACCTTGATCCCCCGGTCATGGCCATCCTGACCCATTTTTGTAACCAGTATTCTCGGCCGGCGGCCTTCCTTTTCCATGAAGGCATCGGTTCGCTTGCGCACAGATGCAAAAATTTCACTATCACCGTATTCCGAAGCATAAACGCCGGATATGCACTGGGTTGTTGCAACAAACCGTCCGAAAACAGATTCCATGGCATCAGAAATTTCACCCACCGTGACCCGCGCCCTTACGGCGGGAATACACGCTTCAAGCAGATTAGCGCCGGTTTCTGCAGCATGCTTGATATGATCCAGCGTTTTTTGGACGGCGGCATTGTCTCTTTTCGCCTTGATTTCCTTCAGACGTCGAATTTGGTCATCGCGAACCGCCTCGGATACCTCGAGGACGCCTTCCAGCGGCGCCTCTTCGATCCGGTATTTGTTTACACCGACGATGATATCCAAGCCCTGGTCGATCCGGGCCTGCTTTCTGGCGGCGGATTCTTCAATCCGCATTTTCGGCATACCGGTTTCAATGGCTTTTGCCATGCCGCCCAGCGCTTCCACCTCTTCAATGATCTTTCTCGCCTCTTTGATAATGCCGTCGGTCAGCGCCTCGACGTAATAGGATCCGCCCAAGGGATCCGCCACATGACAGATCTGGGATTCCTCCGCAATGATGATCTGGGTATTCCTGGCAATTCTGGCTGAAAAATCGGTGGGCAGACCCACCGCTTCATCAAACGAATTGGTATGCAAAGACTGGGTGCCCCCCAGTGCTGCGGCCAGGGCCTCCAGGGTGGTTCGAATAATATTGTTATAGGGATCCTGTTCGGTCAGACTCCACCCGGAGGTCTGCACATGGGTTCTTAACATGGTGGACTTTGGGTTTTTCGGATTGAACCGGCTGATCAGCTCGTGCCACAGGAAACGGGCTGCCCGTAACATGGCAACTTCCATAAAAAAGTTCATACCGACACCGAAAAAGAAGGACAATCTGGGGGCAAAGGTATCGATGTCGAGACCTGCGGCAAGCGCCGCCTTTGCATATTCAAGGCCGTCTGCCAGGGTAAAGGCCGTCTGAAGCACTGAATTCGCACCGGCTTCCATCATATGGTACCCGCTGATGCTGACGGTGTTGTATCTAGGCATATGCTGCGAGCAATATCCGATAATATCGGAGACGATGCGCATGGAAGGCTCCGGCGGATAGATATAGGTGTTCCGTGTCAGGTATTCCTTCAGGATATCATTCTGGATAGTGCCGGCCAGTTGCTCCTGTTTGACGCCCTGCTCTTCGGCTGCGACGATATATCCGGCAAGAATCGGCAGAACCGCACCATTCATGGTCATGGAGACCGTCATTTTATCCAGCGGGATCTGATCAAACAGGATTTTCATATCCTCAACCGTATCAATGGCCACGCCGGCCTTACCGATGTCCCCCACGACCCTTGGATGATCTGAATCATACCCTCTGTGTGTAGCCAGATCAAATGCAACGGAAAGTCCCTTTTGTCCGGCGGCAATATTTCTTCTGTAAAAAGCATTCGATTCTTTTGCAGTGGAAAATCCTGCATACTGACGGATGGTCCAGGGCCGCCCTGAATACATGGTTGCCATGGGGCCCCGCACATAGGGTGCAAAGCCGGGCAGAGAGCCCACATGCTCCAGATTTTCAAGATCTTTCTCAACATACAAAGGCTTGACACGAATCCCTTCCGGTGTGTCCCAGTAAAGATCCTCAAAGGTTTTTCCTCTAAGCTGCTTGGCCGCGAGTGCTTTCCATTGTTCGATTCCAGGTTTTTCCGACATCTTATATTCCTCCAGCAAGCTATTCAATATAAACCTTCTTATCACGAAAACACGAAAGGAAGAAAACTCGAAAAAATAACAAAATATTTAATAATCCCTGATTTCTGATTTTCGCAGCTAATGATTCCCCTCGTTTTATTCTGTCTTCTGTCTCCTGCATTCTGTATTCTTATTTGATTTTATCGTTCACACAGCTCCACCAGCACCCCGCCCGTGGCCTTGGGATGTAAAAAGGCGATTTTCGCACCACCCGCACCCATCCTGGGTTTTTCATCGATGAGCCGGACACCTTTTGCTTTAAGCTCGTTGAGCGCTTCTCCGATATTTTCAACACGGAAGGCGATATGCTGGATACCTTCACCCTTTTTTTCGATATATTTTGCCACAGGTCCATCCGGCGCCGTAGATTCCAAAAGCTCCACTTCACTTTCGCTTACCGGAAAAAAAGCTGTCGTTACTTTCTGCTCAGCCACTGTTTCAGAACCCTCAAACTTGAGTCCGAGAATATCCGTCCAGAACTTTTTCCCTTCATCAATGCTGTTGACTGCGATACCGAGGTGGTCGATCTTTAAAATTTTCATGAACCATTCTCCCGCATAATGTTTTTTTTGTATCTTTTCAAACTTGGCCTCCAACTCTCATGAATGCAAACAACAAATGACACGCCGTAGGCGTAAATGACCATTCATGACGGCGAAGCCTAATGACGCTCCATCACTTTCCTAAATCCCGGCATGGCATTAACGATGGTCTCGTCGTCCACGCAGAATGCAATTCGAAAATAGCCGGGTCCTGCGAACCCGCTGCCGGGAACCACCAAAATCAGTTCTTCCTGAAGTGCTTTGACAAATGCCACATCATCGCCGATGGGTGCTTTTGGAAAAAGATAAAAGGCACCCGGAGGCCGTAAAAACGAATATCCACTTTCCGCCAAACCATCGCACAGAAGATCCCGCTTTCTTTTGTATTCAGACACATCCACCCGCACCCCTTGTAATTCAGCGACAACTCGCTGCATCAGGGCCGGTGCATTGACGAATCCAAGAATACGATTGGTAAGGGTCATGCCTTCAAGAAGATCGGATTTATAGGACGCATCGGGATTGATGGCGATAAATCCGATCCTTTCTCCGGGTATCGAGATATCTTTAGAATAGGAAGTCGCCATAACACTGTCACGGTAGCTGCCAAAGATACTCGGCACCTCAGCACCATCGTAGACGATTTTTCTGTAGGGCTCATCTGAAACCAGGTAAATGATCCGGTTCAGCTCCCGGCTTTTTTCCCCGAGCAATTCACCCAGGGCATTTAGGTTTTCCTTGGAATAAATTTGTCCGGTTGGGTTGTTCGGTGAATTGATGAGCACCGCCTTTGTCTTTTCAGTGACAGCCCCGGCAATGGCTTCAATGTCCAGCGAGAAATCTTCTTTGGTCTTTACGGTTTTAAAAACACCACCATGATTATCCGTATAAAATTTATATTCAACAAAGCAAGGCACCGGTGAAAGGACTTCATCCCCGGGGTCCAGGAGCGCTTTTAAGATGACATTCAGTGCACCGGCTGCGCCGCAGGTCATAATTACTTCATTTCCTGTAACATCAATTCCCTGTTCCTTGGACAGATATGCTGCCACCTTTGCTCTCACGTGCGGGTAGCCCGGTTGCGGCATATACCCATGCATGCCCTTGGGCTTTTCCCGGAGCAGCCTGTTGATGACGTCATCAAACTCGGGCGGGGGCGGCAAATTGGGATTGCCCAGGCTGAAATCGAAAACATTTTCAGGGCCGTGCTCAGCTTTAAGGCGTGCGCCTTCCTCAAACATTTTCCTGATAAAGGACGCACTGGCCATTATCTCTTCAATTCTTTTGGAAATGGTCATGGTGGATACCTCCGTGTGTTATTTCTAAAAAGAGAATATCGAATATCGAACAAGGAATGTCCAATTTCCAAGTAGTTTACCTGCCAATCGGGATAGCAATAGCTTTTTCGGCAAAACGCTACAGTGAAATAAATAACCTTTCTAAAACCGGAACACTGTGTTCGATATTCTGCGGTTGATTATTGGATATTCGATATTCGTTTTTTTACAAAAATACCGATATGCTATGCATAGTCACTCAGGCCGATTCTACAGCCTTAACTTCCGGAATTTTATCCATTAAAACCCTTTCGATTCCATTTCGAAGGGTCATTTGAGACATGGGACAACCTGCACAAGCGCCCTGTAGCCGGACCTTGACGATGCCGCCTTCTACACTCACCAATTCAACATCACCGCCGTCTTTTTGAAGCATCGGTCTGATCTCATTCAACACTTTTTCTACTTTTTCTTTCATGAGTCCCCCTTTTCTCACATCCTTGTTATTGTGTAATATTTCCTGCAAGAATATCAAGCCAACCACAAAGACACAAAGTTCACAAAGCTGGAATTATTTTTCAGCGATAATTCTTTGTGTGCCTTTGTGGTTATTTTATATACATTGAGCAATTTTTCACTCACTTTTCAAGCTTCCCGATCTTATTGTCTTTGCCGATAAAAATCTTTGCGATATGTTTCAAATGTGCCTTTTGTTATTGCGGAACGAATGTCACGCATCAAGCTCAGGTAGTAGTATAAATTATGTATCGTATTGAGTCGGTATGCAAGCAACTCTTTGGCCAAATACAAATGACGCAGGTACGCTCTGGAATAATGGCTGCAGGTATAGCACCGGCATCCGGTTTCTATAGGATTCGTATCGTATTTGAACCGTGCATTGCAAATATTAATTGAACCGGTTCCTGTAAAAAACTGACCGTTTCTGGCATTTCTTGTGGGAAGCACACAGTCGAACATGTCCGCACCCATGCCAACGAGATCAACAATATCTTCAGGCGTTCCCACACCCATGATGTATCTGGGTGCTGCTTCGGGCAGCTTTGGGATGGTGAATGCCGCAATATCAAGCATGCGTTCTTTGGGCTCGCCGACACTTAATCCGCCGACAGCGTAGCCATTGAAACCGATGGCGCAAAGATCCGCTAATGACCGCTCGCGAAGGTCTTTGTACATACCCCCCTGAACAATCCCGAATAACGCACCTTTGGTTTCATTTTCCTCACAGGCTGTCTTGCAGCGCCCGGCCCACCGCGAAGTGAGCTGAAGCGCCTGCTCCGCTTCCTGATGTTCAGCAGGATACGCAATGCACTGGTCCAGGCACATGATGATATCCGAACCCAGGCATTTTTGAACTTCCATTGATTTTTCCGGGGTTAACAAATGAGACGACCCGTCAATATGCGATTGGAAGGCATAACCTTCTTCCGACAGTTTTGCCAGCTTGGCAAGCGAAAAAATCTGAA
>CAYTAQ010000007.1:0-49083 GCA_964435695.1 uncultured Desulfobacterales bacterium | reverse complement strand
TTTTTAAGATAGTTATCACACATATTCAGGGCCTCGCCGCTCACCAGCGTGCCGATCCATTCATTGCCTTCCAGTAGTTTGACTGCTGCATAGCGTGGGTTCATTCTCCTATATAAAGCTGTGTCCCGCACGAATGGGACCAATGCATCCACTGCTTCCTGTATTTCTGCGGGATAGTCCACCTGAAATTTTGAAACAGATTTTGCTTGCGCGCAACGATTGATTTCCGACCGTAGTTCATTAACTCCTTTTCCCTGAGAGGCCACCAGGGGAACCACCGGGCAGCCCAATTGTCGGCTCAGCAATGGAATGTCGATATCGATCCGCCGCTCTTTGGCGGTGTCCATCATATTCAAGGCCAGTACCATTGGCACCTGCATCTCCAAAAGCTGGACGGTCAGATAAAAATTACGCTCCAGATTGGAGGCGTCTAAGATATTGACGATCAGATCCGCTTCTCCTGAAAGAATATAATCCCGGGCCACCTCTTCATCCAGCGAGGACGCGGAAAGCGAATAAATGCCGGGAAGATCCACCACCTCAATTTTTTTGCCCGCGTGGGTATATTCACCGGATTTACGGTCTATGGTAACACCCGGCCAGTTGCCTACCCGCTGTTTGATTCCGGTCAGTGCATTAAACAGGGTTGTTTTGCCGCAGTTGGGATTTCCCACAACCCCGATCACATGGTCACTCATGATTGTTTCCCCCTTTCCACCATCAACGCGGATGCTTCGTTCTTTCTGAGCGACAGCGCAAATCCCCGCACTTGGATTTCCACCGGATCCCCCATGGGGGCTATCCGCTCGATGGTGATTTTCGTGCCCCGGGTCAGCCCCAAGGCCAGCAGTTTTTCCCGATAGGTCGATGCGCCTTTGACGTATCCGGAAACCGTGCCGGTTTCACCTACCGCCATGTCCTGAAGTGTTGCTTTCATTTTTCTCCTCCTTTGATAACGACTACCTGGATTTTATGAGCCATACCACCTCCTAAAAAAAGACGGGTACCCTCGTGGCCGAGCAATAGTTTTCCATTCATGGAATTGCGTAAAACATGCACCTCGGCACCGACATGAAGTCCCATACCGGCGAGCCGATCATGGAACCCCTTTCCACCGTTTATCGAAACGATTTTGACCCAATCGCCTTCCCGCGCCAGACGCAATGAAAAATTTCCTATGTCGCTACGTGGGTTATTAGTCACCGAAACCAATTTCTTTTGAGATCCTCTGCGTAGCGATTTCCATTGCCAACGCCTTGAAATAACACCTTCCATTGCATCCCTCCCTAAACCTTCAATTCCGATACAGGATAACTAATATCGTGAAACAGCCATAAAAAAAGGCGCAACCTGACGCACCACACGCGCCTCAAGCTACGCCTTCACTTCCTCCGCACCAGTAAATGGCCGAAGGCCGTAAGACAATACTTGCTAAGTTAGATACTTCTATCTTGACAAGAAATTGCTAACTAACTCGCCGGGATTTTTTTGTCAAGCGCTTTTTTTACAAAATCAAAAACAAAACTGTCCTTTAATCCTGCTGCTTTTTTTCGGCGCATGGACAGTTCGCACAATTTCCAGTGCACCGGCAGTCGTGTTTTTTAAAGGATACAAAAACCATACTTCCCTCAGGTGCGATCTCATATCCCTTTTCTCCTTTGAATGAGAGTCGATTCGATGGCAGCCTGCTTTGATTAAGGCGGCATCGAAATGTGCTGCACCAGAAAGGCACATCTTGCGCAAGTCATGGGTATCAATAACGACTCGTCCCTTGCCGTCGGTAATCAGTGTCGATCAGCACAGAAGTGAGCTTTTTGCGCAATGCTTCAAGCCTTTTTGATTTAAACGCTTTTCTACTTTCTTCTATAACAGCTATGGCTTCTTTGATCGCTTTTTCCAACCTGAGTTCCCGTGATCGTTTGGGACAAAGATCTAATAGCGGCAGCAGGTTGCGTTCATCCACCTTTTCCTCCAATATGGAGGCGATAAGGCAACAATGCGTATCGATGCCTTGCTGCAACTCTTTAACACTGGTGTTTATAGCGTTAATAATATCTTTTTTGTCCAGTCCCATGAACTTAGTCACTCCTTTCAATGTTTTATCTATCTAACTTATAGCTTAAAAAATTACCGCCTTACGAGACATCGCCGAAAGACGGCTGAATTCCTGAACGTGTGCTTACATCATCACGGTTAACACAGTGCTAAAAGCTTTGCTATAAAGATCCTCCTACGCGTATCCCTGAAATATGGATCCCCTTCGTAAATGATAGGCCGGCTGCCACATCATTCGCCGGCATCCGGAGGGGAATTGCTTTCGATGGAATCAACCTGGTTCTTGAATTCACAAGAAAACGCTTCACTGCGCGCCTGGCATTTTTCAGGACTGCGGCCATTTAGCCGATATTCTTCAAAATAGTGAAGCCAGTTCCCTCCGGCCCGTGGGCATGCCTGGATAAACTCCATAAAGTCGGTAAGGCTGTCCAGCGTGGTGGAACTGAGGGTATGTTCCATTTTGCAGGCTTCTTCGTCGGCGGTTTTAAACGCTATTTTTAAGATTTCGGTCAAAAACTTGAGCAAAATTTGATGCCGCCGCCGCATTTCCTTGCCCACATCCGCCCCGTTTTTCGTTAACTCCACGTATTCGTATTTTTCGTAGTTTACCAACCTTCTGCCATTCAGGTTTTTAAGCATACTGGATACGGTGGGCATTTTGACATTCATCCGTTTGGCGATGTCTTTGACGCGTACAACCCTTTTTTCCTTATCCAGATCGTAAATCGCTTCAAGATAGTCCTCCATGACGGAAGTCAAAGGCTTTTGAGTCATATCCTCTCGGTTGTGGGGTATCATCACATTGATCACGTTGTTAGAGATTTAAAACTTATTTAGCATTATCTAATAATAGATTCGTGAATCGCTTGTCAAGCATTTTTTGATCATAGGCCGACGGCAAGGGCACCGCCCCCAAGGGCCATAAGATAAATAGGCAGGAAACGTTGGGCCATTCGCTCGCCCATTCCCACGAGCACGACCATGGCCGGCACCCCCACCGTTCTTTGCTGCAGGGCGAGAAAGCCTGAGATCCCGGAAGCGCGGTATCTCACAGGTTTCTAAATCTCTGCCCAGCTTTTTAGCTGCTCAATAAGCTGGTTCGATTCTGTTTCTGATAGGTTTTTGTCATAGGGTGCAATTCGAATGGAAATAGTCGTTCCACTGCCCCATGGCCACCATGCGCAAAAGACAAAAGTTTCTTGGGTTGGATCCGAACTGAACAGCAGTTGCCCCGACCGGATACCCCCGAGGTTTTTGTCGATGCTTTGTACAATGGGGGGTGCGTTTTCCATGTTCGAGCTATCCCAGGAAATGGGGAGAAATTTTTCTAATGAAGCACGAACATCCTCTTTTCTGGCCGCATCAAATTCTGCTAAAATGGTTCCGATCCAGTCGTCCCACTTCCAGGATAATCTTCCATGAAATTCATCAAACAATTCTTTGCAGATAGTTCCAATATCGGGGCTATTCAATTTTAAATTCCTTTCGTTCAGTTCAGAAGTCTTTGATTAAAAATATCAAATATCTGATTTTATGGCAAGCACGCTTTGTTTTTTCAGCATAATGTTATATATATCTCATGGTTGAATCTCTTGCTGCATTATCATTTTTAGAAAAGAATAAACATGACCTTGAATCGCATTAAATATATTGCCTGTGCAACGGTTATCGAAGAGATGCGGCCTTTGCTGCCGCCGGATGCGGTTGCCGAGGTGCTGGATTTCGGTCTGCATGTTTCTCCTGAAAAACTTAAAGAAACCCTTCAGCAGGCCATTGATGCTTCAGCCGGGGACACCGATACAGTTGTTTTGGGTTACGGTCTTTGTTCCAATGCCGTGGTAGGTCTGAATGCTTCGAAATGTACGCTGGTTGTTCCCCGCGTGGATGATTGTATCGCTATTTTTTTGGGTTCTACGACCGCGTATCGGAAAGAGGCCAGAAAGGAGCCCGGTACCTACTACCTGACCAAGGGATGGATCGAGGTCAGTGACACCCCATTTGAAGAATATATACGCATGAAGGAACGCTACGGCAAAGAGCGGGCCGACAGGATCATGAATATAATGCTCAAGAATTACAAGCGACTGGCTTATATCGACACCGGTCAGTCGGATCAGGAGCGGTACCGGGCGTATGCCCAAAAAACCGCTCGAAAATTCAACTTGCGCTATGAGAAAATCCCGGGCTCCCGTGCGTTGATCCGCAAAATGATCCATGGGCCGTGGGATGATGATTTCGTGGTTGTCCATCCCGGAGGGATCCTTACGTTTGCCGACTTTAAGAATCTTGTCGTATGATATGAGCGGACTGCTGAATTAAGGGTCTTGGCTGCAATTTTTATTGGTTTTATGGTAAAATTTTTCAACCACAAAGACACGAAGAAGAAAAGAAAGAAAAAATCTTTGTGCCCTTTGTGACTTTGTGGTTTCCATTTATACGGTTATCCGGATCGGATTTTTTTAAAGAGATGTTTTTTGGAGGAATTGATGACCAGGCTAAAGACGGATCCACAAAAATATGACGTCGTCATTGTGGGGGGCGGACCTGCCGGCTTGTTTGCAGCATATTACCTGAGTGAACATTCCGATCTCAAGATCCTGCTCATTGAAAAAGGGAAGGGAACCTTCAACCGCATCTGTCCGATAAAATCGGATCAGAAATGTAAAAAATGCAAACCCTGCAATATCTTATGCGGTATTGGCGGTGCCGGACTTTTTTCTGATGGCAAATTGAATTACATCCATAAACTCGGCAAAACAGACCTGACGCAGTTCATGTCGAAACATAAGGCCGAGAATTTGATTGCCGAGACAGAAGGCATTTTTAACCGATTCGGTATGGACGGTCCGGTATACCCCACCGACATGGAAGCTGCCAAAAATATCCGCAAAAACGCCAAACGATATGGTATCGATCTGCTCATCATCAAACAAAAACATTTGGGCAGCGACCGGCTGCCGGATTATATTGAAAGCATGGCCGATGCCATAAAGTCCAACGGTGTTGTGATGCATACCTCGGAAGAGGTGAAAGATGTCGTTGTTCAGGAGGATGCGATTTCAGGTCTCGTCACCAACAGAAAAAAATATGAAACGGATAACGTCATTCTGGCCCCCGGTCGTGTGGGTGCCGACTGGGTGGGTCAAATTGCCACAAAATACGGCATCGGACTCCAGCAGCGGGGCATTGAAGTCGGCGTACGCGTTGAGGTACATAACGATATCATGCAGGACTTGTGCGAAATTATCTATGATCCCACTTTTTTTATCCAGACACTTAAGTATGATGATGAAACCCGCACCTTCTGTACCAATAGAGGAGGGTATGTATCATTGGAGAATTATGCGAAATTTGTTTGCGTCAACGGCCATGCGTATCTGCATAAAAAATCGAGCAATACCAATTTTGCTTTTCTATCAAAGGTGGTTTTAACGGAACCCGTGACAGACAACCAGGCATATGGCGAATCCATAGGGGGGCTTGCAACGCTTATCGGGGGCGGTAAGCCCATACTGCAGCGTTTCGGCGACCTAAAACGCGGCCGGCGCAGCACCTGGAACAGGGTCCAAAAGGGATATATTGAACCGACGCTCAAAAATGTGGTGTGCGGCGACATTGCCATGGCGCTTCCTGAAAGAATTATGGCGAATATCATCGAAGGCCTCGATAAACTGAACCAGGTGATTCCGGGAGTATCCAATGACGAAACCCTGCTGTATGCGCCGGAGATTAAATTTTTTGCCACACAGGTCGACACCGACCGGCATCTGGAGACCAAAATAAAGGGCTTATATGTGGCGGGTGACGGTCCGGGCGTTGCCGGTAATATCGTATCCGCCGCCGCCACCGGTTTGATACCGGCCAAGGCCATTTTGGCACGAAAGAGCGGGTGACGGGTTGCGGGCGATGAGTAATATGTAAAAAAAGAAATTTGATTTTACGTTTAAAATTATTGAATTACCCGTTGTAGGGGCGAACCTGTGTGTTCGCCCGTCACGCGTTCATCCGTCACACGTTTTCCAGGTTTTGGTTTCTCTGTCGCGGTGCCACGCCGGTGATCATCCGGGAGACACGCGGGCAGACACATAGGTCATCCGGGCAGACACATAGGTCTACGCCTATATTTTGGATGATTGCATGGAAATGGTTGGGCATGATAAATATAGATCAGCGCAAGCAATGGGTCTTGGGAAGTTGATTTCGTTCACAAAATGTTAAATACAGGCAGACGGGCAAACAGGTCTACCGGCCAACGGGCTCACGGGCCAACGGGTTCACGGGCTAACGCCTCTTCGGGCAACTGCATTCGAGTAAAGATAAATGCGGTGATAAGGCCGGCAATGATATGCCAGATTCCCCACCACGCGACCAGGATGGCCATGCCGCCCAGACCGCCGAAGAAATTAAAAACCAGTATAAGGCCCAGGGCTGAATTTTGAATCCCGACTTCGATGGCCACAGCCCGGACATCTTTTTCAGGCAGTCGAAGCAGGCGACCGCTCCAGTAACCGATATTCAAAGCCAATGCATTGTGGATGAATACGATCAGGATGACGATACCGATAACATCGAGAAATATTTTCCAGTTGGCAATCAGCGCGCCCAGAACGATCAGCATAAAGAAAGCCAGTGTGAAAATTTTAAACGGCTTGCGAACCTTGTCAGCCATGCCCGGAAATATTCTGGACAATGTCATGCCGACGGCGAGGGGAATGCCCAGGATGATAAAAACGGTGACGAAAACATCCATGGGGCTCAAGCTGACGCTTTTCAAAATCGGTGCGGTATGCGGGTTGAGGCTTCCCCAAAAGGCCAGGTTCAGCGGCGTCATTACAATGGCCGCCATGGTGGAGACGGCTGTCATGCTGATGGATATGGCGGTATTTCCTTTGGCCAGATAGGTCATCAGATTGGACAGGTTGCCGCCGGGGCATGCGGCCACTAAAATCATTCCCAGGGCAATGGACGGGTGCGGCTTGATAATCAGTGTCAATAGAAAGGTAAACGCCGGCAGCAGAATGAACTGGGCGATCAAACCCACGGCCGGCGCTTTGGGTGCTTTGATAATGCGTTTAAAGTCTTCCAGTTTCAAATCGATTGCCACACCAAGCATCATCAGCCCGATGGCGGCATTGATCACAAAAAGACCCTGTGCATTGAAATTGAGCCGAATCTGGTCGATGGCGATGGGTTCCATGCTGCAATCCTCTTTTTAAATGATGTGAAATATAAATTTTAAATCACGAAAACACGAAAGGACGAAAACACGAAAAAATAAGTTTGTTTTTCGGGTTCATTGGGCTATTTGAGTTTATTGGGTTTTTTTACTAGAGTCCTCGAATCCTTGAATCCTCGGTCTCACATTTTTCCCGTACGCGCCGCCGCCCACAGCCAGTTGCCCGGGGGATCGACATTGGCATCAGGATCGACAACAGCGTGAATCACGGCCGGTTTGCCGGATGCGACGGCGCGCTCCAGGGCCGGCCGGACTTCATCCCCCGTTTCCACATATTCGCCATGACAGCCCATGGCCACGCCGATTTGATCGTATCGAACCGGTGCATGATCGTGGCCGAACCATGCTGCATCGCGCCCGAACTGTCGCAGCTGTGCGCTTTTTTCCATGCCGTACGCGCCGTCCACCGCAACGATGATGATGACCGCGAGCGCGTTGCGAACAGCGGTTTCAAGCTCTTGTATGTTGAATCCGAAAGCGCTGTCTCCGGTAACGCAGAAAACCTGCCGGTCCGGAAAAGCAAGCTTGGCGCCGAGAGCATACGGCAGGCCGGTTCCCAGATGGCCGTAGTTCATGGAATAGATCACCGACCGCTGGGAGCGGGCAACATGATAGTGAATATCCCACAGGGTGGTATTTCCGCCGTCCATGACAAAGATGGCATTCTCATCAAAGACATCATTGCAAACCGTTAAGATCTGACCGGTCAGCATGGGATTACGCTTGGTGTCGGTCATGTTGCCATCGAGCTCTTTACGCCATTCATCCTGAATGGCCCGGTATTCGGCTATTTTTGCGTGCAATGGCCGCTTCTCCATTAATGCGCTAACCGCTTCAAGCAACTGTACCAGGATTTTTTTTGCGTCGCCGATAAGCGGGACATCGACCGGTCGGTTGAGTCCGATGTTACCGGGCTCGGTATCGATCTGAATCAGTCGCTGCTTATCCGGTTCACCGAACATGGGTGGACGGCCCCACATATTCAGTTCGCCAAGGCGTGTGCCCACAGCCAGAACCAGATCGGCTTGGCTGTTGGCTGCAATGCGTGACAGGCAGGTAGGGTGAAAAGCGAGTTCGTGCTCATCCGAAATAATTCCCCGCGCCCTGATGGTAGCCGTTACCGGGCATCCCAGATACTCGGCCAACTGACGGACTTCATTCCCTGCACCTGCGCGTTCGGCGCCGTTTCCGCAGTGAATATTCACCAGGTCGGCATTGGCAATCATTTCCGCCGCTTTTTGTATGGAAACGGGGTCCGCCGTCGCCCCTTCCAAAACACGATATCTTTCAGGAGGCCAGATGGCCGCCAGGTTTTCATCTTCTTTTTTTGCAATGATATCTTCAGGAATCAACAAATGGGTGGGACCAGGCCGGCCGGACAAAGCCACGCGAAAGGCATGGCGGACCATATCCGGAATCCGCTGCCAGTGATCCACTTTTCCGTTCCATTTGACAGCAGGCTTGAAAATGTCGAGATGGTGACTTACCTGCATCCCCCCCTGATGAACGTAGGAATCTGAAATTTCACTTCGGCGGGTGGTGGTAATGGCGATGACCGGACTTCCTTCGGCCTGGGCACACATCATGCCAGCCAATAGATTGGCTGCGCCGGGTCCTGCACAGGCCATCACCACGGCAGGCCTCCCCGTCACCCGGGTATATGCATCGCATGCGTGTGCAGCGGCAGCCTCATGCCTGGGAACGATGAGCTGCATACCGAATTCCTTTCCTAGTCGTTCCAGTGCTTCAAGGACCATCATGTAGGTGCCGTCGGTTATAGCGTTGATATAGCGAACACCCTCGGCGTGCAAACACCGCAACAGCAGTTCTCCACCGGTTATTTCAGCCATGCTTCCTCCTTTGCTCCTTTAACGAATCTCATGCTATGCGTCTTTTATGGGTTTATGTGATATCGAATAGGGAACACCAAAGAATACAGAAGACAGGAGACAGAATACAGCACAAGGGCGGTTCGTTTTGAATCGACCGGGTGCTTTTATCAACCTGGAACAAAATCACTTTTTCTGTTTATATCTTCTGCCTTCTGTCTTCTGCTGCTAAAGCTCCATGGTCTGCCCGCCTGTGATATTGAGTGCCTGACCCGTCATGTAGCTCGATTCGCGGGATGCCAGAAAGGTCACAATATTTGCCACTTCTGCAATGGTTCCCAGTCTCCCCAGCGGGATTTCTTTGCATTTGGCATCGATGCGCTCTTGCGGTGTCGAATTCAAAAACCGGGCTTCCAACTCAAAACGCCACTTGGTAAAATCGGTCATGATGATACCCGGGCAAATAGCATTCACACGAATATTGTTTCCGGCCAGTTCCAAGGCCATGACCTTGGTCAACATGACGACGCCGGCTTTGGCGGCGGCATAGGCGCCGTTAAAAAGAGGCGGTTTTTTAGCCGCCTGTGAAGCCGTATTGACAATACTCCCGCCGGCAGCTGCCATCAATGGAATGATGGCTTTGGAAACACGGAACACGCCGTGAAGGTTGACGTCAATGGTTTTCATCCAGGCATTTTCATCATAGGTGTGCACGGCATTGGGAACGCCGAATACGGTGCCGGCGTTGTTACATAAAATATCGATATGGTCGAATTCTTTTTGCACCGCACCCATCATTTTCTGGATGGAGGAACTGCTCGTGACATCCAGGCTCACTGCCATTGTCCGGACGTGATACATGGATTCCAGCTTCTGTGCAAGACGATTCAGTTCTTTTTGATCACCTGAGATCAGCGGATTGCTTTCATCCATGGTGACAAGGTCGGCCAGTATGACATCGGTGCCGTTTTGAGCCAGTTTTTCGGAAACAGCGTATCCGATGCCGGTTTCCTTGCCGGCGCCGGTTATCAGCGCAGTTTTACCTTTGAGGTCTTCGTACATCGGCTTATCCTTTCAGATTTTATTAAACCCAAGTTAATTGATAGTCGATCATCCGTCAACAATCTTGTTGTTTAACGTGTTTCGTGATATTGTGTACGTCATTCAAAAAGTGCATTCGTTCCCGATCCCTTCCAATGCAATCTTACGCCACAGGAACGTCTCGCACGCTTATCGGGCAACTTCCCCAAAAATAGCACCTAATCAAATGGAGAATACCGGATGGAAGAAAACAGTGGGCGAGAAGCAGCGCTAATTGAGGAAACTTCGGGAGATCTTAAAAAAGATATTCTGCGGCATATTCAATTTACATTGGGAAACGATCCTTATAATCCGGACCGGTTTTCATGCTTTCTGGGGCTTGCCTACAGTATTCGCGACAGGTTAACCCAGCGATGGCTCAAAACGCAACGCGACTTGTATGATACCTTGTCAAAACGGGTGTATTTCCTTTCTCTGGAATTTTTGCCGGGACGATTCCTTAAAAACTATCTGATCAGCCTCAATATGATGGCGGAAGCCCGCCGTACGTTGGAAGAGCTGGGATTTGACCTGGATGAACTGGAAGAGGAAGAATGGGATGCCGGTCTGGGAAACGGCGGACTGGGTCGCCTGGCGTCATGCTATCTGGATTCCATGGCATGTAAGGATCTGCCCGGAGTTGGATACGGCATCCGATATGACTTCGGCATTTTTCATCAGGTTCTCGAAAACGGCTATCAGCGCGAGAGTTGCGATAACTGGATGCGTCGGGGAAATCCGTGGGAAATCGAGCGCCGTCCGGTGGAAAAGCCGATTCGTTTCTACGGTCGATCTGAAATGTACATTGATGATGACGGAGCGCATCGCTTTTGCTGGAAGGATGGAGAAGCCGTTATGGCGGTGGCATATGATATTATGATTCCCGGATTCGGCGACGACTACGTCACCCACATGCGCTTGTGGGCAGCCAGGTCGAGCCGGGAATTCAACCTGACACATTTCAATCAGGGAGATTACATCGGGGCAATTGAAGCAAAAGTCATGGGTGAAACGATTTCAAAAGTTTTGTATCCCAACGATGAGGCCATCGCCGGCAAGGAGCTTCGACTCAAGCAGCAATATTTCTTTGTCGCAGCTTCACTGAACGATATTTTACGCCGCTACCGAAAGCAGAGTGGATCTTTCGAATCTTTCCCCTCTTTTGTGGCCATCCAGCTGAACGACACCCATCCGGCCATTGCCATACCGGAGTTGATGCGCCTGCTGGTGGACCATGAAAAACTCGCATGGGAAGATGCTTGGCGCATATGCGAACAAACATTTGCTTATACAAACCATACGGTCATGCCTGAGGCACTGGAAAGTTGGTCGGTTGAATTGATGCGGCGTCTGCTGCCACGGCACCTTGAAATCATTTATGAGATCAATCACAGATTCCTGGAATCACTTAAGAAAGATTTTCCCCAAGCACCTGAATTGCAGGCGCGACTGTCAATAATTCAGGAGGGTGAAGAGCAGCGCGTCCGAATGGCGCATCTTGCCATTATCGGAAGTCATTCCGTCAACGGCGTCGCCGAGCTTCATTCAAATATCTTAAAAACTGAACTCTTTGCGGATTTTTATCGTGTTTTCCCGGATCGGTTTAAAAATGTCACCAATGGAATCACGCCGCGGCGATGGCTCAAACAGTCCAACCCCACCCTGGCGTGGCTCATCGATTCCGTGATCGGCCCGGAATGGATCTGCAATCTTGAAAAGCTCTCTCAGCTGGTTCCTTATGCCGCGGACCCGGAATTTCGTGAAGCCTGGAAAAAAACAAAACATGAGAATAAAAAACGGCTTTGCCGCTATATTCTGAGAAAGGTCGGGCTTGGTGTCAACCCGGATACGCTCTTTGATGTTCAGGTAAAACGTATCCATGAATACAAGCGCCAGCTTCTCAATGTGCTTCATGTCATAACCATGTACAATCGAATCAAAACGAACGGCAAAGGGGAGATGGCGCCGCGCACCGTGCTTTTTGCCGGCAAAGCGGCGCCTGCCTATCACCAGGCAAAACGAATCATCAAATTGATCAACTCCGTTGCCGAGATCGTCAACAGCGACCCTGATGTTCATGGCCTCTTACGGGTTGTTTTTCTGCCAAACTATTGTGTATCACAGGCGGAAAAGATCATTCCGGCCGCTGATCTTTCAGAGCAGATTTCCACGGCAGGCATGGAAGCATCCGGTACGGGCAACATGAAAATGGCCCTCAACGGCGCACTGACCATCGGCACGCTGGATGGTGCCAACGTGGAAATTATGGAGGAGGTCGGTCCTGAGAATATATTCATTTTCGGGTTGACGGAAGCGCAGGTCGGCAACATGCGGGCCGAAGGATATGATCCTGCCTCCTATTATGAAAATGATGCGGAATTGAAACTGGCCCTCGATATGATAGCGACAGACTTTTTTTGTCCCAATGAACCCGGTCTGTTTTTGCCCGTCGTCCAGGGCCTTCTTGCCTCCGGCGCTTACGCCGACCACTATATGATACTGGCGGACTACAGAGCGTATATAACGGCCCAGCAAGATGTCAACCGCCTGTATCTGGATCAGGATGAATGGACAAAACGATCGATTTTGAACACCGCTGCTATGGGTAAATTTTCGAGTGACCGGGCGGTGATGGACTATGCATCGGAAATCTGGCAGATTGAGCCTCTGGTGGCCAATTAGGGTACGTCCGTTATATATTTATATTTGTTGTACTATAAACGAAGAGGCGACGTTGATATGAGTCGATATTTCAATTCTACAAAAAAGATAAAATCTCCAAATATAAATATATAACGGACGTACTTTTTTTTCCTCTTGCCTTCCTTGATTTACATACCTAAAGCCGGCGTCCAGACATAGTAAAATCCCGCTTTAAGATGACTGATGGTATTGGTTATCCCCAGATCTACAAGGGGCCTGGTTGTTTCCGATAATTTGGCGGTGGAAGGATTGTACAGGTTGTCGTTGGGAAATTCACTTCTGCGGTAGGCGATGACCCTGGCATTTTCAGGGAGTCCGGAAATAGTTCTGGCTTCTTGAAGTGCGTCATCCAGGTATCCGATTTTGTCAACAAGGCCAAGAGACAGCGCTTCGTCGGCAAGATAGATTCGGGCGGTGGCGACGTCGGACAAATTGTGGTCGGTTAATTTCCTGTGTTTGGCTACCAGGCTCAGAAATCTTTTTCCAAGTCCATCGGTCACGCTCTGAAATATGGCTTGCTCTTTTTCATTCGGTTGGCGGAAAGGCGACCCCATATCCTTGTTTTCTCCGGACTTGTTGACCGCTACTTCAAATCCTATCTTATCCATCAGACCGGTGATTTTGGGCCGCATGAAAATGACGCCGATGGATCCGGTTACCGTGGTTGGATGGGCCATGATCACATCCGCCGGAAGGGAGATATAGTACCCCCCTGAAGCGGCAATATCCATCATGGCAACCACGATTTTCTTGCCGGTTTTCTTTTTGAACGCCAGCAGTTCATTGTAAAGCATATCGCTTGCGGTTGTAGTGCCGCCCGGTGTATCGACCGTTATCAAAAGACAGCGGATATCATCGTCTTTTTCCGCCATCCGAAGCTGTGCCACCACTTCCTGTACCATGCTGGGCATGGAACGCAGAAATTTTTCATCCGGGCTGGTTGAAATTACCCCCTGAATGGAAATGACCAGCACCTTGCCCTTTCCCGTACCTTGAATGGTAAATTCCTGAAGCGGGTCGGTTGCATCGGAAAAGATTTTAACTTGTGGTGCAGCGCAAGCAGCGATTGCCATGAGGCAGATGCTTAATGTCATAAGGTTAAAAAATTTTTGCATGGTAGCTGGTTCTCCTTTGGGTATGAAATTTCAATAGGGCTGATCTGTTTACAGGCCGTTATTGATGACCGTTGTCTGTGACAAGATTTTTTCGAGAACTGTTTCCGTTTGTTGAATGCCGCCGGCATTTGCGACGATCTCATCTTGAACCTGCCTTGTTGTGTGAAGCGCCCGTCTGCCGGTATTTTCAAGCTTGTCGAGCTGTAAATTCATCACCGCCGTCAGCAATAATGATAGAAATGCAAAAACGATGGTGACACCAATGGCCCATCGCGCTATGGGCGCTTCCTCGATTTTTTCCTTCAGATTTTCGAACAGGATGCCCGATAACCGGCTGGTACCGGGTTTGCGGGCTTTGGCCAGACCGATGTGAACTCCCTGAAGGGGCGTACCCTTTCCAGATGGGCTGTTCATGGCGGATATCTCGGAATAGAGAAGTGATGCATGGTTGTGGATAATGCTGCCGGATTCCGTCATGGACATGATCTTTTCGAGAAACGGCTTTGCGGAATCGGCGTCTTCAAATCCGTGCCACAGTATCTGGGCCTTTAGGAACAGTGCGTCCGGATAATGAGGGTCTCTTTTCAGGACTTGGTTGATATAGTCAAGGGCGGTTTTGAATTGCTGATTGTCCTTATTAAATCTGGCCTGGCTCAACAGGCCCTGAAGCTGTTCACGTGCGGTCCACACAGCGCGCTTTTTTCCGAAGAGTATGCCGGTTGCATCTCCAACGGCATCCAGGAGATAGACAATGACAAAAGACAGGAGAAGCCCTCCTGCTGCAGTCAGAAGAATGCCCAGGAAGGCGCCGGACAACCCATAATGGGTATATCCGACATAAAAGCCTAACAGGCATAAAAGCGGCACGACCAATCCCGATACGCGCAAAAAATAGAATGTATCGGACAGGTTTTTATCCTTGGGAGCCTTCTTGATTTTTTCGTTGGGGGTATTCATTGACAAATTTTTATCAGAAGGAATGATTTGATGTCAAATACAGATAACCGTTTTTGCGTTTTTTTAAAAGTCTTTTAGAAATCCGGGAATGAAACACCGGCAACGCTCATAGTATTTTTGCGGGTAATCGCCGCTTTCCGATGGATCCTGTGTTGGTCAGGTATACACCAGCGGTGACCAGCACTGCACCGATTCCGAGCGAAGCGGTAATGGGTTCCCCCAGCATAAAAAAAGCCAGCACAATGGCGCTGATGGGAACAAAGTTGATAAACAGACTGGCCTTGGCAAGTCCGATTTTGTTGATGCCTTCGTAATACCAGAGAAATCCGAGCACCGTGCCGAAAAAACCCAAATAGAAAATACTGATCCAGTCGATTGGCGCATAATACGCCATGTCCGCCGCCATACCTTCATGCAATGCCGGGAAGAACAGCAGGATGGCGCCGATAACGGCGGAGAAGGATACCGCTGTCAGGGGAGACGCATGCTGCATGACGTTTTTTCCGATCAGGGAGTAGGCTACCCAACTCATGACGCAGATAAAGATATAAAGATCGCCGAAGCCCAGGCTCTCGGAGGTCAGCCCGGCTATATTTCCCCTGGATATTGCGATTACAGCGCCGGTTACGGAGGTGATGATGCCCAATATCTTTATGCCGTTCAATTTTTCGCTAAAAAGCAAAAAGGATAAAAGGGCAATGATGATCGGGTTGTTGGCAATAATGAGGGAAGCCCTGCCCGCCGGTATAAGGCTCAGCCCTTTAAAGAAAAAGAAATTATAGAAAAAGACGCCGGTTATTCCCAAGAGAAAAACGGTGAAAAACTGCTCTTTTCGTATTGCCGGAAATCTGCCTTCAATTTTTTTTGTGAGCGGGAAAAGAAAAAGAGATGCAACGGCGAATCTTAAAAATGCGGCTGAGAACGGGCCGACATGGCCTGCGAGATTTCTGCCGGCGATAAAGGTGCCTCCCCAGAATATGGCGGTAAACAGTAGTTTTACATGGATGAGTTTCATTGCATCATGCTGGACGGATATAGGTATCGAGTACAGTGGACAAGGCATCTAAAGACCCCGAGTAAAAATGATCGGCCCCTGGTATGATTTCAACAGTTGCATCCGGGTTCCAGTCGGGGAGCATCTTTGCGAGTTGGTCCGCCGGTGCGATTTCATCCCGGCTGCCGGAAACCACGAGCTTGAGTCCCGGCAAATTTTTTAGGAATGTGAAATCCATCAATGCAACCGGGGGGGAAACCATGATCATTTCAGCACAGGCAGCATCCGTATGAGAAATATGGGCATTGACCCATGCACCGAAGGAATATCCCGCCAGATAAAGTTTGTGGATGCCCCTTTGCGTAAGAAAGGTGAAAGCGTTATATACGTCTCTTAACTCGCCGATACCGTCGTCATAGGTCCCCTGGCTTTTCCCCACACCCCTGAAGTTAAACCGCAGCGTGGTAAATCCATGCTTATCAAAAGCCTCGACAATGGTTTCAACAACCGGATTATACATATTCCCGCCGTATTGCGGGTGAGGGTGGGTTGCAATGACGCCCTTTTCAGATACTTCTTTCAGCAACCCTTCTATCTCGATTCCATCGGATGTGTAAGTGATTTTTTCTTCCATTTTGATCCTGACCTGGGGAAAAATAATTTTTTATCACGAAAACACGAAAAAATAGAAAAATTTCGTGTTGTGGTAGTTTCATTTACACGATCTGAGCCGTTAGCATCATTTCTTTCCTCTTTTTTTTGATATAAATTTTCATGCTTCGTCTTTAGAGGATAACCATGACATTTCAATTAAATTATTGTTTCATGCTTTCTTGCGCGCGTCTGAGCATGAAAATTTATGACGCATCGTGGTCCGCCGGATAACTACCGAGGAGTTTTAGGGAAAGCGTTAACTTATCCATTTTGCTTAGGACGTCGGAAACCGCTTGATCCTTTTCCGAACCTTCGAAATCAAGGAAGAAACTGTAGTTGCTGGGCTCTGTACGCAGCGGCATGGACGCGATTCGGGTCAAATTAATATTTGAATCGGCAAAGAGCCTGAGAACACCATACAGGCTTCCGGCTTTATGGGGGGTCACAAAAATAATTGATGTCTTTTCTCCGCCGTCTTCATGAGGGGTTCTGGAGAGGAGCAGGAAGCGCGTTGAGTTGGACGGCCCGTCCTCAATTTTCTCTTTGACAATTTCGAGATTATACAATTCAGCGCTCAAGGAACTGGCGATGGCGGCGGCAGCCTTTGGGTTTTCTCTCGCCAGCATCTTGGCTGCGCCGGCCGTGTCATAATAGGGACGGGGTTCCAGTTTGTTTCTTGAAAGAAAACTGCGGCATTGGGCCAGGGCCTGCGGATGGGAGTAGACTATCCGGATCTCCCTGTAATCGGTTGCCTCCGTCGCCAAAAGACAATGGTTGACGGGGACATTCACTTCGCCGACAACCTTCAGGTGGGTGGTGGTTAGCAGGTCGTTTACCTGCGTAACAGCCCCTTCCAATGAATTTTCAACCGGTACGACACCCAGATCCAAGGATCCCGCTTCGACCCCGCGAAAGACATCCATGAATTCCATGCAGGGGATATAAGCACCGCCCGGAACCAGTCTTCGTGCAGCAACTTCGCCATAGGCACCGTGTTCTCCTTGGAAGGCCACCAGGGGGCGGTCTTCTTCCTGAAGACGTTTGCTTTCGTTGATGATGGTTTTCAGCAGCTGTCGTTGAAAGGAACGCTCGATTAAGTCCAGGTTCATCCGTTCTATTCCGGCAAGCATATCTTTTTCCCGGGCGGGGTCGGCGATGGCCTTTTTAAATTTTTTGGACTGAAGCGCCAGGCCCATCCTTTCCTGAAGCAAAACAAGAAGCTCTCTGTCAATTCTGTCTATCTGTTTTCGAATCTCCTGTAATCGCATATATCACCTCATTTTACCCTAATTGCTCCATAAATGATCTCAACGGCTGAATGCGGCGCATGAGGTTCGCAAACATTTCCGGTGTCAGCGCCTGGTCCGCGTCGCAAAGGGCTTCGCTCGGTTGATGATGAACTTCAATGATTAAACCGTTTGCACCGGCGGCCACGGCCGCCATGCTCATAGGGCTGATCAGGCTGATGCGCCCGGTACTGTGTGTTGGATCAACGATAATCGGCAGATGCGTCAACTCTTTAATCGCAGGCACGGCACTGAGGTCGAGTGTGTTGCGCGTGTAAGTTTCAAATGTCCGGATGCCCCTTTCACAAAGAATAACGTCCGGATTGCCTTCACTCATGATATATTCGGCGCAGTTCAGCCATTCTTCCAATGTGGAGTACATGCCGCGTTTCAGCAGTACAGGACGTCCTGCTTTGCCGACTTCTTTCAGTAACGCGAAATTCTGCATGTTTCTGGTGCCGATTTGCAGCACGTCGGCAAATTCTGCAACCCAGGAGACATCCCTTGGGTCAATAACCTCCGTCACAATGGGAAGCCCGGTTTCTTTCTTGGCTTTTTCCAGGATTTTCAATCCTTGAAGACCCATGCCCTGAAATGCATAGGGAGATGTTCGGGGTTTAAATGCGCCTCCCCGCAGCATATCCGCACCGGAAGCTTTGACCGCGTGCGCGGTTTTCAGGGTTTGTTCCTCGCTTTCAACGCTGCATGGGCCTGCGATGACAACAAGGTCTTTACCGACGGCCACACCGTCGACATTGACAATTGTTTGCGTTTTTGTTTTGCGTGACACGAGTTTAAGATTTTTCATTGGTTAAATTCCAACCCGGATAAAAAAAGCCCTGAAATCATTTTCTCAGGGCTTGTAAATAGAAAACCCCGAGTGGCTGGGCAGGTCCACCCGGGGCGCTTACAAATGATATTGTCAGTCAGCCGGATGGACGCATCTAAAGCGTGAAAAAAGGCGCCCAAATTTAAAATAAGGCAAGGGTGTTTGCTTCATGCCGATTCCTTGGAGGCTGTCTTGAAACAGCCGCTATCCTTGTTGTCTAAAAGTTGCCAAAAAATTTTTACGCTTCTGAAAATGACTTGTCAATGATAAATAATGGCTTGACCAAATGCAGCTTTTTTAGGTATGAATTTAAGACCATGCATTCGGATGCAGCATGAAGCCCTATCGAAAAGCGTAACCCCTTAAAAATGAGACATAAATGAAGAGTGTACTGATTGCCGACAGCGATCCGGTAATGCTTGAAATCATCGCGAGCCTGTTGAGAGATCATGGAATTTTCTTTCGAATCCTAAAGATTGAAAATGGCTCAAAAGCCCTGAAGATTATTGATCGAATTCAGATTGACATGGTGATTATCGGACTGAGGATACCGGAGACGGATAGTGTCCACCTCATTGAAAGTTTGAAAAAAAATTACCCTGATATCAAAACCGTTACCCTAACGGATGTTATCTCGCCGGCCCTGAAATCCAAAATCAATGAAATAGGTGTCTCTGCATATATTGAAGAACCGATCAATATGGATATGCTCACCGAATTGATTCTTTCCGAATTAAAAATTGGTTATGGCGGCCGGGTTCGCGGTATCAGTCTGTCGTCCTTTACGCAAATGCTGGAACTGGAAGGTGTGACGTGTTCCCTGCAAATTCAAAAAAACGAAGCATCCGGAAGGCTTTATTTTAAGGAGGGTGATTTGATCGCAGCCGAAATCGACGATTTGGATTCCCATGAGGCCGCCGTTAAAATTTTAGGGTGGGAAAACGTCCTGATCGATATCGATTATTTGCCGTTTGAGAAACAAAAAGAAATAAAGGTGCCGTTGATGAATCTATTGCTGGCAAGCCACAAGGCACAGGATGAGAAAAATTCCGAGAAGTCGGATCAGCGGCAGCACCCGAGGTTCGATTGCCACGTCAAAGTGGATTTTGACATTGATGACTGGTCATACGAGGGGGTTATCAAAAATATCAGCATAGGAGGCCTCTTTATTGAAACCCGCCATCCGGTAACGTTGGGCAATGAGATTATGCTGGAGCTTATAAGCTTGGATAAAAATAGGCATTGTAATGTGAAGGGCAGGGTGGTCAGGAGAGATGCCAAGGGTGTCGGCATTCAATTCAATGAGCTCAGCCTGTATCAGCAACAAGTCGTTCAATCATACCTCGGCTAAACTTTCTAATGAAACACTCACAAAAGAAGCAACCCATGTCCAGTCGCCGGCGATTCATCGAAACCATGCGTTTCGGAAAGCCTGATCGGGTGCCCTATTTCGAAGAAGGTATCAGGGATGAGGTTATTCATGTGTGGCGTGGACAGGGATTGCAAAGCAGGATTGAATTAGAAAAACGGTTTCCCTCTGATAGGCGTGAAAGGATCGAGCTGGACCTGGAACCGCATCCCGGGTTTAAAACAGGGCCGTCTACCAAGGCGGATTTGAAAAAATTTAGACGATGTTTAGATCCCAATGATCGCGGACGATTACCCGATAACTGGAATAGTCGCGTACGCTCCTGGCGCAAAAGAGATTATCCGCTCATGCTGCATGTTCACCGGGGATTTTTTCTAACCATGGGGGTCAGGGATTGGCAACGATTTCTCGACCTGATGTTCCTTCTGGTGGATCAGAAAGATATTGTTCGGGAGGCGATGGCTATTCAGGGAGAGTTTTCGGCCCGGCTGACGGAGAAGGTGCTCGAGGCGGTGGATATCGATGCTGCGGTTTTCAGTGAGCCGATAGGTGGAAATGAAGGACCGCTCATATCGCCGGCGATGTATGAAGATGTTGTTTTGAAGAGTTACCGGCCGATGCTGCAAGTTTTACACCGATTCAATGTGAAAACAATTATTTTTCAGACATTTGCCAATGCCAGAATTTTCATCCCGCTGATTTTGAAATGGGGATTTAACACGCTTTGGGCATGTGAAGTCAACATCGAAGCCATGGATTACCGAATCCTAAGAAAAACGTTCGGCAAGGAACTTCGGTTGATCGGCGGCATCGACCTGGATGCGTTGCGGAAAAGCAAAGAAGATATCCGGAAGGAGATTGAAGAAAAGGTGCCTCCGTTGATAGCGGACGGCGGTTATGTCCCATTGGCGGACGGACGTGTCCGAGAAGATGTAGCGTTTGACAATTATGTATACTACAGGGAGCTTTTGGAGAAGATAACGGAACAACCGGTATAACAACCGGGGATGGATTAGGGGATGCTTTCCTTGTTAGAAATATTGGTCAGCTTTCTCCACAGCGCTGAACGGCTGATCCCGAGTAATTCGGCTGTTTTTGATTTGTTTCCTCCGATTGCCTCCAATGTCTTGAGGATGTGATTTCTTTCTACTTCGGCCAGTGTCATGATTCTATCCGCCGGGTCTCGAATTGAAGCATCAGACTTTTGAAAACGGACTGGAAGGTGTTTGCTTTCTATGGTGCGACCATCGACAAGGATGACGGCGCGTTCAATGAGATGCTCAAGTTCCCGAACATTACCTGGAAAATCATAGGACATAAATATGGAGATAACCTCATCGGAGATATGGTCAACATTCTTTTTGAAGTCTTTTGCATATTTATTGAGAAAGTATCCTGATAAGGGCGGTATGTCGTCCCTTCGCTCCCGCAGGGGGGGGATGAACAGCTCCATCAGATTTAGTCGATGATACAGTTCTTCTCTGAATTTCCCTTCTTCCACCAGTTTTCCAAGACTGTAACGGCTGGCAACGAGGATTCGCACATCGAACGGAAAATAATCGGTGCCTTCATGCCGAAACGCTTCTTTATTGTCAAGTATCTTCAACATGGAAAGCTGCATTTTCATGGGCATATCTTCAATTTGATCCAGCAGGATCGTTCCGCCGGATTCAGTTTGAGCGATATATTGATTCGGTTGTGGGTCTTCTGAAAAGATCGCCCTGCCGGGTTTGAAGAGCTCTTCAATGAGCAAGTCATTGCTGAAGCAACCGCAGTTAAATGCGATGAAGCGATATTTTTTTCTGGGGCTTGAATTATGAATGATTCTGGCTGCCAATTCCTTTCCGGCGCCTGTTTCTCCACGAATAATCACCGTGCAGTCCAGCGCCGCCAATCTTTCGATATTTCGCCTCAGCATCTGCATGGCATGGGTTTCGCCGATCATTCGCAGTCGCTCAGGGGGAATGGTTTCGCCGCTTTTATTGCTCTTTTTAATAAAATCCCAAAAATCCTGCAGGTGATCCTTTTCGAAATAGGCGCTGTTAATTGCTTCGGTTGCCTGTTTGACCTTTTCACCGCCGTAACCGGTCAATAGAATCGATCTCAAATCCGGATAGATTTCTTTTAACTTGGCAATGGTCACCAGGCCGTCCATGCCGGGCATTTTCAGATCCACGATGGCAAGATCAATGTGGTTGCTTTTCGCCAGCGACAGGGCTTCCCGGCCGCCTGACGCTTTCAGTGGATCAAAGCCCAGTATTTTGAGGCGTTGCGCAATGGAATTTAAGAACGTTTCCTCATCATCCACTAAAAGGATTTTTTGGATTGTGTCCGCCATTTTTTTGAGCTATTTCTTTTTGGTGTGATGCGATTCGATATCAACGGCGTCCTCCAGATCTCCGCCGGTGGCCATTCCTGCAGCCGCCATGGAATTTTCAAGACCCTGCAGAATTTTCCTGACAAACGCCCAGAATTTTCCCATGTCTTCTTTTTCGAAATAGGAGGAGTTGAGCGCTTCGGTGGCTTCTTTGAGTTTTTCGTCACCGTGAGCCGTCAAAAGCAGCGTTTTGATATCCGCATCGATTTCTTTGAGCTTCGTGATAACCACCAACCCGTCCATATCGGGCATCCGCTGGTCTACTACCGCGATATGGATCTTGGTGGTCTTCGTGATTTCAATGGCTTCATGCCCATTTAAAGCCAGATAGGGCTCATATCCTTTCAATCGTATCCGCTCCGCCAGTTTTTCCAGAAATTTTTCGTTGTCATCCACCAGCAGGATATTGATGTTTCCCAGCGGGAGGTTCGACAAAAACGTCCAGAAATTTCCCATTTCCGATTTATCGAAATAGGAGGAATTGAGGGCTTCGGTGGCTTCTTTCAGTTTTTCGTCACCATGACCCGTCAACAGGATGGTTTTAATGTCCGGCGACAATTCCTTCAGTTTCGTGATAACCTCCAGACCATTCATGTCGGGCATTCTTTGATCGACCACGGCAACATGCACATGTTGTTTTTGAACGACATCGATGGCTTGTCGGCCGTTGAGCGCTGTGAAAACGTTGAATCCTCTCAGCATGGCTCTTTCGGCCGCAGATTTCAGGAACTTTTCGTTGTCATCCACCAGCAGGATATTGATTTTCTTTGCTTTCATATTTCACCTTTTAATAATTCCGGATATGGGTCATTTGAAAAAAACGTTGTTTATTCCGTAACAATGCTTCGGAAGGGGTATGATCGTTTGGCGGATATGACGGCGCATCCAAAAGTCAATGTCCGCCGCTGCCTAAGATTCCGGAGGCTGCAATAGATAATACCACGATTTCCAGGAAAGCGATGGTGAAGAATATCCAGTTTCTTTGACGAATATACCCCCGGAGCAACACCAGGTAACATAAAATGGTCATCAGGGCAAGCAGGACAAAACCGATGTAGTTGAGAAAATCCCCTTTTGACAGCAGGGTCACCCACCCCCATCCATGGGGAGAGTGTGTAATTTCCAGATATTCGTCGACACCCTTGCCCCAAAGCTTTGGAATCAGACTCATGTCGACATAGGAAGAAAGTAATCCGCTCAAGTATATCGCGTAGGTTGCCACAAGTATGAAAATTCCGGACCACACACCGATTGTCAGTATATTGGCGTAGATAATTTGATCCCGTGATGGTTTTAATGCTTGTTCTATTTCGGTGTTCATTCTGCGTTCCTCCACATATTTACGGTCTTGACATTACCCCAGGAATCCAAGTCCCAATCCTTTGTCAATGGCTTTGATCCCCGCAAAAAACAATACGCTGATTACCACATATCGAATCATTTTTGGTTTGGCAACGGCGAGAATCTTGACGCCGATGAGAGAACCCAGCATCAGTCCGACAATGGAAGGAACCCCTATCAGCGGAATAACGCAGCCTCTGTTCATATATATCCAGGCGGCCGATGTGTCGGTGATGGACAGCAAAAACTTGCTTGTTGCCACGGAAACCTTTAAGGGGACTCCCATCAGCAGATTGAGAACCGGCACATTCGCCCACCCGGCACCAAGCCCGAACATACCGGCCACTAGACCGACCAGGATAAACAGAAACAGCCCCAGCAAGGTTCGATGGGTTTTCCATTCCACGCTTTCCCGGGCACCGTCGTCCCAGTATGCGCCTCCCAGCCCCAGGGCCAACCCGATGGCATCCTGTTTTGTCACCACCGGTTTTTCAGTGTTCTTAGAAAAAACCAACAGCAGCGCAATGGCGACGATGGTCACACCCAAACAGACTTGGATGATGTCGGGATTCAATGATGACAAGTAGAGCCCCAGCATGGCGCCTACAACAGAAAAGGTTGAGGCGATGAGGGCCACCGGCAGGGCGAGCCGCAGATTTGCCAGATTCCGTCGAAGCAAACCCGGTCCTGCTGCCAGTGCGCCTGCCAGTGCCACCATGAGACCGATTCCCCTGACGAAATCGATGTGAAAGGGAAAGAACCCGCTCACCAGCGGCACATAAAGCACGCCGCCGCCTACACCCGCCATCACAGCCAGGATGCCGAGAATAAGGCAGAAAAAAAACAGAATCAACGGCCAGAACCACCAGGGTTTGTATGAACCGCCAATTACTGCTTGTTCCACAGCATAGGCTGCAAACGGGCAACTCAGGATAAAGACAAAAAAAGACATAAACCACCAACCCGTTGAACGAACTCGAATGTTTAACATTTAATCAACCTTTCAAGAAAAATGTTTACAAATGAGACTTAACTGTGTATAAAATTGCATTAATATAAAATTTAGACACAGTCAACAAAAAATTAAGTTGCAAAATGAAACAATACCATCTATTAATAGTCGACGATGAAAAGCGGTATGCAAATATGCTTGCCAAGCGACTGAATCTTCGAGGCTGTATTTGCGAAGTTTGTTACAGTGGAAGTGAAGCGCTGGAAATTTTGAAATATAAGACGTTTTTTCTTGTTATTCTTGATCTTCACCTGCCGGATATTTACGGTGTCGAAGTTCTGACCCGGATCAAAAAGAGAGATACCATGATGCCTGTTATGATACTGACAGGGCATGGAACGGAAAAAGATCGGCAGGAATGCATGAAGCTAGGCGCCTATGCATTTATGCACAAACCCCTGGGTATTGAAGCACTGATGACGATCCTGGCACACGTCGGGGAGATGTCGGCATGATTGACGGATTTCGCAAATCATTAAAATCCATACGTCTGGATTTTCTTCATCAGGCCGATGAACACTTGAATCCTTATTTTACGTTTGCGAATTACAATCACATATGGGCCATCGGTATTTTGGTATTAGCCTTCGCAGCTTTGGTTCCCTTGATAGCGGTGACGGTTATCCATTACCAGCTGATTCAAACGTCCATTGATTCAGAACTTGTTCTCCGTACCGAACGGGTGGCTTCCAATGCCAGAAGGGCTGTGACCTTTTTTTTGGAGGAGCGGCTCAATGCCTTGAAATACACCGTAAATGAAACCGAATATGACCAACTGACAAACCCCCGGCACCTGTCTGAAATCCTCGGAAATCTTAAACTGGGGTTCGGTGGATTATCGGATTTAAGCGTAATTTCTCATTCCGGCTCCCAGGTTGCCTATGCCGGCCCGTTCAACCTCGAGGGGAAAAATTACGGCGATCAACACTGGTTTATAGAGTGTCGTGAACATAATTATTATGTGAGTGAAATATTTCGAGGATATCGTGACGTTCCCCATATCATCATCGCTGTGAAATTCTACCGTCCGGACAGCACATTTTTTCTTTTACGCGCCACGCTGGAAACAGAACGGCTCATCCAAACACTGACCGCTTATGAAACCGGTAAACATGCGGATATCTTTCTGGTCAGCCGGTCCGGAATCATACAGACCCCTTCAAAACGCTACGGCAGCATTTTTGAGAAGATGACCCTGCCCGTACCCAAGTACTCTGCGAGGACACAGACCATCATCGGCAATGAGGGCAGTCAGGGGCAATCCATTATTATGGGCTATGCGTTTATATCCACCCAAGTTACCGACACCCCTTTTATTCTCATGGTGATCAAGCAAAAGGAAGGGATGATGGGTGCCTGGGAGGAGTTGCATTCCAAAATCAACTGGATTGTCGGCTTTAGCATAATGGTGATTCTCATCGTTATCACCATTACCTGCACGTTCATGGTCAATAAGCTGTTTCTGGCTGATAAGACCAAGGCTGAAACGCTTGCAATGGTGGAACAGAACTGTCAGCTGGCAGCCGTCGGTCAGCTGGCGGCCGGCGTAGCCCATGAGATTAACAATCCGCTGGCATTGATCAATGAAACAGCCGGCTATATAAAAGATCTTTTCACCATCACGGAAACATACCGTCAGGACGATGAATTGATAGAGAACATCGATTCCATTCTGGAAGCTGTGGAGCGGTGTGGCCGAATCACAAGGCAGCTGCTAGGATTTGCAAGAAAATTCGACATCCAAACACAAAAAATCAAGCTAAAAGAAGTTATTTCCGATGTACTTAATTTTCACAACAAAGAGGCTGAATATCGAAACATCAAAGTGAATGTGGATATGTCGGACGAGAATCTCGAGATTGAAAGCGACCGCGGGAAATTGCAACAAATCATGCTGAATCTGGTTAACAATGCTTTTCAGGCATTGGCTGAGGGATGCCGACTGGATATCAGCGCAACGCAAAAGGGACTTGACAAAGTTGTTATATCCATAAGTGACAATGGCTGCGGCATGCCGGAGGAGAATGTGCCGAAAATATTCGAACCTTTTTTTACCACAAAAGAATTGGGTAAGGGAACCGGACTGGGGCTCACCATTACGTATGGACTTGTTAGAAAGCTTCATGGGGATATATCGGTAAAGAGCAAAGTAAATGAGGGCACCACGTTTACCATTACCCTGCCGATTCGGCTTCAGGAGGAATTGGGTGACAATTAAAATTCTTTTGGTTGATGATGAGAAAAGATTTGCCATAATGCTGTCCAAAAGACTGGCATTACGCGGCATTGACGTTGATTATGTCTTCACGGGAGAGGATGCTGTGAAAAAAGCCAATGAAGCCCGATACGACGTGGCCGTCCTCGATGTGAAAATGCCGGGAATCGGTGGTATTGAGCTTAAAAGGAAATTGAGCGGGATGGATCCCGACATGAAATTTATCTTTCTCACCGGCCATGGGTCAGAGAACGATTTCCAGGTTGGTTCTGCGGAAGCCGAACACTATCTCGCAAAGCCGCTTCAAATTGAAGAGTTGGTAAAAATCCTGCATGAAGTTGCCGGATAGATGATGGCGCATCCGCCGCCCCATGGATAAATTTACAAAGCGAAAAAAGCAGTCACGTTTAATCCTGCTGTTTAGCGGATGAAAAAACAAAGGGAGACATCATGAACAATGCGATTGAAATTCAAAATAACGAAGACCTGGCTTTCTTTGGAAGAATTAGTGCCAGCATATCCCATGAGTTGAAAAATATTTTTGCAATCATTTCCGAAACGGCCGGGCTCTTAAGTGATCTGACGGCATTGGCGGAAAAAGGTAAAAAGTTGGACCTGCACATGTTTAAGACATGCAGCCAGGATATTGAAGAGGAAATTCAGCGGGGATTTGTGACGATTAAAAAGATGAATACTTTTTCCCATAGCATGGATACACCCCTTAAAAAAGTAAATGTTATGGACGTGGTCGAGTTGATGATCAACATTTCCGGTTTTTTGAGTTATGCAAGCAAGGTTCGAGTCAACCCTCCCGAAGACGCTGCAGCGATGATTTTGACATATCCGTTTCGGCTGCAACATTTGATATATCAGGCGCTTGTATTTGCATTTAAGACGGCGGGCCCGGAAGCAGAGATTCAGGTTTCCATATGCCCGGAAAAGGACGGCAGTGCCCGAATTACTTTCTCAGATTTTGGAGAATTACAGGCCGGGCAATTTCCGGTTGATGAAATAATCGCAATCGCTGATTCAATAGAGGCCAAGATTTGTGTGGCCGATGATTTTCAAACTTTCGACATCTTTGTACCTGAAGCTATCAGCTGAAGCTTGCATGAAATTGATAACTTCCCGATCCGTCCCAAATGAGACCATAACCAACTCAATTTGTAATAATGGAGGATGCCATGAGCAATGAAAACAAAATAAAGCTCCTTATGGTGGATGACGAGGTTAAATTCTTGCAGTCCATCTCCAGCCGGCTTGAGCTCCAAAATTTTGATGTTACCACCGCTTCAAACGGAACAGAAGCAATCGCATCTTCTGAAAAAGGTTTTTTCGATGTGGCTGTTGTTGATTATCAAATGCCTGGAATGGACGGCGCCCAGGTATTAAAAATACTGAAAGAAAGACATAAGTATCTTGAAATTATCATTCTGACCGGTCACGCGACGGTTAATTCGGCAGTGGAATGCACAAAACTGGGGGCCTTTCAATATCTTGAAAAACCATATGCGTTTGAAAAGCTTGTCGAGGCGATAAAGGATGCATACGAAGCAAGACTCAAAAGAAAATTTGAGAATAACATGAAGCGCTATAAAGAAATTCAAAAACTTTCGATAAGCTCTACCCCCTTAGGCATACTCAAGGCATTGGCCCGCCTGGACGATGAGGAGAAATAGCATGCCGGGGCATGTATCAAGTGGGTATGGGTTGACCGAATTTGATGGCCTTTGGTTTTGCTGAAAGACTAAAGATACATAGATAAAGAAAGATGATGAAACGACGGATTTCAAGGTATCAAAATGGTAGAGCCCGTTGTTTTTCGCCCCTCGAGATGTCGATGCGCTGCGGCGGCTTCCGCTAAGGGGAATTCCTGGCCGATGTTGATCTTTACGGCGCCCTTTTCGACGGCATCGAACAGGTCCTTCGCGTGGGCCATGAGATCTTCCCGCTTTTCCGTATAGGTCATGAGACTGGGTCTGGTCAGAAACAGGGACCCCTTGGCAGCCAGGACACCCGGATCGAACGGCGGCACCAAGCCTGATGACTGCCCAAAAGAGACCATCATGCCGAGTGGTTTCAGGCAGTCAAGAGATTTCATAAAGGTTGCCTGCCCCACGGAGTCATAGACAGCATCCACGCCCTTGCCATCCGTGATTTCTCTGACTTTCTCCACAAAGTTTTCCTGATTGTAAAGAATCGGGTAATGGCATCCGTTCGTCTTGGCGAGCTCCGCTTTTTCACGCGAACCCACCGTACCGATGACAGTGGCGCCGATGTCATTTGCCCACTGACTGACAATGGATCCGACACCGCCCGCGGCAGCGTGAATGAGAATGGCATCACCTGATTTAACCGCATGGCAGCCTTTGATCAGGTACCGTGCCGTCATTCCTTTCAGCATCATGGCTGCTGCGAGTTTCGTTGGAATCCCATCCGGTAATTTTACGAGACGGTGGTCAGGAATCAGACGGAGTTGTGCATAGGCGCCCGGTGGGAGCCCGGCATAGGCGACCCGATCACCGGGCTTGAATTCGGTTACGCCTTTTCCCACGGCTTCGACAACACCGGCACCTTCCATACCCGGGATAGCGGGCAGGGAGGGGAGCGGATAAAGCCCGGTACGATGATAGACATCGATAAAATTGAGCCCGATGGCTTCATGCCTGATGAGAACTTCGCCGCTGCCGGGTCGTCCGGGTTCGTATGCTTCCCATTTTAAGACCTCAGGTCCCCCGTTGCGGTATATTTTGATAGCGTTTGCCATGATGCTCCCCTTTCTTCCCGAAGTTAATGGGTTGTAACGCAATAATTCAAAACGCATGGTGAAACATGCATTTCACTAATAATAAAGCCGGATAGAAGGAAGTCAAGTTTTGGCCAAGCAAGAAGCTGTAAATGGAAGCGGGTAATTTTGACAATACCGTAAAGAGTGATTACTTGAGTATTTGAATGACAAAATGAAAAGACAAGAGATGATATCATGAAAAAAATTTATTATATTCTAATAAGTTGTGCTGCGGTGTGGCTCTTACAAGGGCTGCCATCTCAGCATGACATTAAGGCGGATACAATTATGAATACCAATGTTAATAAAGAAAATCTTGCGAAAGCAACATTCGCCGGCGGGTGTTTCTGGTGTATGGAATCAGACTTTGAAAAGGCGGAAGGCGTTGTGGAGGTTATTTCCGGTTATGCCGGCGGGCATGTGAAACATCCGACATACGAGGACGTGTCATCCGGCGGCACCGGTCATCTTGAAGTGGTGCAGGTTTATTACGATCCGGATGCCATAACATATAATGCGCTGCTGGATATTTTCTGGCGGCATGTGGATCCGACGGATCCCGGCGGGCAGTTTGCAGACAGGGGGTCGCAATACCGGACAGCCATATTCTACCACACGGAAGATCAGCGGCGTATTGCGGAAGCGTCCAAAAAGGAACTCGATGCCTCCGGTAGGTTCGACAAACCCATTGCAACGGAAATCATAAAATTGTCGGAATTTTATGAGGCTGAGACCTACCACCAGAACTATTACAAGAAAAATTCGATACGCTATAAGATGTACAGAAAGGGTTCAGGAAGGGATCGATTTCTGACGTCCGTTTGGGGAAAATCAGCTGACGAAACAAGGGAAAAGCCTTTAAAAGGCAAGTATGCAAGGCCATCGGATGAGGAGTTGCGCAAACGTTTGTCCGAACTGCAATACAAGGTCACTCAACATGAAGGCACCGAGCCGCCGTTTAACAACGAATATTGGAAAAACAAGGCAGCAGGTATTTATGTTGATATCGTTTCAGGGGAACCGCTCTTCAGCTCTACAGATAAATTTGAATCCGGTACGGGTTGGCCCAGTTTTACCCGCCCGCTTGATTCCGATAATGTTATCGAAAAAGAGGATCGAAAGTTTTTCACGGTTCGCACCGAGGTGCGCAGCAAACACGCTGATTCCCATTTGGGTCATGTGTTCACGGACGGTCCTGAGCCGACCGGGCTTCGATACTGCATCAACTCCGCCTCGCTAAGGTTCATTCCAAAAGATCGGTTGGAAGCGGAAGGGTATGGGGAATATAGACGGTTGTTCCAGGATCAACCGTTGATACGCCGACCCGCGTGGAATTAAATCTGGGACCGCTGCCCATCTCCTGGGGCAGGCTGCTTGTCAGGCAGTTCTGCGCTGTGCCGTCCAATCCTTCCAACTCCTTTGGAGACCAGACGATCCCTTCCGGAATGCTGTCTGAAATCCGTGCTTCCAGCATGATTTTTCCGGAGTCGTTGAAAATAAAAATAAGGTCTCCATGTTCAATATTGTTTTTTGCTGCATCGTTTGGGTGGATGCAGGCGAAGGCCGGAATCGGGCCGTAGATTTCCTGAAATTGGGTATGGGTGTATTCGGCAATGGAGCTGGTGATGTAAGTGAATGCTAGAGATGCTGCCGGCAGAGGGTGGAACAACGGCAGGGGGGACCACTCCCTGGCGGCTGCTTCATGAGAATAAAATTCAATTTTTCCGGACCGGGTTTGATATTCATTGGCAGGCCTGCGTTTTAGCGCCAGGCGCTTGCCCGACACCAAATCGTCGAAATTTCCAGCTTCAAATGCGTGGACCATGGCGTTTCTGACGGCATCGCGTGCGTTTTCGTAAAGCCAGTTTTCTTTGAGGTTTAGTCGCTGAGCGATTTGTCTCATGATCCAGATCTCGTGTCGGCTGCTGTTTATGGGCGACACGGCTTTTTCAGACCAGATGACGGTATTGTGACTGTCCGGGATAATGATGTCGTCTTTTTCAAGAAACGTCGGTGCCGGCAGGACTGCGTGGGCAGATGCCGCTGTTTTGGTCCAGTGGGTGTCGTGCACAGCCAGAAACACATCATTTTTTTGGATCCCGTTTCGAAAGTATTTCTGATTGGGAAGCGTCAAGGCAGGGTTCATGCAACTGACATAGATAAATTTAAAGTCCCCATTGTTGACATGGTCGGCCACCGCTACCTGCCTGACGATGGTTGATTTTTTTTGCGACAGGGATTTCCCTTTGAGGGTGGATGTGTCGATGTCATAGGCAGCGCCGTTACCATAGAAAAATCCACGATGCATGCCGAGAACAGCCGGTATCATTGATACGGTCCGTACTTGATCCGCTCCACCGGTGCAATGCTGCAGGCTGTATCCGATGAAGGTCAGGCTGGGTTTGATCGTGCCGTAAAGTTCCGCCAGGTGTTTGATGACCCCCTGGTGGACGCCTGTAAGGGTTTCGACTTTTTGCAGCGGCCACCTCGCGGCTTCGTTTTTCAAATACGCAAATCCGGTCGTCCATTTCTGAATGAACTCCCTGTCGGTTTTTCCGGTGTCAATCAAATGATGAATAATGCCATATGCCAGGGCGACGTCTGTTGCCGGCTTTGTGCGAATCCACAGATCGGCTTTTTGAGCTGATTGGGTTTCAATGGGATCGATCACGATTATTTTTGCGGTTCCGTCTTTGCGGGCGTTTAAGGCCAGTCGCCATAGATGAGGCGCGCTGATCGCCGGATTGACGCCCCAGAAGACTATAAGGCCGTAAGGTGACATTTCGGCAGGGTTTGCACCATAGCTCAGACCGTAATGCAGGGATAATCCGAGATGGCCCGATTGGCTGCATAAGGCGCCGTCGGTTTGCGTTGCCCCGAGCGCGTTCCATAATCGGTGAGGATAGGCATTGGCAAGCAATCCCGTGTTTCCTGCATAATTTAAAAAGAGTATGCTTTCAGGGCCATAACACTTAATGGTCTCGGCAAGTTTATCAGAAATGATATCCAGCGTCTCATGCCAGCCGGTTTCTTTGAACTGATTGTTTATCTTGACAAAAGGTGTGTTGATTCTGTTTTTATAAAGCCTTTCCTTATCCTTTGCGCTTCTCGGGCAAAGCCTGCCGCGGGTCACCGGATGGTTGGGATCACCCTTGACCGCTTGAATGGTTTTATCCTTGTCGAGTGTTATGATAAGGGAACAGGCATCGTAGCAGTCGCGTGCACATACTGTTTTTATGGTGGTCATGGTAAAAGCCTATTTTTTCCTGGATCGTCTGTCAGATAGCATGTCGGCTTGAACGCTTGAATCATCTTATCTTAATAATAATTGAGGGTAATAAGGTTTCAGTGTTCAGGTTTCAGGCGAACACCCTGACACCCGAAACCTGACACCCTTGAACCCAGGAATCCTTTTTTTAGCTTTGGTTTAAGACCGAAATGATGTCCCGGCCGAATTTTTTGATCTGCCATTTTTTCAGACTGTCCACGGCGTTGAGTATTTCGATGTCGAGCGGATTCTTATTTGCAATCGCAAGCATCTGCGCCTTGTTTAAAACCAGGGCTGGGTCGATTTTGAGCCTGCCGGCTTTTCTTTCCTTCCAGGTTTTGAGAGCCTTGACGCGCTTTGTCACCGATGCCTGGTACCTGGCTGCTTTCCCTTTGGGATATACCGGAAGTTCATTTTCAGGCAGGTTTAGGGCCTGCTGGATGATGCCCAGTATGGTGATGCCGTAACGTTCTATCTGTCTGACGCTCAAGGCCCTGCTTTTTTCGAGTTCTTTTGAATTGGTTGGTTTTTTGTTCGCCAGTATCAATAAGGAATGATTCCCAATAACCTTAAACAAGGGTTTGTCGCATTGTTTGGCCAGTTGCATTCGAAAAAAGAGCAGTTCTTCCAGTATTGCAAGGTTTCTGGATTTTAATTTGCCCGCGCCCTTGAAATTCATATACAACGGCAATGACGGGGTCTCAGACGGTCTTACCCGGCTCAACAATTGACACTCTTCGATTACCCAGGCCAGGCGGTTTTTCCCCTTGAGCTGTTTTTCAAGAATTTCCGCAAGCGGAATTAGATAGAATGCATCCTTGGCCGCATATTCAACCATCTGTTTCGGAATCGGTCTTTGGGACCAGTCTTTTTTCTGGTACTTTTTGTTAAGAATTTCATCAAAATGCTTTAGAAGAACCTTTTCCAGACTGGTTTGCTCCATCCCTAGAAAACGGCAGGCGAGCTCGGTGTCAAAAAGATTCTCAATGCAAATTTGAAAATCCCGGAAGAGCGAACGGACGTCATAATCGGCACCATGAAAGACCTTTTTTATTCTTTTGTCTCCAAAAAGCGCTTGCAGCGGTGTTAGATTTTTCACGGCCAGGGGATCGACAATAAAAATTTTATCCAATGTTGCTATCTGGATCAGGCATACTTTTTCCCTGAAGTGAAACATGGAGTCTGCTTCCAGGTCGATGCCGACCACTGTTTTTCGTTTCAATTCTTTCAGGGCATCCTCTAAACCGCTGATCGTTTCAATGAATACGCACTTGGAATTGTTCTGTATATTTTTTTTCTTGACCATGATAATCAATTGACCTAAATGATTTTTTTTGATTAGAAAATTATTGCCGAAATAGCCGCAAGCGTTTATACAACATGTAAATTTAAAATCATTTAACACATAAAACGGTGAATCGTAATGCTGAATATAACATTTCCGGACGGCAGCATAAAGCCTTTTAATGAATACCCGACAGGACTGGATGTTGCCGGAAGCATATCTGATGGCCTGGCGCGTGAGAGTGTGGCAATGGAATTGGACGGCAGCCTTGTCGACATATATACCGTCATCAAAGCAGATGCCCACGTAAAATTGATTACCACCAGGGATGAAAAAGCCATGGAGATCATGCGGCACAGTGCAGCGCATGTCATGGCGCAAGCGATTCTCCGGTTGTATAAAGATGCGAAACTGACCATTGGACCGGTTGTGGAAGACGGATTTTATTACGATATCGACATGGAACCGGTTTCAGAAGCCGATTTTCCTAAAATCGAAGCTGAAATGAAAAAGGTGATTAAGGAAAAAATTCCCATCCGAAGAAAAGAGGTTTCCAAAGCAGAGGCGTTGGCGCTTTATAAGGATGAGCCCTACAAACTTGAAATGATATCTGCTCTGGAAGATGGGCAGATTTCATTATATGAGCAGGGTGAATTCACGGATCTATGCCGTGGTCCGCATGTCCCCCATACGGGTTTTGTTCGGGCGATAAAATTAATTAAAGTATCAGGTGCGTATTGGCGGGCGGATCAGTCAAAGGCACAACTACAGCGGATTTACGGTACCGCTTTTTTTGATAAAAAAGATCTAAAGGCCTATATCCAATTTCGCGAAGAGGCCATCAAACGGAATCATCGAAAACTGGGTGAGGCGCTCGATCTGTTCAGTTTTCACGATGAAGCGCCCGGCATGCCGTTTTTTCATCCAAAGGGGATGGAAATCTGGAATGAGCTTCTTGCTTACTGGCGGGATGAACACCGGGCGGCCGGCTATGTGGAAACCAAAACACCCCTGATGCTGGACCGGATGTTATGGGAAAGAAGCGGGCACTGGGACAACTACCGTGAGAACATGTATACCTCCATGGTGGATGAATCGGAGTATGCCATCAAGCCCATGAATTGCCCGGGAGGCATGCTCCTGTTTGCCACAAAACCGCATTCATACAAAGACCTGCCGGTTCGGGCCGCTGAAATCGGGCTGGTTCACAGGCATGAATTGAGTGGGGTTCTGTCCGGCCTCTTCCGGGTCCGGGCTTTCCATCAGGACGATGCCCATATTTTCATGACACCGGAACAGATACAGGATGAGATTCTGGGCGTAATAAAGCTCGTTGAACGCATCTACAGCACATTCGGTTTGGGCTTCCACCTCGAACTTTCCACACGACCCGAGAAATCGATTGGAACGGACGCACAATGGGAAGTGGCCACACAAGGTCTTAGGTCCGCACTGAATGCTTACGGGGAAGCCTACATTATTAACGAAGGCGACGGCGCATTTTACGGTCCTAAAATCGATATCCACATCAAGGACGCCCTGGGTCGCACCTGGCAGTGCGGAACCATTCAGCTGGACATGTCGCTCCCGGAAAGATTTGACCTGTTTTATATTGGCAGCGATAATGAGAAATACCGGCCCATCATGATACACCGGGTCATTTATGGCTCCATTGAGCGCTTTTTCGGCATTCTGATTGAGCACTTTGCCGGTAAATTTCCTGTCTGGATGGCGCCTGTCCAGGCGGCGGTTTTGCCCCTGAATGATGATCTCAAGTCCTATGCTGAGGAAGTGAACAACGAACTTGTAAAGGCAGGGCTGCGTACACAAATCGACAGCCGAACTGAAAGCCTGAACAAAAAAATCAGGGAAGCGCAGTTGGCCAATATCCCCTTGATTTTGACCATCGGCAAAAATGAACAGACATCTAAAACCCTATCCGTCAGGACATTGGACGGTCATGTAAAAATGGGTGTTAGCCATGAAGAATTTTTAAAGGTTACGCTGGAGCATATCAAAAGAAAGAAATTGGATCTGAATCTGTTTTCAGGCCTGGAGAAATAGGATTATTTCCGACAAGCCTTAGCGATAAACTCCCATGACCAAGACTACAAAGAAAGGCCCGAAAAATGCGGGCGTTACAACTCACAACATCCAATGGTGTGATTTGTGGTGCGAATATGCGGATTTTGCAAAATTGGATGCCCTGGACGGGAGTTGTCGAACCTTTCAATCTTTGTGGTGCAAGGCGCTCCAAAAACATGTGACAAAGAATGCTCCCTGTGAAAAAATATTCGGCAAAAGGCGCCCAACAACCGGATGGTAGCCTATTTTCCAAGAGAGTTCTGATGGCGGGAGAACCATTAACGCAGGGCTAAACAGAATGATTGAGAATCCACTCGCTGCAGGAGCTAATAAAACATCCGGGGTTAAATCTTTTTTTTACTATTGGGCTCCCATCGTCATTTATTGTCTTTTGATTTTTTTCCAGTCCTCCTATCCTTCATTGGAGCAGATGCCCGATCTTCCCAACATGGACAAAATGCTTCACGGGAGCGCCTATGCCCTGCTTGGATTTTTGTTTTATAGAGCCTTGCGAACAGGGCGCATCGGCAGCAGAACCGTGCTGCTGATTTTCCTCAGTTCGGTTTTAGCGACGCTTTATGGGGTCAGCGATGAAATTCATCAGCACTTTGTCATAGCCAGAACAGCCGATATCATGGACGTGGCAGCCGATTTGACAGGCAGTGTTATCGGTGCGTTCGGCGCACACGTTTTTTTTGCAAAGAGGGTTGCTCGTTATGACGAAACCATGCATTGACAAACGTTTTGTAATTCGTTAAATAACCCCGAACGCAGTCAGTTTGAGCGGCTATTTTAATTTGTTATATTCCATCTTAACAGGAGAAGAAGCGGGAATGAGTAGTCAGGAAAAAATACGAATTAACGGAAACGAATTTTCTTTTGACCCTGGTGAAACCATACTTGAGGTTGCGAGGAAGAATCATATCGATATCCCGACACTCTGTTATCTGAAAGGGGCCTCGCCAACAGGTAATTGCAGGATATGTATCGTTGAAGTCGAAGGAGAAGAAGATCTGCTCCCTTCATGTGCGACGGTGGCCGCCGGCAACATGGTGGTTCATTCGGAATCGCCAAAGGTGGTGGAAGCCCGACGTATGATCATTCAGCTGATGTTGTCAACCGGTAACCACAACTGCGCCATCAGGGGGACCGATAGCGAAGACTGGACGCGGTTTCAGCTTGATGTGCAGCAGTATGACGACAGCTCGGAACTCTGCCCGGTTTGGGGGGATTGCCGTCTGCAGGATCTGGCCTACCGGTACCAGGTTTCCCCCGGAAGATTTTCGGATGCGGGAACCCCGTATGAAATGGAAACGGTCAATCCATTTATCGTGAGAGATTTTTCACGATGCATCAAATGCGGTCGGTGTGTTCAGGCATGTAACGAAGTTCAGGTCAACAACGCCATTCGTCTGGGATACAAGGGAGAATTTATTAAAATTGTTACTGCCGGTGATAAGCCTTTAAAAGATTCCGACTGTGTTTTTTGCGGGGAATGCGTTCAGGCGTGCCCGGTGGGAGCGCTTGTGGAAAAAGATGTCCGTTATGCCACACGTCACTGGGAGACCACCAAGATTCGAACCACGTGTTCCTATTGCGGCGTTGGGTGCCAGCTTTATCTGCACGTAAAAGATAACCGGGTCGTCAAGGTTTCCGGCGTTGAAGATGTGCCGCCCAATTATGGAAGATTGTGTGTAAAAGGCAGGTTCGGGTTTGATTTTATTAATTCCCCCGAACGACTGACAACGCCCCTGATCAAAGAAAACGGTGATTTCCGGGAAGCGACATGGGATGAAGCGCTGAATCTCGTTGCCGATAAATTCAGTGAAATAAAGAAAACACACGGGCCGGACAGCATGGGCGTGCTGACGTCGGCAAGGATTACGAATGAGGAAAACTATATCGCCAATAAGTTTGCGCGGGCTGTTCTGAAAACGAACAATATCGATCACTGCGCACGTCTCTGACATTCTTCAACCGTGGCCGGTCTGGCCGCAGCATTTGGAAGTGGTTCCATGACAAACACCATCGGCGACATTGAAGCGTCCGATGTCATTCTCGTGACCGGCTCCAATACCACCGAGAACCATCCGGTGCTATCCAGCTATATCAAACGGGCGGTTACCTTGAAGGGCGCCAAGCTCATCGTTGTGGACCCCAGGCGTATCAAGATGACCGAGTTTGCCCATTACTGGTTGAGACAGAATTTGGGTACGGATGTCGTGTGGATCAACGGGATGATGAACGTTATCATCAACGAGAACCTGCATGACAAGAAATTTATCCAAGAGCGAACCGAAGGATTTGAAGCGTTAAAGAAGGTTGTAGAAAAATATTCCCCTGACTATGTAGAAAAAATATCCGGTATTCCGCAGGAATATCTCAAAGAATCCGCCAGACTGTACGCGGGTGCAAAAGCGGCCAGTATCTGCTACTGCATGGGGATCACCCAACATATTGTCGGGACGGACAATGTGAAGTCCCTGGCCAATCTGGCAATGCTTTGCGGCCACATGGGCATCGAAGGCGGCGGTGTCAATCCGCTGAGAGGTCAGAACAATGTTCAGGGTGCCTGCGACATGGGGGGGTTACCCAATGTTTTTACCGGATATCAGCCGGTTACGGACTTGTCGATTGTAAAAAAGATGGAAGAGGCATGGGGTGTCACCGGGCTTCCGACAAAACCCGGTTTGACGGTGACCAAGATGGTACCCAAAGCACAGGCGGGAGAGCTGAAATCACTTTACATCATCGGTGAAAATCCGCTGGTTTCGGATCCCGACCTGAACCATGCTGAAAAGAGCCTGTCCAATCTCGATTTTCTGGTTGTGCAGGATATCTTTTTGACGGAAACCGCCAGACTGGCGGACGTTGTTTTGCCGTCCAAATGTTTTGCGGAAAAAGAAGGCACCTTCTGCAATACGGAACGCAGGGTCCAGCGCGTAAGAAAGGCGGTTGAAGCGCCCGGCGAGGCCATGGATGATTGGAAGATTATCTGCGAAATCGCGATGCGCATGGGATCTGCCATTTCATATACGGACAGCCGTGAGATCATGAAGGAAATTGCCGCCGTGACGCCGTCTTACGCCGGGATTGATTATGACCGTATTGAAGTGGAAGGAATTCACTGGCCGTGCCCGACCCCGTCACACCCGGGAACGCCCATATTGCATCGCGAGCAGTTCAGCCGGGGAAAAGGGCTTTTTCACGCCATAGACTTCATTGAGCCGGCGGAGCTACCGGATGATGAATACCCCATGTATATGACCACCGGCCGCGTTCTGTATCATTATCACACCGGGACCATGACCATGAAATCTGCAGGCCTGAATGAGCGGTTATCCGCGTGTTTTGTCGAAATATCTCCTGATGACGCGCAAAAATACGGACTTGATGACGGATCAAAAGTGACCGTGGCTTCTCGAAGGGGCGATATTATCGCAACCGCAAAGGTATCTCCGTTAGCGGTCTCCGGAACGGTATTTGTCCCGTTTCATTTTGCACAAGCGGCGGCCAATAAGCTTACCAACGCCGCACTGGATCCGATAAGCGGTATTCCTGAGTATAAGGTGTGTGCCGTAAAGCTTGCAAAGGCAGCGTGAGAAATATGGTTGCGGGTTAGGCGTTACGGGTTGCGAGTTCGCTTACCGCAACCTACCGTTTTGCGAGCCATTAACAGCAGGGCTAAAGCCTTGGGCTACATTGTGGCAACTCAGGCTTTTATTCCGGCTGGCTGATGGTCGGTGACAGGAAATTGAAATAGTAGTGAATACCTGCTCCCACAAAGGTGTCAGCCGTTGTTCCAAAGGATGTATTGTCGTCATAATCCATGATGCTAAGACCGACTTCGGTTGAAAAACCGAGATTGGGCAGCCCGCTGAAAAAGTATTCGATCCCCACTCCGCCGCTCAACCAGGTCGCTGTATCGCTGTCCCCTTGATCCGGATTGACATAGGCAAAGCCCACACCTGCAATGGCATCCACATGGAGGTTCTCTTCATCTTTGATTTTGAAGTGAACCTTGCCGCCAATGTCCATCTCATCTGCGTCATCGGTATAACGAAACCCCATAAGGCCTTGCACACAGAGTTCATTGTTAATCCAGTATTTTGCAGAAAGCGAATCGATTCCCTGAGGGCTCAGCTGAGAGTTGAATCCTACGCCCAGGTTGCCTTTTAAATCTTTTGCGAATACGGCGCCTGTGAGTAAGACAAAAATGGACGAAAAGATAAAAATGTGCTTTAAGATTTTCATATTTCTCCTTTCCATAGCAGTGATTTTATGAAGCCACTACTAAAAAACGCAGATTGTGTGGCAAAAAACCCGAATTGAAACGTCAATCAGGCTTTTTTTATTGATTAACCGAAGCTAAAATCGTGTTATGATACAACCGGGCGTGGAAGCACTTTGGCTTGCTCGGCGATTTCGGGAACCTTGTGTTCCCATTCGATGGCCATCAAGTGAACACCGGCTACTCCTTTCATCTCTTTAAACTCTTGAATCTGTTCACAGGCCATGTCGATGCCTTCGGCAGCGACATGGCCTTTTTCCGCTCCCTGCAATCGTTTGATGACATCGTCCGGCACGTCCATTCCGGGCACTTTATTTTTCATGTATTTGGCCATACCGACACTTTTCATGGGGGTTACGCCCGCAAGGATGTAAACTTTTTCAGTCAGCCCCATGTCGTTGGCCTGTCGGATCCATTCTCTGAATTTTTCCATATTGTAGATACACTGGGTCTGAATGAAATCGACCCCTGCATTGATTTTTTTTGCCAGCCGGTGCACCCGCCACTCAAATGGTTCCGCAAAGGGGTTGGCTGCTGCGCCGATAAACATTCTGGGTGCGCCTTCCAGATCGGCGCCGCCCATAAATTTGCTTTCATCCCTCATTTTTTTAACCATGGCAATGAGTTGCATGGAATCGATGTCAAAGACACCTTTTGCCTGCGGGTGATCACCGAATTTTTGATGATCGCCGGATAGACACAGCATATTGCGAATACCGTGGGCGTACGCGCCCAGAATATCGGACTGCATGGCGAGTCGGTTCCGGTCACGGCAGACCATTTGAAAATTGGGTTCCAGACCTTCCTTGATCAATAAAAGGCTGGCTGCCCAGCTGGACATCCTTACCATGGCGGTCTGATTGTCCGTAATATTGACCGCATCCACCATGCCTTTCAGGTGCTGCGCTTTTTTAATGACTTCCTCTGCGCTGGATCCGCGGGGCGGCCCGAGTTCACCGGTAAATGCAAAATGACCCGCCTTCAATATTTTTTCTAAGTTGCTCCCTGATTTTAAACCGTTTCCCTCTGCGCTCATATTTATCACCTTCGTTAAACAGCCGCTTCTTTGATATAAAATTAATTTAGTATTATCCGTTATCAGCTTCGGGTTTTTTGTACCCCGGTTGAATCAATGTACGCGGTATCTGGTCGTTCCAGTCCACCGCTTCCTTGATTTTAAGAATATTATCGAGTCGATTCTGCAGTGACAGCCTTTCATAAATTTTGAACCAGGCACAGGGCTGATCTACATTGATTTCACAACTACCCTTATTGGTTCCACCGCAGGGTCCGTTATACAGACCTTTGGCACACATGGTTACCGGGCAAATTCCGCCGGTCATGCCGAGAACACACTCGCCGCAGGAACGACACCGCTCTTCATACCAGCCGACAGCCAGGTTCGCCGACATGCCGGTAGTGTCCACGGCCGGGTATACCGGCTTTCCAGGAAACCTTTCCGCCAAGAACTGAATTCCGACACCGCATGCCATGGAAAGAACGGCATCATAATCATTTATGATACTGTCAAAAGGTTCAAGATATTCAATATCGCATTGTCTTTCGACAGTGATGGTACCGGTCTCGATGGGGTCGCCATCCAATTTCCGGGTCATGTCAAGCTCGGCGTTTAGGACATCGACTTCCTTTTCACCCCCTGCCAGGCATACGGCTACACAGGTCCCACAGCCGGCAATAAGGATTTTTTTGCAGCCCTTGATCATTTCTTTGATTTCGTCAAAGGGTTTCCTTTTGGCAACTATCATTTTACCTCCTCATGTGTCATTAATCACCCGCCGAATGTTATGGTATCGGCCTTTCTTTCCTATCACGCTTCAGATGGTTAACGATGATTGCCTACATTGCAGTCTCAGGATGAAATACATTGACCTCTTTGAGGTCATCGCCCAGGTATTCCCTTTCATTGGGACCGAGAATGCCAAGAGATAAACAAATCAATGTCCACAGGTGAACGACATGATAATGCCCTTCATAATGTTCACTGAGTTCATGAATTTGGGCGTGACAGTTATGGCAGCCGGCGATACAGTATGTTGCGCCGGTTTCTTTTATTTGCTGATCTTTCAACTTTCCATAAGCCAGGCGTTCCTCTTTAAAGCCGGACTGAAGAAAGCCGCCGCCGCCGCCGCAGCAGAAGTTGTTTGATTTATTGGGATACATATCAATAAAATTTTCTTCACCCACAAGAGATTTTACGACAAATCGCAAGTCGTCGGCAATGGGATCACCGTAGCTTTTGCGGACGATTTGACAGGGGTCCTGGACTGTGAATTTGATCTTGAGGTCCTTGTTCCAGTCGGAGTTAACCTTCAGTTTGCCTTCCCGGATCCATTTTGCATAGTATTCATAAATGTTCTTAACGACAAAATTATGCTCAATGTTAAATTTTTTCAGTCCTGCCAGGACTGAGAAGGTTACGTGCCCTCACTCCGTATTGAGAAAGACCTTACACCCTAGATGATCTGCTTGATTGGCGGCGGTACGTGTGATGTGCTCCCAGTTGTCATTATCAGCCAGAAACATGCAATAGTTCTCGCCACCCCATCCTTTGCTGCCGTACGTCCAGTCGGCACCTGCGACATGAAGGACCTTCCACAACGGCACGAGTTCATCGGGCTCGGTTACCGGCTCTCTGGAGTTCTGGTTCAGGAAGAATTCCGCACCCTCTTTATCAATGGGAGCCTTCATATCCTTGAATTCCGGTTGCGCTTGCTGATATTCTTCCAGGACATCCTCCACAACAAACTGAAAGTCTTCAGGCGTGGCACCCATGGCGCTGCAGCTGTCGTTTCTCAATGCCATGTCGCAGGAACCCAAAATACCCTTTGGCCGTTCTTCCCTGGGCCAGGATGCGCGGGCATTATAGACGAGCTGGGGAATGTCGATTTTCATGGGGCAGACATAGATGCAACGCTGGCACATGGTGCACCACCAGACCCAGTCTGATTTCAGGATTTCATCATCCATACCCAGTGCCGCCATGCGGAGAAACTTTCTGGGGTCCATTCCGCCCAGTCCGGTGGCGGGGCATCCTGAAGAACAGGCTCCGCAGGTTAAACACAGGTTAAGATTTCCGCCTTCCGGCAGCAGCTCTTTAACCTTATCGATAAAAATGCTTTTCTTTTTTCCTCCAAGTTTGATTGCTTCATCAGCCATGCTATATCCTCCGTTTTAGGCTTTTGCCAAATTTTTTAGCGGGTTTGGCCCAAGCGCCTTAATATTTTCGGTCATCTCTCTGGCATAGGCGGCAAAGGTGGGTCCTTCACCGGAAGAAAGATTATACATGCGAACCCGGTCCGCTTCAAGCCCAATTTCTTCCAGAAGCATCCTGACATGATCGACTCGTTCACGGGCTCTGAAATTCCCTTCATTGTAGTGGCATGTCCCTTCGAGACAGCCGACGACATAGGCACCGTCCGCACCTTTCTGGATGGATCTCAAAAGATACATGACGTCCACTTTTCCGGTGCAGGGCACCCGGATAATTTTTATGCTTGCAGGATATTCAAGTCGCATGGAACCTGCCAGGTCCGCTGCTGAATAGCCTCAGAAGTCACAGCAAAATGCAATGATCGTAGGTTCAAAATCCTTCATGAAATGCCTCCTGCCAACAGAGCGTCTATTTTGCAGATAATCTGATCGTCTTCATAAAAACTCAAGCTGATGGCCTGCCGCGGACAAACCGAGGCACATACGCCGCAGCCATGACACATGGCTTCATCGATGACGATTTCTCCTTTTTTGATGTCGAACTTGGGCACGTCAAAGGGACACGAGCGGACACAGGTCAGACATTTGACGCAGTGTTCCACGTCCACCTTGGCCGTAATCGCCGACAGCCTGATTTCGTCTTTTGAAAGAAAAGTCATGGCCCGGGAAGCTGCTGCCTGGGCCTGGGCAATGGCTTCGGAAATCAATTTTGGTGAATGGGCGGTACCGCACAGGAAGGTTGCGTCACTCCCCATATCGACAGGTCTGAGTTTCACATGGGCTTCGAGGAAAAAGCCCTCGGGGTTCCGGTTCAGTTTCATGATCTTGCTAAGTTCTTCAGTGTCGGCGCCCACTACCCCGGCACTCAGCGCCAGCAGATCCGAGCGGATCTGGATCGGTTGCTGGAGCACGTGGTCCTTGACGGTTACCAGCAGGCCGTCGTCGTCGGCTGAAACCTCGGGTGGGTGCTCCTTGTCGAAGCGAACGAAGATGACGCCTTTTTTCCTGGCTTTCGTGTAATAGTCCTCCAGCAGTCCGTAGGTCCGCATGTCTCGATAGAGGATAAATACCTGGGTGTCGGGATTCGCCTCCTTGATGGCCAGCGCATTCTTGACGGCCGACTGGCAACAAATCCTCGAACAATTTGGGTTTTCTTCGTTTCGCGATCCCACACATTGGATCATGGTGACGCAATCAAGCGTCCCGGCACCCTCGTTATGGAGGTAGTCCGTCAATTCGACCTGGGTTTTAACGCGTTCGTCTGAACCGTAGAGGTATTCCTTGGGTTCATACTCATTGGCACCGGTGGCCACCAGGATGACGCCATGTTCGATGACCTTGGGTTCCCGCGTGGGTCCGACGCCGATTTCAGTGGCGAAGTTGCCCTGAAAACCGTCAAAAGACATTACGACCGCATCTGTCAGGATTTCGATGTTCTCCCTGGCATTCACGGCTTCGATGAGGTCGTGTAAATACTGCTGTATGTCCGCGCCCTCAATGGTATGATGGAGTCTGCGCGCCATTCCGCCCAGTTCGGATTTTTTTTCGACGATGGTTACGGGAAGACCCTGTTTGCTGATATTCAGGGCGGCATTCATACCGGCGATGCCGCCGCCGATCACCAGGGCCCGCTTGTTGACGCCGATAATCTTTTCCTTCAGCGGTCTCAGCCGGCTGGAGCGTGCCACGGCCATGCGCACCAGGTCCTTGGCCTTCTGAGTGGCGATGTCGGGATTGTTTGCATGTACCCATGAGTTCTGGTTGCGGATGTTGGCCATTTCGAAAAGGTATTTATTGAGGCCGCAGGCTTCCAGGGTTTCCATAAACATGGGCGCATGGGTTTTGGGGCTGCATGAGGCTACCACCACCCGGTTCAGTTTTTCTTCCTTGATCTTTTTCTTGATGTCTTCCTGGGTATCCTGACTGCAGGTAAAGAGGTTGCTGTCCGCGAATACGACGTTGGGAAGCGTGGCGGCATAGGCCTGGACACCCGGCACGTCCACCACACCGCCGATGTTGATGCCGCAGTTGCATACAAAGACACCGATTCTCGGTTCTTCCTCGCTGACGTCAAGTTCCTCGGCAAGCACAATTTTTTTGGTAAGCTTCCCTCTGGCCTCCGCCACATCGATTCCGGCGGCGCTGGCGGCGGCGCTGGCTTCCGTGACGGATGCGGGAATGTCTTTCGGCCCCTGGAAGGTACCGCAGGTGTAAACGCCGGGGCGCGAGGTGGCAACCGGCGTAAACGGATCAGTGGCGATGAAATTGTAATGATTGAGGTCGATGTCTAGTCGTCTGGCCAGTTCGACGGAGGCCTCGCCAATCTGCAGGCCAACGGAAAGTACCAGCATATCGAAGATTTCTTCCCGCATTTGCCCGGTTTCATCCGCAAACACCACTTTCAGATTCCGGGTTTCCGGGTCATCGCTTATTGTATGCATCCGGGCTTTGATAAAGCGCACCCCGTCCCGGTTTCTGGCCCGGTCATAGTATTTTTCATAATCTTTGCCAAAAGAGCGGATGTCCATGTAGAAAACAGCGCAGTCCAGATCGACTTTGGAGTGTTCCTTGGCGATCATGGCATCCTTGATGGCGTACATACAGCAGACCGAACTGCAGTATCCGTTGCCGCATTTGTTAGTATCCCGTGAACCCACGCATTGCAGCCAGGCAATTTTTTGGGGCTCCTTTTCGTCCGAAGGCCGTACAAGATGCCCCATGGTCGGTCCGGATGCGCTCAATATCCGCTCAAATTCCAGGCTGGTCATGACATTCGGGTTGACACCATAGTGATAGAATTCTTTAAGACCACTGGGGTCATACAGGTTCGTTCCGGAAGAAAGGATGACCGAACCGACCTTGATTTCCCTGTCGACCGGTTTCTGGTTGTGGTCGACCGCTCCCGCCAGGCAGGCCTTGACGCACTGGTAGCATTCCGAGCAAATACCGCATTCCAGGCACCGCTGGGCTTCGGTTCGCGCTTCTGTCTCATTGTAACCGAAGGAAACCTCCAGAAAATTGCACTCCCTGGCTTCAGGGTCCAGGCACCGCACTGGCGTGCGGTCTTTCCGGAGTTCGTTTTCAATGTCGGGTTTTTCAAATTCCCAGTTTTTTTCACGGTTTGCTGCCAGGTCCCGGCCGTTTAAAAACCTGTGAATGCTCTCGGCGGCTTCTTTGCCGCAGGCAACGGCATCCACCACGGACTTGGGGCCATAGAAGGCATCGCCGCCGGCAAAAACCCAATCAATCCCTGTCTGCAGAGTGACGGGATCCGCTTCGAGTCCACCTCTTGGTGTGACAGGAATTCCCTGGGACTTGATGAGATCGAGCTGCGCACTCTGACCGATGGAGACGATCACGGTATCACCAAAAAAAGGCTGGCAGACGTTGTCGTCATACTGAGGGCTGAATCGACCCGCTTCATCAAAAACAGCCGTACAGGTCTTGAATTCGATTCCGGAAACCTTGTTGGTCTTGTCGATAAAAAAGGCTTTGGGGCCATAGCTGTTGACGATCCGGATATCACTTTCCAGAGCCTCTTCGATTTCGTGCTGCCAAGCCGGCATTTCCTCGCGCTTTTCAAGACAGATCAGGGTGACGTTTTTGGCACCTTTGCGCTTGGCGGTCAGGGCGACATCGATGGCTACATTCCCGCCGCCCACGACAACGACGTCTTCACCGATGGCAACATCTTTGCCCATGGCGCTGTCCCGCAGAAAATCAACGCCTTGAAGAACACCTGGGGCATCTTCATTCTCGACGCCGAGTTTGCGGCCGCCATGCAGGCCGATGGCCAGGAAGACGGCGGAAAAGCCATCCTGTTTCAGGCTTTCGAGGGTGATGTCTTCTCCAAAGGTGACGCCGGTCTGAATTTCAACGCCCATTTTCTGGATGACCCGAATTTCGTCGGCGAGAAGATCTCTGGGAAGACGATACTCGGGAATTCCCACGGCCATCATGCCGCCGGTCACGGGGAGTTTCTCGTATATGGTAACCTGGTATCCCTGTCGGGCCAGAAAGTAGGCGGTTGTCAGGCCTGCAGGTCCGGATCCGATGATAGCCACCTTTTCTTCCCGGGATTCTGCCAATTCAGGTATATACCATTCACCCTCTTGCCCCTCATAGTCTGCCAGGAAGCGATGCAGCTCCCGGATGGCAAGCGGTTTGTCCACGTCGTTACGGGTACACATTTTTTCACAGGGGTGATGGCAGACCCTGCCACAGATGCCGGGGAAAGGGTGCTCCTGCTTGAAGAGCTCCAGAGCTTCCCTGTACTTGCCCTGGTTGATAAGGGCGATGTAGCCCTGGATGCTCACATGTGCGGGGCAGGTGGCCTTGCATGGCGCGGTGCCGCGTTTTTCGATACCATAGGCACCGGGGATGGCCTGGGGATATTTTTTGAAGGCGGCCTTGCGATCCGAGAGGCCTTCATCATATTCGTTGGGGCGCGTAATAGGGCATACCTTGGCACACTCGCCGCAACTGGTGCATTTGGCCAGGTCTATATAGCGGGGTGTCTGGTGAACCTTTGCCGTAAAATTACCGGGTTCCCCGTTCAGTTCGATCAATTCCGTGTTGGTGAGCAGTTCGATGTTGAGATGCCGGCCGACCTCGACCAGTTTAGGCGAAATGACTCACATTGCGCAGTCATTGGTGGGGAACGTCTTGTCCAGCTGGGACATGAGCCCGCCAATGGCCGGCGACTTTTCCACAAGATAAACATAAAAGCCGGATTCAGCGAGATCCAGGGCCGACTGCATTCCTGCTATGCCGCCGCCGACCACCATGGTTGCACCTACTTTTTCCTTGGGCATGGTTGCGTTCTCCTGATAATTAGCTTGTTAGCATGGTTGATATTATTAATAAAATCAAGCTATTGAAACAATAGATTCAAAAAAAGGAATAGGTAGTAAGAAACAATATACCCTTCCTTTCGAGAAAACAAAGAAAATTTTTATATGGTGAATACGGGCTTGTCAATAGAAATTGCTTTGGAAATGGATGGGTTTTTGGAATCCATAATTTGCCGGGAAAGGATGCCGGCGGGCTATCAGTCATACCGATATCAGCTTCGTGGATGAAT
>CAYTAQ010000006.1:0-51404 GCA_964435695.1 uncultured Desulfobacterales bacterium | reverse complement strand
CGCCCCTAGACACTGACGAAGTCATCGCAGGCCGCAATAGCGTCTCATACCAGGCCTGTTGACTAATGGAGAAAATCAAAATAAAACTTTACGTTTATGCAATCATTTAGACGTTTTAAGTTTTAGGTGTTAAGTTTTAACTGCCTGAAAGAAAAATGCATTGTCTATTTTGATTTTAGGAACCGTGAGGATCGTAGAGAAAATGTTTGCAGAACCGTAAAGATTAGAACCTAACACCTAATACTTAAAACTTAAAACCATTAATTTTCATGAGTCACAACTAAAATGATAAAGCTTATCAGAGGGTTTAAAGACATTTTACCCGGAGACGTGGAGGTCTGGCAGCACATCGAAAAGACGGCCCGTTCGCTTTTTGAGGATTTCGGCTATCAAGAGATTCTCATTCCGATTATGGAGCGGACCGAACTCTTCGCAAGGAGCATCGGTGAAGACACCGATATCGTCGAAAAGGAAATGTATACATTCCCGGATCGAAAAGGGGATCTCATTACCTTAAGACCTGAAGCAACCGCTTCCATCTGCCGGTCTTATATTCAGCACAAGATGTATGCCGAAGATCCAATGCAGAAATTTTTTATGGTAGGCCCCATGTTCAGACGCGAGAGACCGCAGAAGGGTCGATACCGGCAATTTTATCAGATCGACGCAGAGATATTCGGCGTTTCATCAGCCCTGGCGGATGCGGAGCTGATTTTCCTTCTTTATACGTTGTTCAAAAGATTATCCGTGGGAGATATCGAGGCGCATGTGAATTCACTGGGATGTCCGGATTGTCGCCCGGATTTTAAAGCGGCATTGCAGGCGTATCTATCCATTGTGTCGGATAAACTCTGCTCGGACTGTAACCGTAGAAAAGACCGTAATCCTTTACGGGTTCTGGATTGCAAGGTGCCTGCCTGCCGGGAAGCCATGACGGAGTCTCCGTCTATCTTGGAGTATCTCTGTTCAACCTGCGAACGGGAGTTTAAAGTCTTGAGGTCGGCCCTGGATACCTTGAAGGTTCCCTATCTGGTGGACAAACGTCTGGTACGGGGACTCGACTATTATACAAGGGCCACGTTTGAAATCCAGACAGGATCGCTAGGCGCCCAGAGCGCTGTTGCAGGGGGCGGCAGATACGACAATCTGATCAAAATGCTTGGGGGGCCGGATATTCCGGCAACCGGATTTGCCATCGGCTTTGACCGGTTGGCCGAAATTGTCGAATTGGCAAAAACGGATCTTGTGAGGAAGCCCGATCTTTATATTGCTGCATTGGGTGAAAAGAGCCGAACCATGGCGTTTCACTGGGTCTGCGACCTGGGTTCAGCAGGATTGCTGGCATCCATAGATTTTGAGGGCAGAAGTTTAAAAAGCCAGATGAAGCGTGCCAACAAGCTCAATGCAACCTACACCTTGATTGTGGGAGACACTGAAATCGAAAATGGGACCGCTATTCTGCGGAACATGATCACAAAAGAACAGACAGATGTACCCTTGGATCGTCTGCCTGTAAGCATTTTGAAGTTGATAAAAGACAGGTAATTCTATGCTGTTCGGTATGGTAGCAAAGGACATATTTTTTAGTATGTGAAAGCAAAATTTTTTAACCACAAAGACACAAAGAATAAAAGAAAGAAAAAACCTTTGTGCCCTTTGTGTCTTCGTGGTTTCGATTTATGCAGATTGAAAAAAACAGAATGATAAAAAAGCGATAGAGGAGATGGGAATTTGTCAGACAATTTAGAATCTATGCGGAGAACCCACAGTTGTTGCGAACTGGGTAAAGAGGATATCGGCAGTGAAGTAGTGCTCATGGGCTGGGTACAGCGCAGGCGAGACCACGGCGGGGTGATTTTTGTTGATTTGCGGGACCGGGAAGGGCTTACCCAGGTGGTGTTCAATCCTGAAAAAGCTGAAGCGATTCATGCCAAAGCCCATGTCATTCGCAATGAGTATGTCATCGGCGTGAGGGGCAAAGTTGAAAGCAGGCCGGCAGGGATGATTAATCCGAAACTCATTACCGGCGAAATCGAAGTGCTGGTGACGGAGCTTAAAATTTTAAATGCCGCTGAGACACCGCCTTTCTTAATCGAAGACACGGTGGACGTATCTGAAAATATCCGTCTGGCATACCGTCATCTGGACTTGCGGCGCCCATCGCTGCAGCAAAACATCATTTTAAGACATCACGCCGCCGCCGCGGTGCGCAACTATTTAAACAGCAACGGGTTTATCGATGTGGAAACGCCCTTTCTGACCCGAAGTACACCTGAAGGCGCAAGGGACTACCTGGTACCCAGCCGGGTGAATCCGGGCCAGTTTTACGCCCTGCCCCAGTCGCCGCAACTATTCAAACAGCTTCTCATGATTTCCGGTTTTGACCGGTATTATCAGATTGTACGATGTTTCAGAGACGAGGATCTGCGGGCGGACCGGCAACCCGAATTCACACAGATCGATATTGAAATGTCCTTTGTCGGCGAAGAAGACATTATGGCCCTGAGTGAGGGCATGGTTGCGACCCTGTTCAAGGAGATTTTGAATATCGATCTGGAATCACCCTTTCAAAGATTGACGTATGAACAGGCGGTTGGAAAATACGGTTTGGATAAACCTGATATCCGCTTCGGTCTGGAGCTTGTGGATCTATCGGATATTGTCGAAAATTCAGGTTTCAAGGTGTTTTCCAGCGTTGTCAAAAACGGCGGTCTGGTCAAGGCGCTCAACGCCAAGGGATGCATCGATTTTTCCAGAAAAGAGATCGATGATTTGACCGAATTGGTGGCGATTTACCGCGCCAAGGGTCTGGCCTGGATCAAGGTTCGGGACAATGAATGGCAATCACCGATTACCAAATTTTTCAGTGAAGCGGAAAAGGCGAAAATAAAAGAGCGTCTCAATATGGAGCCGGGCGATCTCGTGTTTTTTGTTGCAGATCAGCCCAAGATCGTCAATGAGTCATTGGGGCATTTGAGGAATCATCTGGGAAATAGACTGAATTTGATTGATGAAAAGGCCTTCAAGTTTGTGTGGGTGACACATTTCCCACTCTTTGAGTACGACGAAACGGAAAACCGGAATCAGGCCTTGCACCATCCGTTTACGGCGCCCCTTGAAGAAGACTACGGGAAACTGAACTCGGATCCCCTCAATGTTCGATCCAGGGCATATGATCTGGTCCTCAACGGTTTTGAGATCGGCGGCGGCAGCATCCGTATTCACCAGAAGGATATCCAGGAACAGGTGTTTGATGCCCTCGGACTGACCCCGGAAACCTATGAAGAAAAATTCGGTTTCCTGATTTCTGCCCTCGAATCAGGGGCGCCGCCGCATGGTGGAATCGCATTCGGTTTTGACCGGTTGGTCATGCTCATGTGCCATGAACCGTCCATTCGGGACGTGATTGCGTTTCCAAAAACGCAGCGAGCCGCATGTCTTTTGACCGGCGCACCGTCAGCGGCGAAGAAAAGCCAGTTGGACGAACTGTATTTAAAAATAAAATCCATAGCGAAATGAAAAACCCTATTTTGCTATGGATTTTATATAGCGGTAAGTCCTTGTGTCGCGATCGGCCATCGTATGTTGCCAGGGATTTTATCAATTTCAACCATATTTTCACCTCGTTTTCTGCATATTTTTCCCTTGACATTCAGCACCTGCCATATTAATTAGCAGGGCCTAAATTACGCCACCTTCCATTGTGATGGCGGACTTCACTGATCCCTGGTAGCTCAATCGGCAGAGCGGGTGGCTGTTAACCACTAGGTTGTAGGTTCAAGTCCTACCCAGGGAGCCAATAATATCAGAGGCTTAGAGGATGCAGATCTCTAAGCCTTTTTTAATACCCAACACTATACCCAACAGCACACTTCAAAATCAGCCCATTTTTTCATTTTCTTCGAATAATAAAAAACCCGAAATCCAGGGTATAATTCGTACTAACCATCAAACCCGGATAGACAAGACAGTCAAATAGATCAAAAATATGGTGTCTTCTCTGTATTTGTGATAAAAGGTTTCTGTGGTTCAATTTTCTGTGAATTCAGTTCTCTCCGCAGATAAAAGGGGGACCCCCATGAAAGAAAAACAACCCACTCCAGACCTTCAAATACGCCTTTACACAAGTATGATTCTGATCCGCAAGTTTGAGGAAAAAATCGTGTCCCTCAGCCAGGAGCCCGACCGACTGCCGAGCATGCAGATTCTGGCCAACGGCCAGGAAGCGGTAGCCACGGGGGTGGTGTCGGCCCTTGAACCGGAAGATGTCATCGTTAGCAACCACCGCAGCCATGGCCATCTGCTGGCGAGAGGCGCGAACCTCAATTCGCTGATGGCCGAGATCATGGCCAAGGCCGACGGCGTCAACGGTGGCAAGGCCGGCACCCTGCATCTGTCCGTGCCCGAGATCAATGCACTGATGACCTCCACAGTGGTTGGTGCCGGGTCGCCCCTGGCCCTTGGTGCAGCCTTTGCCCAGCAGTATAAGGCCAGCAAAGGAGTAACCGTGGTTTTTTTCGGCGACGGCGCAGCGGCCGAGGGGAGCGTGCACGAAGCCATGAACCTGTCCAGCATCTGGAAGCTGCCCCTTTTATTCGTTTGCGAAAACAACGGTTGGGCCGGCGCACAGCGGCCTGAAGAGCATTGCTCCACGCCGTACATTTACAAGCGAGCCGAAGGCTACAACATGACCGGCCGGAGTGTGGACGGGAATGACGTGGAGGCGGTTTACAGTCTCAGCCTTGAACTGCTCGAGCACTGCCGCTCGGGCAAGGGGCCGGCATTTATTGAAGCTCTGACCTATCGCATGCGTGGGCATGGCGAGCGTGACCATCAGCATTATGTGGACCCAATGGAACTGAATGCCTGGGCGGCCAAGTGCCCAATACGTCGATATCGCCAAGCGCTCCTCAACGCCGGCGTACTGGATGAAGACCAAATACAAACTATTGATCAGGATGCTGAAACGCGTGTGACAGCCGCCGTGGCTTTTGGCGATGCCAGCCCGTATCCCGGACACGATACCCTCCTGACCGATGTGTTCGTCCGACCTCCCAATGCCTAAAGGAGTTTCGCCATGAGTCAAAAAACATTCGGATATGCCTTGAATGACGCCCTGACCATTGCCATGGAAATTGATGAAAACGTATTTATCGCGGGCGAAGGGGTAGGAGTGTCCATCCACTTGGACCCCAACATGCCCACCTACGGTCTTCTGAAAAAATTCGGCCGAGGCCGAGTGAAGGACACGCCGGTCAGTGAGGCGGCTATTGCCGGGCTCGCTGTGGGCGCTTCCTGCCTGGGGCTGCGGCCGGTAGTGGAAATCATGTTTTTTCCGTTTATCACCCTGGCCAGCGACATGCTGGTCAACCATGCCGGCAAACTACGCTACATGAGCGGCGGCATATCCAGCTTTCCCCTAACCGTGCGAGTCAAAGCCGGAGTCGGCTTCGGCGCCGGCAGTCAGCACTCTCACAACCTGGAAGCGTGGATAGCTCACAGTCCGGGCCTGAAAATCGTCTGGCCGGCCACAGTCGAGGATGCCAAGGGACTTCTTCTAAGCGCGATTTTTGATCCGGACCCGGTTATCGTGGTGGAAGACATGATGCTCTATTGGATGCCCGGCGAGCTGCCGGCCGGTGACATCCGCACGCCCCTGGGTAAGGCTCGTATGGCCGTGCCGGGCACCGACTGCACTGTGGTTGCCTATGGCATGGCCCTTTACACAGTTATGAAGGCGCTCAAGCCCTTAAGTGAGCGGGGAATTTCCTGCGAGGTGATCGACCTGCGATCCCTGGTGCCCCTGGACAAGGCCTGTATCCTTGACTCGGTGCGCAAGACCGGCCGGCTGGTGGTGGTGCACGAGGCCAACCGCTTTTGCGGTTTCGGTGCGGAACTGGCTTCCATGGTGGCCGAGGAGGCATTCGACGCCCTGAAAGGACCAGTCAAACGCGTCGGTGCGCCACAGATTCCGGTGCCCGTTGCACCCATCCATGAAAAAATTTTCAAGCCCGGGCCGGAGGACGTGATCACGGCGGTTCTGGAAGCGATGAGGAAATGATGGAGATAAAAGATTTCAAGTATATTCTATATGAGAAAGATGCCGACACCGGCATCGTTCAGGTGACGCTGAATAAACCGGAGATTAAGAATGCATTGTCGGTTCTCCTCCTCCTGGAACTCAATATCGCCGTCGAGACCATCGAGCAGGATGAGACGGCCACAGCCTTGATTATCACAGGGGCAAAACATCCGGATAGAAATGATCCCGCAAAAGAGGCATTCAGCAGCGGTGCCTATCTTGATTTTTCTGAACTTGAATCGCTGGACGAGGAAACAAAAAGTCAAATCGATCTAACGGATATCGCCCAAAAACGATTATGTCTGAAGCTGTGGCAGCTGAAAAAACCGGTTGTCGCCGCAATCAACGGCATGGCCATCGGCGGCGGGTTTACCATACCGCTGGCCTGTGCGGACTTGATCTATGCTTCTGAACACGCCTGGGTGAAACTTCCCTTTGTAAACGTTGGATTGACGCCGGAGCTTGCTTCCAGCTATCTGCTGCCGCGAATCATCGGACTGCAGAGGACCAAGGAGATTGTTTTTTTTGGTGAGAAACTGACAGCTCAAAAACTGCTTGAATTGGGACTTGTGAATAAGGTGCTGCCCCACGACGACCTGCTCCCTTATGCACGCGAACGGGTTGGAAAACTCATTCCGCCGCAAGGCGCCGGTTTCTCCGTGAGCCTTTGTAAAGAGGTGATTCACAAACCGTTGATCGAAGCCATTACAAAAGCATTGGATTCGGAAAACGAGGCATTGCTGAGAGCATTTGGAAGTGTTGATTTCATGGAAGCATTGAATGCGCGGATCGAGAAGCGGGATCCTGTGTTCAAGGGGGCTTAGTTCAACATTAGGTCAAACAGGAAACATTCATGACCTGGAAACTATCGGCAAAAATCGACAATATACTACAAAAAGGCGTTGATTTTGCAGGCATCGATCGGGAAGAAGCGCTGGCACTAATGCATATTGCGCTTCATAGCAAAGAAGCCTATGCCCTCATGGAAACAGCCAATCAAATGTCACGGGATGGTTTTTCACAAAAAGGGGAACTTCATTTTCACATCGGGTTAAACGTCGAGCCTTGTCCCATGGATTGTAAATTCTGTTCCCTGACGCGATTAGCGGGAATTTTTAAAGAAAAGACTGAATTTTCAAAGAAAGATATTATTGCGTGGGCGAAAATGGGAGAAACCCATGGCGTGGACGCTTTGAACCTCATGACCACCGGCACCTATCCCTTTAAAAAATTGATGGAAATCGGTCGATTGCTCAAACGAGAGGTAACGATCCCTCTGGTGGCCAACACACGCGATATCAATCATCAGGAAGGCGAACAGCTTCTGGATGCGGGGTTTGTAGGATTTTATCATGCCGTTCGTTTAGGAGAGGGCAGGGATACTCCATTTAAAACAGACCGCCGGATACAAACCATTCAGGTACTGAAAGATGTGGGACTACAGTGGATGAATTGCATTGAACCGGTGGGGCCTGAACACACGCCTGAAGAGATTATCAACCTGATGTTTCTGGCAAGAGATTTCAGGGCAACCTATAGCGGGGTGATGCGTCGGATTAATTTTCCCGGGTCTCCCATGGAGCAGTACGGGATGATCAATGACCTGACAATGGCTAAACTCGTGGCAATCAGCCGGCTCGTGATGGGTGATATCCCGCGGGCACACTGTACGCATGAACCCCATGAAGTTTCACTTCTGGCCGGGGCCAACCTGTTCTTCCCGGAGGTGGGCGCAAGCCCGAGAGACAAAGCGGCCGACACCGGAAAAGGTCGGGGCACCGGGATCTTAGACTGCCGGAGATATTTGCAGGAGATGGATTGGGATCCGGACTTGCCGTCAAATTGTTTTCCTTGATGCCAGGGTTTTCAGAATGCAGATTCATTCACATTCACGATGCCATATGAATCTCCTTCAAGAACTTAGCTCAACATCCCTGAAAAACAGGACTTTCGACAGATCATTTGGACTGGAAGAGAATGGAGGCTACATGCAGGTGAGAGTTCTTAGAATATTCGCGGCGATTTCATGGATGATAATTCTTTTGATACCTGCCTTTGGTTTTGCACAAACGATCAGGATCGGTACTTGGAAAACAGCCCAAACCATTCAACCGTTTTTTTATCAACAATTCCTGCCGGAGAATATGTCGGCGCGTGTCTACCCCTTTACCAACCCGGCGGATCAAAAGGCTGCTTTGCTGGCGGAAAGCCTGGATATGTGCGGCACGACCCTGGCCCACGCGATTCACGCCGCATCACAAGGCCAACCCGTTGTTTTAGTGGTTGCCTTATGCAATAAATGTTCAGCCCTGGTGGTTAAAAAAGAGGGACCGGTTCACCGCATCGCCGATCTTAAAGGAAAAAAAATCGGATATGTGCCGGGTACCATGCATGAAATTCTTCTCCGAGAGGTGCTTACCCGAAACGGGTTGGTTCCGGACCGTGATGTGGTTCTCATCCGGATCGATTTTTTTGATATGGGATTGGCCCTGGCGCGGGGAAGCATCGATGCCTTCCTTTCCGGAGAACCTTTTCCGACACTGGCAGAGAGCCGGGGATACGGGCGCATACTTGAATACCCCTATTACGGAGAGACCATTGGAACGATTAATGCCGGGATGCTTGTAAAGCGGGGGACCATTGATGAGAACCCGAGGCTGATTTCAGAGCTGGTGCTTGCCCATGCACGTGCAACAACCTATTTGAAGGCCAACACCGAGAAATGGCTTCAAAAGGCGGCAACATTTGGAACACCTCTGCCGATCTTGAAGCAAGCGGCAGCCAACATGGAACTGGCCTGGTACATGGATGAAGATTTTGTAAGGAAGACCCGTGCACTGGGTGAACGGATGCAGGCACTCGGGGTTATTGACAGACAGCCGGATTATGGCAGGCTGCTGGATCTATCCTTTGTAAAGCAAATCCAAAGCAGAATTAGCAAAGAATCTGGGCCCAAATAGTCAGGCATTGCTCAAACTCCTTGAAAGGAAAAATTGACTAAGAATTCTGTATTCTTATCAGTTCGTTCTATGCATAGCTAAATATTTATGATCTGGAGTAGTGGGATAGGTTTTTGAAATAAAAAACTTGAGGTGAGTTTGTGATGCCGAAAGAGGCTGCAGGAAACGGCTTTCATGCGTTTATGCCGTATATTATTCCGGTTTTAATTTTCATGGTGTGGTTTGCCGCCAGTGAAACCGGCATGATTCCTCGCTATATGCTGCCGCATCCGGTCGATGTAGGACGTTCCGGTTATGAGTATATCTTTGGCGATACCGGGCACGACCAGTTTTCAGGTCGATTTCTCAGTGATCTGGTTGCAAGTCTGATCCGGGTTTTGCTGGGGTTTACTTTAGCTGTTGCTATCGGAATTCCCCTGGGCGTCCTCTCGGGTCGTCTGACACATGTCAACCGCATGGTAAGCACTTCCATCAATGCGATGCGGGCGGTTCCCGGAATCAGCTGGCTGCCGCTGGCCATTGTTTGGTTTGGCATCGGTATCCGGACAACGGTATTTCTCGTGGCGCTGGCGGCTTTTTTCCCTATTTATTTAAACGCGGTTACCGGTGCAAGACAGGTGGATCCCATCTTGTATCGTGCCGGCGCCATGATGGGCGTAACCCGTCTAAGAGCCATTTTTACAATATTGCTTCCCAGCGCCGTTCCCTATATTATAACCGGCCTAAGACTGGGAATGGGGATTTCCTGGGCTTACCTGGTTTTGGGAGAACTGACAGGCGTGCCCGACGGCCTTGGTGCGGCTATTATGGATGCACGTATGATTGGCCGAACCGATATCATTGTTGTGGGAATCATCCTCATCGCTGTTGCGGGCCGTTCCTGTGACTGGCTTTTGAATCAGATGATGAAACTCTGTTTTAAGAGCGCAAGGAGGCTGTGATGCGGCGGCAACTGAAAATTATTTCACCCGGCACAGCAAGCGGGAAGCAGAGAAATGTTCTTGAAATAAGCTGCCTTGAGAAAATATTTAAGGTGGATACCGGCTACCTGACCGTATTGAAGAACATATCTTTTTCAGTGGAAAGGGGCGAATTAATCTGTATTATCGGCAGAAGCGGCTGCGGGAAAAGCACCCTTCTCAATATTTTGGCCGGATTCCTTTCGCCGAGCTCCGGTCGGATCCTGTTAAACGGCCATCCCATTTCAAAGCCCGGTCCGGATCGATGTGTGGTTTTTCAGGAGCCTGCGCTTTTTCCATGGTTAACCGTTCGAGAGAATATCACCTTTGGAACGCATAGACGTGGATTGACAAAGAAAAAAATCCGCCGAGAGGTCGATCGATACCTGTATTTAATGGGGCTCAATGAATTTGGAGACTATCTCCCCAGGGACATATCCGGCGGCATGAAACAGCGGGTTGCATTGGCGCGTGTGCTGATTCTCAATCCCGAAATATTGCTGATGGATGAACCATTCGCATCTCTGGATGCCCAGACCCGGGAAGAAATGCAGGCGCTGCTGTTGTCCCTTAGAAAGGATTTTCCCAATACCATCCTTTTTGTTACCCACGATGTTCATGAGGCTCTCACATTATCGGATCGTATTTTATTAATGGACAGGGCGCCCGGCCGAATCCGTCAGGATTTGCGCGTTACCCTGTCGCGTCCCAGAATAAGGGATTCGGAGGCGTTTCTGGTTTTTTACCGAACGCTTTTAACGGGACTCAGGGAGTGATGAATTTATAAGGCCTAGCGTGCACCGAAGGCCATGTCCGAGATGTCGGTCATCGCGCTGCTTCCTTCGATGACGGCGTGTATTTTTCCCCGGGTAATGGGAAGGATGTTTAGGATATAATATTCCGCAGATTTGATCTGGCCATGATAAAATGCGTTCTTTTTATTTTCTGCAGAACCTTCCTGGAACGGACCGGAATTCAATTTTCCGGCGGCTGTGACGGCCCGCCATAACAGCATCCATCCCATAATGACGTCGCCCGTTATGTCCAGGAACGGCGATGCATTGGCAAAGGCTTTTCTCACTTCAGGGGACATGGCGGTTTTGCCCATAACCATGGCAAGTTCCGCCATTGCAGAAACCGTTTGATCCAATTTCAGGGCAAGGGTGGAGAGCATGGGAATATCTTTGGCTTCAGATACGACGCCCTGAATCTGGGAGATGAGTTCCATATATACCGCGCCGCTTTTCATACCCAGCTTTCTTCCTAAAAGATCCATGGCCTGGATCCCGTTGGTCCCTTCATAAATGGAGGCGATACGAACGTCTCTCAAGAGCTGTTCAATTGGATATTCTTTTGTGTAGCCATACCCCCCGAAAACCTGGAGCGCCTGAGAACATACTTCAAATCCTTTGTCCGTGCAGTAAGACTTGACGATGGGCGTCAGGAGATCCAGCATATCCTTATAAAAAACTTTTTCCTTTTCATTTTTCGCGCAGTTCTGCTTATCGACACACCAGGCGATATAGTACATAAAGCTGCGCATGCCTTCCACATGCGATTTCATCCACATGAGCATACGTCGCACATCCGGATGGTTGATAATCGGCACTTGCGGCGCATCCGGTTCGGCCAGTTTTTCCAGATCTTTTCCCTGTGTACGTTCGCGGGCATAGTTTAATGCGTATAAGTAGGCAGCCGAAGCGCAGGTGAAACCGATGGCGCCGACTGCCAGCCGGGCCATGTTCATCATGTAAAACATGACCCGCATGCCTTTGTGCACTTCGCCGAGCAGCAGCCCCCGGCACACGCCGTTTGAACCGAATGCCAGGCTGCAGGTGGCGCTGGCGTGGATTCCCATTTTTTCTTCGATTCCCGTGCAGGTTACACCATTGGGGTCTCCCAGTGAGCCGTCTTCATTGACCCATATTTTAGGCACGATGAATAGCGATATCCCTTTGGTGCCTGCGGGCGCTCCTTCGATGCGGGCAAGCACCATGTGGATGATGTTTTCGGTCAGATCATGTTCCGCACAGGTAATAAAAATCTTATTTCCCGTAATGGAATAGGTGCCGTCCGGATTTTTTACGGCGGAGGCAGAAAGGTTGCCGACGTCCGAGCCTGCTTCAGATTCGGTCATGGCCATGGTTCCACCCCATTGACCGCCGTACATTTTTTTCAAAAACATATCCTTGAGCTTTTGGGTACCGTAATGCTCCAGCATCTCGGCAGCTCCGAAGCCGCTCCAGGCGTATAACGTAAAGGCATAATTGGCGCCCAAAAGATAATCGGTCGCGGCTTGCGCCAGAATTACGGGCATCCCCTGACCGCCATACTCGTCCGAGGACGTCAGCGCCACCCAATCGCCATCTCTGAACAATTTGTAAGCCCGATGGAAACATTCCGGCACCTTGACGCTGCCGTTATCAAAACCAAGCCCGATGCGGTCGCCTTCCGAAAAGGTCGGCAGAATCTCATTGATGGCAAGATTCCGGGCTTCATGGATGACCATGCCCATGGTTTTTTCATTAAATTCATTGTACCTGTCGTCGTGGCACAGGTCTTGTGCTCTCAATTGCTCAAACAAGACAAAATCGATATCCCTGCGGTCTGCAATCAGTTGAACCATTTTTCTTTTATCCTTCGTGTCTTTGTGGTTGTTTTTTTCATAAAATACACAAAATTACAATTAAGATATTAAAAAGAACAAAAAAAAGGGCATTCCGTTTGAATGAAACGAAATACCCTTGTCGTAGATTGTTAAAAGAGATGGGGCTTAAACGACGGTAACATTTACCGCTGCCGGACCTTTTTGACCCTGCTCGATGTCAAATGTAACTTTGTCGCCTTCATAGAGCGTCTTGAACCCGCTGGCATTGATTCCAGAATGATGTACAAAAACATCCGGACCGTCTTCCTGCTCGATGAAACCATAGCCCTTGCTGCTGTTAAACCACTTTACTGTTCCAGTTGTCATAGTGACATACTCCTTCCATAATAATTCTCATAGTTCCAGACCGCGGATTGCCATTTTGACAAATGGATTTTCCTTGAGGATGAAACCGGCACGCCAATTAAGAACGTGTCTTTATTGATTAAACGGCATTTTATTCCGTTTTAGCATAAAGTCAAGAACAATTTTTGCCCTATAGGCACGCAACAGGAGAAAATTGAAGATTCCTGGCTCGCTGTTGCGATTCAAATTTAAATCGTATCTTTCTGAACCAGCCAACCTTTTCTCAAAATGATAAAAAGGATTCCGGAGAGCAGCAAAAACAACATGAAGGTCAAGTGGGAAATATCGATCATCATCGTAAACAAGGGTGAAAAGACCACATCAGGCAGGTTCTTGAGGACACGAAAAATACCCGTGACCACAATCAATGCCAGCAGTGCAATCCTGATATAGGCAGCCCAGGTAAGCTTAAATTGTCTGTGTATCATCCCGAAATAGACAACACCGGCATAAACAAAAAACACAAAAAGCGCGATGGCACCAATATAATGGATATAGTGGGTTGCATAGTAATTCGCCAGCCAGCTGAACCCGGGGATATCGGCAATATAGTAGCGCTTGAATACCGGCATCTGACCGAAACCGGTCAGTGCCATGGTGAAAATAAGAATGAGATAAAGCGGTTTGAAAAATATTAGCTCAGGATACGCCTTGGGGCGTGTTTCGGGTGTCATGATGATTCTCCTGTTTTATCTTTTAACTTCTTGGTGGCCGTGTAAATCCTTCCAACAGCGGCAGCCAGGCCGGCAAACGGGGCAATCAACATGGCTTTGGCAAGGTTGTCGGCATGTTCCATCTGATTCTCAACCTTACCGAAGTGGGGCCGACCCGGGCCTTTGGTCATGGCCTTATTAAGTGTTTCAAAGGGAACCGGTGACACGTACAATGTGTTGGTACCGCCGTTTTCCGTCTCCCCGTAAATATATACACCCTCTTCTTTAACGAGCCGATGCGCTTCTTCGACAATTTCCTCCCTCAGACCGATAATCTGCACGTCCTCCGGGCACACCTCGATACATGCCGGTATCTCCCCTTCAGCGATGCGGTTGTAACACCGGTCGCATTTGTACATCACGCCGTTGCCCGCCAGGCTCGGCAGGATATCGAGATAGAGCCCTACGCCGGTTTGGCGCTGGGGAATTTTCCAGGGACAGACCGCCTGGCATTTTGCCCCACCCAGACAGATATCGGGTTCGATGACGGTAATGCCGTTTTCAAGTTTGCGGGCGGCGCCCCAGGGACAGAGATCGGCACAGGGCGGATTCTGACAGTGCATGCACCGCCTGGGAAAAGAGAGCTCGGTCTCTTCCCCGTCGACCTCAACAGTAGCCCATTGTATGGTCAGCCAGTTGTAGGGGGTCAGACGATCCCGGACCTCCCGATGCTCTTCGTCCGACCAATCGGCGACCTTGACGCGATTGGGATACATTTTGGGAAAAGGTTTTTCCGGGGCGGGATATTTGAAATCGTTGACTTCACGGCAGGCTTCCACACAGGCCTCGCACCCGACGCACTTGCGGATGTCGATGAGGGTTGCCAGCTCCTGGCCGCTTTTGGCTTTGGCCGATGCCGGCAGCGGGACCTGCGACACACAGGTAGCACAGGCCGCTCCAAGCGAACCTTTTAAAAAGGATCTTCTGGATATATTTTGTAGCATGTTATCTCCTTGTTCAATAAAAATACTTGAAAGCGTGCAGATCGTCCTCTGTGGCGAACCGCCACAACCATGCTAGGAAGCTCAGGAAAATCCCGATGAGGGATTCGGCGAGCAGGCACCGAGGCCGGATCCGCCCATAAAACTTGCGGCACTCAGGAGTCTTTTAGCATTTTTGGAGCCGCACGCAGGACATTCGATGCTTTCATCATCACTCTTGAAAATCAGCTTTTCAAACGTGTTGTTACAGGATTCACATTGATACTCGTAAATGGGCATTGAGATACTCCTTATTGTTCATTTAGACACGATATTTTCAACCCTCGATAAAACCATTATGCGGCTTATCGAATGAATGTCAAATATTTTCATTAATGGTATCTTCAAGTGCTCGGGCGAGCGTATTTGAAGATTGAAGCCCCACAAACCGTTGAATTTCTTTGCCGTTTTTGAATACTGCCATTGTGGGAATACTTTGGATTCCCAATTCAACAGCGGTTTCCTGATTGTCATCAATATTCATTTCCGCGATGGTCGCTTTCCCCGTAAACTGCTCTGACAATTGTTTGATAATCGGTTCCTGGGCGCGGCAAGGGCCGCACCAGGGTGCATTGAAATCCACCAGCGAAACGCCGTTTTTAATCGATTGTTTAAATTCTTCCGTAGTTGCCAATAGTTTGGTTGCCATTTTTATTCCTCCTTTTTTTAATTGGGCGAAGCCCCTAGGCTCGCCACGTATCTCAGTTATACCAAGATTCATGCCAACATATTTTTTTCATAAATTTAAAAGACCACGAAAGAGTGTAAGTCTATATAATTGGCTGAAATTGATCAATATATTGTAATAGGGTGCCGACGGTTTATGAAAAAAATATTGATTGACAATTTCGCTTGCACGCCTCTATAGTAATAAGTAACGTTACGTAACGTTAATGTAACGATAATCTTAGGGGAATTGTTTTGAAATGGAAAAACAAAAAGAGGATATTTTGGATCCAAGGCTTGCGGGTTTTCTTTTAGACTCCATGGCCGATGGCGTCTTTACCTTGGATGATAAAGGCAAGATCACAACCTGGAATACATCCATGGAACGGATTAGCGGCTATCGTGCGGAAGAAGCATTGGGCAAAACGTGTTCCATGCTGAGTTTTGACCTTTGTTTTAATAAAAAATGCCCGGCAGGTGTTGGGGAGTGCGGCATTTATGAACGGGGATCCGTGGATTCTAAAGAGTGCGCGCTACGTCATAAAGAGGGGCATGAAGTGCCGGTGTTGAAAAGTGCGAGGCTGGTAAAGGACGAAAAAGACAAAGTGATCGGAATCGTTGAGACCGTGACGAATCTTTCGGATTTAAAAAAGGCGCGTAAAGAGATAGAAGAAATCACCCGCAGGTTGGGTGAAATCCATAAGCTCGATAACATTATCGGGAAAAGCCGTAGCATGCATCAGGTGTTTAACGCGATCAAAGCGGCAGCCGGTAGTGAAGCAACCATTCTCATCCAGGGTGAAAGCGGGACCGGTAAAGAATTGGTGGCGGGGGCCATTCACTACAACAGTGATAGGGCGAAAAACCAATTAATAACCGTTAATTGTAGTGCACTTCCAGAATCCCTGCTGGAGAGTGAATTGTTCGGTCATGCAAAAGGCGCTTTTACAGGAGCAATTCGTGACCGGATAGGCCGATTTGAAGAGGCTGCCGGGGGTAGCATTTTTTTAGATGAAATTGGTGAGATCAGCCCCTATATTCAGGTTAAGCTGCTCCGGGTTCTCCAGGAGCGTGAAATTGAGCGGGTGGGTGAATCCAAAACTCGCAAGATCGATATCCGTATTATTACCGCCACCAATACGGACCTTTATCAGCTTGTTCACGAGGGAAAATTTCGAGAAGATTTATATTATCGCTTGAAGGTTTTTCCGATTTCCGTTCCGCCTCTCAGGGAGAGAAAAGAAGACATCCCCTTATTGACGACCCACTTCATCAAGGGGCAGAATATGAAAACCGGCAAACAAATTCAGGGGCTTTCAGAAGGAGCCATGCGGCTTTTTATGGATTATTCCTGGCCGGGAAACGTCCGGGAGCTGGAAAATGCGATCGAGCATGCATTTGTGCTTTGCAATGAAGATGCAATCGATATTTTTGATTTGCCCGTTGAATTGCGGCAGGCCAACTACCAGGGACGATCGCTTCAACCGCGGGGGCTGCCCGGGAAAAAAACAGTGGCCCGCAGGAAACTCACCAGGGATGGTTTATTGAACTTGCTGCATCAATGCGAATGGAACAAGGCGGAAGTGGCGCGAATGACCGACTTGAGCAGAACCGCTATTTGGAAATACATGAAAAAGTGGGACATTCCCCTGCAACCGGAACCGTAAGCAAAATAAAATCGTTTCTCGTTATCACGCTGCAGTGTGGTAACGAGAAACGATTTTATTTTGGCATCCATTTTGCTTTTTTAATATAATTCTCGTTACAATAGCAAAAAATCATTTAATTTTAGTAAGATAAAGGGGGCCCGCATGAAAGGAAAGGCGGTTCATGTATCATATCGGCATTTATTTTACACTTTTTTCGTTTTAATGTTATGGGCAGGGACAACCATTTCAGGTAACGCGGTTACCCTTGAAGAATGCATTCATGCCTCTCTTGATAACAATCCGGATGTTCAAGCCGGAACGATACGCATACAAGCTGCCAAATACATGATCAAGCAGGCACAATCTGCCTACTATCCTCGTTTGTATGTGTCGAGTGCTTATTCGATAACCGATAATCCACCTCAGTCATTTATGATGGACTTAAACCAGCGCGACCTGGACATGAGGAGTCCGGCATTTGATCCCAATGATCCGGAGGATACAGACAACCTGAGATTTTCTATGGGACTTCAGTATCGCCTTTACAACGGGGGCATAAACGTTCTGAGTGTCCGAATGGCGGAAGAAGAAAAAGCGGCAAAGGAGCTTCAGCTTGCGTCGGTTCAGAATGAATTGATTCATCAGGTTACCCGCGGATATTACAGTGTATTACAGGCCCAGGCATTTGTAGCGGTACAAGAAGAATCCGTCAAAAGTCTTGAAGAAAGCCTTCGCGTAGCGACGGCGAGGTTTAATGCCGGATCGGTTGTTAAAACCGATGTGTTGAATCTTGATGTTAAACTGGCACAGGCTATGGAAGATCTTATTCTAGCAAAAAATGGTGTCCAGTTGGCCATCGCATCGCTCAATACCGCCATCGGGAAGGACCTGATTTCATTGGAGGGGCTTCCGGCTCCCTATCAGGAAGAACTCAGGGGGGAGCCTATCCGCCTTGATTATGCGGTGATTGAAAACCGCCCGGAACTGAAAGCCGCCAAAAAACTGTCTGAAATAATAGAAAAGTCTTACCGGAAAGCATCACAAGAGCGTTATCCGACGGTGAGTGCGTTTGGTTCATACGATGTGGACAGCGGCGATGCTTCGGATTTTGAAAATAGCTATCTGGTGGGTGTCATGGCCAAGTGGGAATTTTTTGACGGATATCAGCATTCGAACAAGGTTCTTTCCGCAAAGGCTGAATGGCGTGCAGCCAAAAGCGAAGAGAAAAAAGCCTACAACAATCTTCGGCTCGATCTTCACCAGGCATTTTTAAGAGCTTCCGAAGCCTGGCAGCGCCTGGCGGTGACAAAAAAGAGTGTAGCAAACGCAAAAGAAGCGCTGCGTATCACCGGAGAACAATATAAAGAAGGTGCCGCAGGCATAACGGTATTGCTGACGGCTCAAGTGGGATTGACTGCTCAAAAAACCCGCAATGTCGCAGCATACTATGATTATCTTACGGCCCTTTCCAATCTCGAAAGAGCGCGCGGAGACGCGGTGAAAAAATATATCCCGTAATTTTATTATATACCCGTTCAATACAGGAGGAGGGCATGACAAGGGAACATTCGGGGAAAGGCAGAATCATATTTAGCATTTTCAAGTGGGCCATCGCAATCGTCGGTCTGGTGATGATGATCGCCTGGACCGGCGGTACGTTTCATGCGAAAGTCCAGGCAGGAAAGCTGGCGTCTCAGCACGGGAAGCCCCTGCCGAAAAATGCAGAAACTTACACGGTCAGGTTAGAGAAGGTCGCTCCTAAAATTGATGTGGTGGGAACCGTCGCCTCTGAAGAAAATGTTCATCTGAGCGCCAGAATCAGTGCTTATGTCAGCAAGGTGTACGTTTCGGCCGGCAATGCCGTGAAAAAGGATCAGGTGCTTATTGAGTTGGACAGCCGGGATATTGATGAGAAAATGGCTGCTGCGGATGTGAATTTAAAACAGGCCCGGACAGAATATAACAGAACGCTGACTCTTTACAAAAAAAATGCCGCAACCGAGCAATCATTAACCGCAGCGGAATCCATGTATAACGCGGCCAAGGCGCAGGTAGCGGAAATCAAGGTGATGCTGATCTATACGAAGATCCAGTCACCCATCCATGGAATTGTTACGGATCGAAGGGTTGAAGTGGGCGATCTGGCCAATCCCGGCCAGACGCTTTTAAGTGTTTATGATCCGATCAATATGCGCATTGAGGTGCCGGTGCCGGTTCGTCTCATCGAAAAATTATCTCTCAATCAGACCGTCGATATTACCCTTGACCGTCCCAACAGACCCTTTACGGGGCGGGTTGATGGAATTGTGAGTGAAATTGACCCGCTGAGCAGAACCCAGAAGGTAAAGATCCATATCGACAATAAAAAAGGAGATATCCTGCCGGGTACCTTCGGAAGGGTCTGGGTTCGGGAAGATTTACACCCGGCGATCCTTATTCCTTCGGATTCCGTGACATTGATCGGACAGCTGGAGATGGTATATGTGGTGAAAAACAACCGCATTGAAAGACGTATGGTAAAATCCGGTCCCTCTTTTGGCAACAACCTGGAGATTCTGTCCGGACTGTCGCAAGGAGACGTCATACTGATCTCGCCGATACAGGAGGATTAATATATGGCAGGCAAATCATCCGTATTATCGCGCATCATTGAATCCTTTCTCCGAGGCAACCTGGCAATCTTGCTGATTATTATCAGCCTGGCGGCAGGCTTTGTGGCGTTGTCTGTTACACCGAGAGAAGAAGAGCCCCAAATTGTCATACCGCTGGCAGATGTCATGGTGATGTATCCCGGCGGCAGTGTGGAAGAAGTGGAGAAGTTGGTTGCTTCCCGGCTGGAGCGACTCCTTTTCCAGATAGATGGGGTGGAGTATGTCTATTCCATGTCACGTCCGGGCATGGCGGTGGTTACCGTACGGTTTTATGTGGGTCAGGATCGTGAAGAAAGTTTAATAAAGCTTTACAACAAAATATCTCAAAACATGGACAAGGTGACACCCGGCATTGCCGGGTGGGTTATTAAGCCAATTGAGATCGATGATGTCCCCATCGTGAACGTAGCCCTCAGCGGTGATAATGTTGACGATCACCAATTGTACCGTATTGCAGAAGAGGTGGTCGCAAAACTTCAGCACATTCCCAACAGCGCCAGAATCAGCATTCATGGTGGGAGAAAACGGGTTGCCGATGTCTATCTGGACCCGGAACGCCTTGCTGCATACAGTCTTTCGGCGATGGAGGTTGCAGGCGCCATCCAGATTTCGAACGCCCAAATGGAAAGCGGCGAATATGAAAAGGCCAATGAGGTCATTCGGGTGGAAGCCGGGCCTTTTGTCAAGGACATTCGGGAAATCCGCAATCTATTAATTACCCTTTATGAAGGCCGGCCGGTCTATCTTCGCGATGTCGCCGAGGTTAAGGACGGGCCGGAAGAGGTTCACGCTTACAGCCGTATCGGTTTCGGACCGGCACATCTGAGCGAAGGGGAATCAGCGCCCGCAAACAAGACGTTTCCCACCGTAACCGTTGCTTTGGCCAAGAAAAAGGGGAGCAACGCAGTATGGGTGGCCAAGGAAGTCGAAAGAACCATGGAAACGCTAAGGCAAACCCTTCTGCCGGACAATGTCGACTACAGGATCACAAGAAATTACGGAGAAACCGCCAATGATAAAGTAAATGACCTGGTGAGAAGCCTGGGCGAAGCTGTTTTAACGGTTATCGCACTCATCACCTTCTATATGGGCTGGCGCACGGGTACCATTGTCGCCATCGCCGTTCCCATTACCTATTCACTGGTTCTGCTTTTCAACTATCTCTTCGGTTATACCATCAACCGCGTCACGCTGTTTGCACTCATACTGGCTCTCGGGCTGGTGGTGGACGATCCCATCGTGAGCGTGGAAAACATCTACCGGCACTTGGCCATGGGAGGTCGAAAAAAATTAGAAGCCATCTCCATCGCCGTCAACGAGGTGATGCCGCCGGTCATTCTGGCAACCCTGGCCATCATTGTATCGTTTATCCCCCTGTTTTTTATTACCGGGATGATGGGACCTTATATGCGGCCCATGGCCCTCAACGTCCCCCTGGCCATGTTCATGTCCCTGATTGTTTCTTTTGCCATTACGCCATGGGTGTCGAGCAAAATGCTCACGTCGGGGGCTGAAAGGGAGGAGCCATACGACATCACCAAAACCGCTACTTACAGAATATACAGCCGAGTCATCCGGCCATTTGTCGATTCCAAAACAAAGAGCGTTCTTCTTCTCTTTGTCATCACCGTTTTGTTTATCATTTCGGTTATACTGGCGCTTACAGGGTTTGTGCCTTTGAAAATGCTGCCGTTTGACAATAAAAACGAGTTTCAGATCATCATCGATCCGCCGGAAGGCACCACGCTCGAGACAACGGATGCCATCGCACGAAAAGTCGAAAACGTATTAATGACCATGCCTGAAATGACCGAGTTTGTGACCACGGTGGGTACTGCTTCTCCCATGGATTTTAATGGGTTGGTGCGCCATTATTATCTGAGGGAAGGTTCAAATGTCGCAGACATCCGCGTCAATTTGTTGCACCGGGACGACCGGGAGATGTCAAGCCATGGTATTGTACTGCGGATCAGAAAAGAAATCGAAGCCATAACCAAAGAAACCGGGGCTAGTATCAAACTGGTTGAATTGCCGCCGGGACCGCCGGTGCTGTCAACCGTGGTGGCGGAAATATACGGCTCGCCGCAGCATTCATATGAGGCATTGATCCGGGGAGCCCGGTTGGTCAAAAGCCGTATGGATGCAGAAGAGGGCGTCGTCGATGTCGATGATATGGTGGAGGCAAATCAACAAAAGTTTTTTTTTCGTGTCGACCGTGAAAAGGCCGGTCTCAATGGTATCGCCACCGATGATATCGTGAAAACGCTCAAGATTGCACTGGATGGCATACCGGCCGGTATCGTCCATGTGGCAAGTGAACAGAATGAACTGCCCATTATTTTGCGACTGCCGAGGAACGCCCGTTCAGATGTTTCACGACTGAAAACCATCGTCGTTAAAGGGAGAGCGGGCAACGTCGTCCAACTGGGTGAGCTGGGTCAATTTGAAGAACGCGTAACCGAAAAATCGATTTATCACAAAAATCAGGAGCGTGTTGTTTATGTGACGGCGGAGATGGCCGGCAGGGGACCGGCTTACGCCGTTCTTGAACTGCAGCAACACTTCAAGAATACCCCTCTGCCGAATGGGCTGCGGATCGATTGGCGGGGTGAGGGTGAATGGAAAATTACGCTGGATGTATTCAGGGATCTGGGGCTTGCTTTTTCCGCTGCCCTGGTGGGCATCTATGTGTTGCTGGTATATGAAACAGCTTCCTATCTGATTCCTGGTGTGATCATGTTGTCAATACCAATGACGCTCATCGGCATCATGCCCGGGTTTGCACTGCTGAATGCGATCGTGAACCGTCCGGTGGGCGGTTTTCCGGATCCTGTCTTTTTTACCGCCACGGCGATGATTGGTATGATCGCCTTGAGCGGTATCGTTGTACGAAATGCCATCATCCTCATTGATTTTATACGGACACAGGTTGAAAGAGACGTCCCGCTTGTCGAAGCCATCATCGAGTCGGGTACGGTCCGGTTCAGGCCGATTTTCTTGACTGCCGGCACCACGACGCTGGGCGCCTGGCCCATAACACTGGACCCGATATTCAGCGGGCTGGCATGGTCCATCATTTTCGGCATGATTGTGTCGACGGCATTTACCTTGGTGGTTATTCCGGTGGCTTATTATTTGATATACAGCGGAAAGATAAAGTAAGGGAGACAGCTTATGAAAATGCTTATGATCGTATGTCCGGAAAGCAATGCCGAGGAAATCAGGCGTTTGATTTCGCAATATGATATCCATGCGTATTCAGAAATCCATGATGTCATCGGCGAAGGTGAAAAGGGGAAGAAGCTTGGAACGCGTGTTTGGCCAGGCAAATCACTTATTGTATTTACTGTTTTACCCGAGGACAAAGAAAGAGAATTGCTCGAAGCGGTAAAGGAATGCCGGCGGAATCTAATGCCCGAAGAAGGGTTGCACGCATTTGTCCTGCCGGTTGAGCAGGCGTTTTAGCCGGCAGCTTCTATGAAGGATTCATATGAAATGATACCCGGGACTTTCCGAAGCCTTTTGATATGGGCCATATGCTTTCTGTTATCCACCCCCATAGACATCGCATATGCTTCAGCAAACAATCAGGATGCATTCTCCATTCAGGACAAATCGTCCGATATCTTCGACACCGATGAAAACCGCGAAATCAATTTTTGCATCGGAGAGGTGGGATTCGGCCCCCTGAAACTGCAATCCCAATCGCCTTTTCAGTCCTTGCGGTTGGGCATGACCCCACTGGCGCCTTCCACCATCAGCCGGAGCGAATGGGAGATATTTGTTTCGGGAACCCTGGCCAATGTATGGGCGAATACAGAGGATGAATATTTTCTGGATTATGAGATGCTGAGCGGCCGGGCATCCATAGCGTACGGCATCAGCAACACCGTCAGATTAGAGATCGGTTACGAGGAGCGGTGGGTATTCGGCGGTTTTTTAGACAGTTTTATTGCCAAGTTCCATGATGCCTTTGGATTGGACCAGGACGGCCGTGACGAAAATCCATATGGCGATGTGCAGGTTGATATCCGGAATGAAGCGGGGGAAACCATAATCTCACAAAATGAGGAGGGAACCGTTTCACGGGGACTGAAACTGGCCGTTCAACATAACGTGACATGCGGCACCGGGGGATTCCCCTCTTTCTCCTATGCGTTACAGATCCGGCAGGCCATCGAAGACTCAGGGCCCGTTGATCGTGACAAGGCCGTCGATTTCGGTGTATCCATTGCGTCTTCCAAGAAATTTTCAAATGTCTACATTTATTTCACCGGCGGGTATTTCTTTTACGGAAATGATAAAGTCGGCAATATCAAATTAAGGAAAGAACAAAAATCAGGTCTTTTGGCTTTTGAATGGCGCTATATTTCCAGGCAGTCGTTATTGCTGCAATTTTTAGCTGCCGAAGGGCAGGCAGTGAATCTGGGGCCATTTTCCGACTATTCCTATGAAATTACGCTGGGATGGAAATGGGAAATGATACGAAAGTTTGTTTTTGAACTCGGCCTCATCGAGAACGTTATCATCTATGACAACAGCCCGGATTTTGGGGTACACCTCGGCATGTCCCACCGATTTTAATGTAAAAATTAGGGGACGTCCGTTATATATTTATATTTATCGTATCTTAAAAGACATTGCGGCCTTCATATGCATAGATATAGCCAGCTTCTGCAATAAGGACTCAAATACAAATATATAACGGACGTCCCTCTTTTCTCCTACTTTTTGCGAAGCAAGGCACAAAATGACAACTGGCATGCATCCGGACGGCAATATTTTCCAAGCTTTGCGGAGACACTCTGGTGGTCCCGTTTTAAATGAAAATTCAGCCATGAGGAGGACTGGTTGAGTTCCCACATTCTGGGGGGAACGCAGTCCGACATCATTTTTTCGGATTTTTCAAAGGCTGCGAGCCGCCGATAGGCCCTTACCCACACACAGCTCTTTTCCGGACGCACTTCACACCTTCCCTCCCGGCTTCCACCACAGGCGCCGTTGCGGGTGTGCTTCGGGCATTGGGACTCGGGACAAAGGAATGCCAGGTGCTGGATCCCGCAATCACCACACTGCTGGCAGTTTAGCAGCACTTTTTTTGAAGCGTTTTCAAAGAGGTGCAGCATCCGTTTGGCAGGACCTTTTTGGTCGATCCATTGGCAGATTTTTTCATACATGGGGGCGAGTCCGGCATCGAATGTAAAAAGTTGATCGTGAAGGGCCTCAAGGAAACGATAGTGAATTTGTTCGATAACGCTGATGGATGTCGCATGATGCTTAAAAGGCTGCGAAGTTGTTTTTGAAGATGCCTGTTGCGGGAAGATATAGAATCCCGAATCTTCTGTAAAATCAAATTCCGGTAAAAAGTCCTTCCACTGATGATCGATCTTTTCCATGGTGTCCAGAATTTTGCCTACTGCATCAAAACTAGTGTGGATACCTCCGATATGCATCCCGCGATAACCAAGCCCTTTGAGGATGGCGCCCAGCTTTGCCGCGCGTTCCATGGATTTGGCCCGACCGGATTTGGGATCTTTCCATTCCTCGACAACCTGTTTGAACAACTTCTGACTGACGGTCGCACCGGGTACAACACCATTGTTCATGATTTTTGCGGATCGGGGTGTTAAAAGATAAACCGAGCCAAAAACCGGCAAATTCACCCCAAGCTTTTTTAAAACGGCGATGAATTCTGAAAATTTTCGCGCATCAAAACCGAGCTGGGTGATAATGAATTGTGCCCCTGCTGAAATTTTCTTGCAGAGTTTTGCATACTGGGCAAAGGATTCAGATTCGCTGTATTTAAATGGTGAAACAGCACACCCGGCAAAAAAGCCGTCCGGATCTCCTGCTTCATCAAAGCGGCTGTTCAACTGATTCAACATCATAAGGAGATTTACGGAATCCAGATCAAATACGGGTGCGCCCTGGCCGCCAAATCCTTTTCCGGTGTAATCTCCGGTCAGTGCCAACAGATTTTTCATGCCCATCATGGACAGTTGAAGGGCGCGGCTTTCCATGCCGACACGATTGAGATCCCGACACGTAAAATGAACGATTACATCCATTCCCACTTTAAAGATTTCGTGTCCGATAACATCCGGACTCAGGGAAGGATTGCCACCGGGATTGTCCGTAATGGAAACTGCGGAAATTCTTCCATCATAAAATGATTCTTTGGCGATTTCCATGACCGTGTCGACAGATCTGCCGCTGGATTCTTTACCTGGAACCAATTCCAAGGTGATGATGAATTCCTTGGGACGAAACAGGTCGTTTTGAAATACGCGTAACATAATCGAGAGTGAATTATTCCTTGATGAAATCGTAGTGTGCTGCTTGATATTTTTGCCGGACAACCATTTTTTTCATGTTTAACAGCGTGTTATAAGGTTGGGTAACCACCACCGAATTAACGATCCATGGCGGCAAGCCACCGCCGGGATCATTGTGCACCTGATAAACAACCTCGACAATTCCATTTCCCATGGGCATAAATTCCCAGAACCCCTCTATCATCTTTACCCTAACCAATCCCTTTTTAGGCGGAATATAATCGGGTTCGCCTTTAATGTGAATTGTCACACGCCGGGTTTCAGGATTCTGGCTTATTCTGTTATGAACTACTGCATCCCGGTCACTGACCGGCCAGGGTGCATTATTTATCGTATAGGTGTAGGTCTCTGCAGGGCTTATTCTTTTCAGGAGCCGACCCTCCACGCAAGTGTCTATCCATAGAGGACATGACGAAATATCGTCGACGAGGGCGACGAGGCTCAAGAGAGACGTCTTGATGCGCATGGTACCGCGATATGCCTTGAAATCGGAATCCAGCACATGGCGAGTGTAAATTTCGATTCCATTCACCTTATCCACCTTGGCGAGTTCCCAGGCATTGAGGCTGCCTGCAAAAAATAGGCAGGCAAAAGGCAACACCCGGACCCATGCTTTTAAGCTGTTTCTGATTTGGACTGCATGGTTCAACCGTAGATTCTTCCTTTCCATTTTCTTGTCTTTGTTTTGTGCCGCCATTGACTGTGCAGCAAGAGTAGGACCTGAAAGGTAAAACCCAAAGGGAAAGAGAAGGTAAACCTAAAAGGAATTTTCAGCGTTTTCAAAGCCATGATAAAAATTATCAATAGAAGGGCAGTTCCGAGAGAAGCCAGGCCAAAAGCGCCGTAACCGAAAAAATGGTTCTCGCTGGTGAAAAGCCCATATATAGTCAGAACAGGCAAAATCAACGGCATCCACCCAAGAAGCAGGAACTTTAGAGAGTCCAGCAAGCAAGCAGACAAGCTGGCATGTCCGAGGATTTCCACGAGATTTTTGGAAAATCCTTCCCAAATTTGTGAAAGACTCCTGTACATTCGGGTTTGAATCAGATCATCGCCAAACATCCAATATAACCGGTATCCTGATTTTTTAACGATTCTTGCAAATGCTATATCTTCCATAACTTCATTACGGACTGAAGCATGTCCTTCAATCGCCTCATAAACACGCCTTCTGAAAAGCAGGAATTGACCATTCGCAATGGCTTCTGAACGATTCGGATTATTGACATGGCTGAAATTCATGGATGTAGCGATTGACAAAAACACGGCGGGAAGCAGTAGACGCTCCGTAAAGGAGACCAGCTCCTGAAATGGATTTAAGGAAAGTAAGTCAATGCGTCGCGCTTTAGCGAAATGCAGTGCGCTTTTCAACAGATTCGGTTTTGCCTGAATGTCGGCATCCATAAAACAATACCAGTTTCCTTTAGCATATTCGACCCCCTTCCAGCAGGCATGGTTCTTACCGGTCCAGCCTTTTTGTAAATCTCCGGCAGCCACCAGATACAGCTGGGGATGGTCTTTCTGTAAATTCCGTACGATGGAAGCTGTATTATCGGATGAGTTGTCATCCACAACAATAACCGAATATGTATTTTCCTGAATGGATTGATTCAAGAGCGAGGTCAAACATCGCCTGATATTTGCTGCTTCATTGCGAGCCGGGATGATAATGGTCAGGTCGGATGGATCGATGGTATCTTCTGAGTCATCGACAACCAGAAACTCACGATAAAAATATGCCTTGCCAATAGCATAGAGAAAATATAAAATAAAAATGAACCACGCTATGGAAATTGAGAATAAAAGCATTTCTGACTCTTATTTCTTAATGCGTATTCATCGAGCAGAGACATCCCATCACAAGACAAATACAATTTAGCTGAGTTATCAAGCAAGATTCAGTTATCGTGATTGTCAAAATAACATTCCGATTGGTGTAAAACGGGCTCGATTCGCTGCATATTTCTGACAACGACTGGATAAAAAAGTGGGATCAATATGAAATGGTTCTTTCTGTCCCCGTTCTCAATCACAGTTCTGAACGTTGCCATCCTGCTGGTCTTCATGATCTATTTTCTCTTGAGAATTGAGAGAAAATCAAATGCCACGCGTTTGTTGATAGCATCACTTGTCGGTGTCGAACTGGTTTTTATCTCTTTTTTCTTTATTTTCTCGGCATTGAATCCCCGTTATGCAACGCTGGCGTGGTGGGTAATGCATATCATGGTGTTCGCTTCTATTGCAATGGTTCAGTTCGCCTACCATTTTCCGCAAAACATTCATCCCCGGGAATCGAAAATTGTCATGGTCCTCTGTATTGTGGCGGCGTGTGCAACCTACCCGTATTACATCTATAAGACGCTCGCGACATCGCCCACATACAGTTTTGAGGCATATGCCTACATCTTTTACAAAACACCGGAAATCGGCGTTGTCATCGGTATGGAACTCCTGTGGATATTGGTTATCTTTATTCGCAAGGCCATCAGGTTTTCTGAAACAAGATATGCGAGAGCCATGCGCCATCTTATCTTCATCTTCGTATCCCCTGTTGTTTTGGTATTCGTGATCATTCTGGCCTATCAAGGTCTGATAGCGTGGGAAATCGTTGCGCACATTCTGGGCTCCGGATTTATGATCGTCGCTTTTCTGTTCATCATTGTTTACATCAACAGCTCTTCGGAACCATCCACTTTCATGGTCAAATTGATCGGGATATCGCTGGGCGCCCTCTTGCTTGCCATCGGTATCGGTTCCAGTATTACGATTTTAATCAAGGACAACGCCTACGAAGAAAAACACCTGATGGAAGCCATGCAAGCCGTGAAAAGTGCTTCCAGAAACGAGATGGCGGATATTCCGCAAGACATTACCTACATACTGGCCACGCCGACCAAGAAAGGCTCTCTTTCAAGCACCGAAGACATTATTTACGCTCGAGATCCTCATTTTTCCAATTATTTGAAAATAGATAATATTCAGAACGGACATAAAAAGGACATCCCTTCGCTCATATTGGATAATACGGCCGGCATCAAAAGACAGTACCGCAAGTTCGATGCACTTGATGCGGCATCCTACTATATTCACTATAGCATCGAATTTTCGGATACGATTTACGGGATCGGCTTTGATTATATAAGATTCCGATCGATCATACATGATACCGGATTAATGCTGGTTTACGTCATTGTGGGATCCGCCATTTTTGTCATCACGCTCTTCCCCTATTTTTTTAAAGAAAGTCTCGTCAAACCCTTGCGTCAACTCCTCGATGGTGTGAAAAAAGTCAATCAGGGTGATCTGATGGTGACCGTTCCGGTCAAGGTCGAAGATGAGATTGGATTTTTGTCGAACTCTTTCAACAGCATGGTACAATCCATCCAGAAGGCGAGAAAGGAGCTCAAAGGGGCTCTGGACCACCAAGTAGAGCTGACGGACTCCTACAGTTGTTTTGTCCCGAAAGAGTTTTTACAGTTTTTGGAGAAAGACAGCATTATCGATATTCATTTGGGTGACAACATACAAAAGGAGATGACGATACTCTTTTCCGACATTCGCTCTTTTACCCGTTTGTCCGAAAACATGACGCCCCAGGAAAATTTTAATTTCATCAATAACTGTCTGAGTATCATGGGACCTGTTGTACGAAAACACAACGGTTTTATCGATAAATATATTGGTGATGCCATTATGGCGCTCTTCCCTCACCGGGCCGAAGATGCCGTAAGGGCTGCCATTAGCATGCAAAACACATTGAAGACATACAACTTACACAGAAAAAAAAGCGGTTATGAACCGATTCAAATCGGCATAGGCATAAACACCGGCGCCATGATGCTTGGAACCATTGGTGAAGAAAAGCGCATGGAGGGAACCGTTATCTCGGACACTGTTAATTTGGCATCTCGACTGGAAGGGCTAACCAAAATTTATGGGGCCTCCATTATTGTGAGCAGGAATACCAAAGCTGGCATCGAGATGCCGGCAGACTTTCATTTTCGATTCTTGGACAAAGTTCAGGTTAAAGGAAAGGAAAAATGGATCGAAGTATATGAAATCTTTGATAGTGACCCGGAAAAGCTTATCGAAATGAAACTGAAAACAAAAGACGACTTTGAACGGGGCATCCAGCTTTTTCAAAAAAGCATGCTTGAAGAAGCGCTCAAGTGTTTCAGTCGTGTTGCCGAAATAAACAATAGCGACAAGGCATGCCTGCTTTATATGAATCGGTGCGAACATATGCGAACATACGGCATTCCTGAAGCTTGGGATGGTGTCACGGCAATGCAGCACAAATGATGGAACAAAAAGGGAATGTCCCCCGTTTATACCACGCCCTGTCTGGTGTTTTTATCCGCAATCCAGCTTCTTACTTCCAAAAATGGGTAATTTTCAAGTACACCGAAATAGGGCAGTTTTTTTATTTTCAGTTTCGAGAAAACAGGCGTATAAATACCGCAAAGAAACTTCGTTAGATTTATCTCGCTGGACTGATCTCCTGCAGCCCGGATAAACGCTTCGGTGACCTCGCTGAAATCATAATGGGACAGCGGCTTTAATGCAGCCGTATTTTGCAGAACCGCCTTGCCGCTTTTACAGAATGAACAATGCCCGCAACGTTCTTTTTCTAGATATTCTCCAAAATATCCGGCCAGTTGTTTGCTGATACAGGCATCGCTTTCAAAAAAGCTTACCATGGTGTGTATTCTTTGGATCTCAAGGTTTTCCTTGTTTTTGAATAAGGCATACATTTTTTCAGCCATGACCTCGATCTCAAAAGCCTGGGTCAGAATGTCGTAAACTTCCGTTGCCTTCCTGGATTGGAGCTCGATCCAACCCTTCTCCTCAAAGTATTCCAGAGCGGTTATAATCCGCTGCCGATTCGTATCATAACTATTTAAGATTGACGGGATGTCAATCGTTGTCCATATTTTCCGGGTATGACAATGGTTCATGACCGCGGCAACAAACTGCTTTCTTTGTCCTTCAAAACGGTTAATGATGTTTGCCGGCGTTGTGCGGTATTTGAATGAATATTCCTCAAAATAGCTCAACTTGGGTCGAATAATTTCTTGCATTGCAAGGTAAACCAGCAATGTTTTCAAGGGAAGAATTCTGATATTCAGGTCGTTGGAAAGCCTTGTTTCTTTTATTTCCCAGATAAAGCCTTTATTCTCTTTTATGGTTTGAAGCAATTGACGGATTGAAGATTTCTCAGGCGTATCCCCATAAATAAAATTCTCTAAAACATGGATGTTGTCCCGGTTTGCCAGCACTTCGCATAAAGCAGGGATTCCGTCCCGGCCGGAACGTCCGATTTCCTGGCTGTAATTTTCAATCGATTTGGGCAAATCATAATGAATGATTCGGCGGATGTCCTTTTTATCGATGCCCATCCCAAAAGCAATGGTGGCAACGACACAGGCCAGGGTCCCGTTCATGAATTCGTTTTGAATCCGTTCGCGCGTTCCGGTTTCCATTCCGGCATGATACGGATGCGCATTGATTTTATTTTGACAAAGAAATTCCGCGACGGTTTCAGCCGTTTTCTGCAAGGTAACATAAACAATGGTAGGGTCTTGCGGTGTTTTTTGAATTTTTTGAAGCAGCCGGTTCTTTTTTTCAGAATTATCGGTCGGCGTTATTTGCAAAAAGAGATTATCCCGGTAAAACCCGGTAACAAACACATTTTCTCTGAGAATATTGAACTTCGCGCACATGTCTTCTCTTACCTGCTTTGTTGCCGTTGCGGTCAGCAGCAGCGTTTGATTTATACCGAATTCCTTTTGATAGGCAGGCAATTTCAGGTATTCCGGTCGAAAATTATGTCCCCATTCGGAGATACAGTGCGCTTCGTCAACGACCAACAGAGAGACGTCCATTTTTTGCAGGTGAGAACGAAATCTTTCATTTTTAAAGCGTTCCACCGAAATCATCAGGATTTTTAATTCGCTGTTTTTAGCTTTATCCAAAATCGCAGTATATGCTTCTCTTCCAAGCGTCGAATCCAGGCGCGCGGCCGGGATGTTGTTTGCCAGCAAGAAGTCGAGTTGATCTTTCATCAGAGACAGCAGGGGAGATACCACCAGCGTCATGCCGGGCAGTAACATGGCCGGCAGTTGATAACAAAGGGACTTGCCGGCGCCGGTGGGAAAGATGGCTGCTGCGGAATGATGCTCCAGAACTTTGCGGATGACATCTTCCTGACCTTTTAAAAAGGTGTTGAAGCCGAAATATTTCTGTAACTGCTGTTTCAACATAGGATGAGGTCTCCAATTATTTGGATAGATACGAGCTCGATATCTGAATTAAAATCCAGCCGATGCGTGTTTATTGCCGCCTTCTCGCTTTCAGCTTGTGCGATAAAGATTTTCTGAAAAACCACCCTGTTTTAAAAACTGCTTTTCCAGTTGCCTCAACTGCCGGTCAAGCAAAAAATTGGTCTGATGGACCAGACAGAGCAGCACGTTGGCCGCAACGTCGGGCGGAGTGCCTTCGATATAAGTCTTATAGGTCGTATAGGACCTATCGTGCTCAAAATCAAGCTTCCGGATTTTTTAAAAAACTAATAATACAGTGACTATGATAAACGGTCACCTAATCACAATTCACCTGCACTTTGATACCAAAAAGGGCAGCCCTTGTGTCTGCCCTTTTTATCGAATCGCCTGCGGTTGTTTGGGCACCCACAAGGGGCGCCCCTACGATGGAAATGATACCGTGGATGTGGTTTGGCATTATTACATATTGCAATCCCTTCCCCCGGCGATCATCCCATTGGCCTTTGCTCTCTTTTGTGATTTCAGGTGTCTTTATCAAAAGTGCTCTAAAGGATGTTTCTTGCGGCTGCTGAAGCCTTCCCAGAGGGCTTGCCGGCACCTAAACTTTTTCAATCGGAACGCACTTCTGAGAACCGCTATCCAGTAATTTCGACAATGCCTGGGGGATTTTGTCAATCAATTCGGCCACCTGGGTGGCGGGATTTGGATTTGCATAGTGACCGGTCCAGCGGTTGGCTCTGGCGGCCAATACTGCCGCATCCATTGGATTGAAACCCGCACCGCACAAAGCGGTCAACAACCCGGTCAAGCTGTCACCCGTGCCGCCGATGGCCTCCATGGCCTCAAAGGACGGGTGATCCACTCTTGCGATCACCTGCTTTTCATGGACGATATAGTCCGATATGCCTTTTACCAGGAGATGGGCAGCGGCATTTTGGTGCTGATAGGCCTGCCGGATCAAACCCGGCACATCATTGTTCTGGTGCAGGATAAACCCCCGTGTGTAGAAGGGATGCGGTGCCAGCTCATCCGCCAGAAACGCCAATTCCCCTGCATCCGGGGTGAAAAAATCGTAACGCGCGGCCTGTCCGCTCATCTTGGCGGCATACATGAAACCGGCATCGGCAATCAATATCGGCCGCTGCGGCATCGCTTCGACGGCGAACAAGACCTTGTTTTGCCAGTCCACGTCCGGCTGCAGGTAGTGGAAGGTCAGTACCTGAAAATCATATTCGGACAAGTGCCGCGCCAGAAAATCATACAGCCGGCGACTGCCGTCTCCCCGGCCGATGTCACCTACTAAAAAGCCATAGACCGTATTTCCGTCGATCTGTTCACAGGCCTTTATGGCGGCAGCGGCCAGGGCGGGGGTTCCCCGGTTGATCGGCACCCTCCGGCCATCGACAACCAGATGGGCCCCGGAAAGCCGAAGCGGTCCATGGCTCAGGGGAAAGGTCTGATCCGGAACGGTGCCCACTACGGCAAGCATTGTTTTCTTAGCTCCTCATAGGCCAGCTCGAGGGCATACCCGCAAAGGGTATGCCCCAGGTCCCTGGGCCTGGGTGCTTCGCTCAGCGTTTTTCCGACCATTTCCCGGGCCAGATAGGGTACGTCCGGACACCCACCGCCTGAGATGTTCACGATTTTCAAGCCCTCTTTTGCAATGGTGATTTTCATATTGGCCGCGCGCACCATCAGGTAATCGCCAAAATCCTTCGTGTGAAACAGGTTCACGGGCGCCAGCAGCGGCGCGGTTACCGGCACCACTTGAAGAGGTGAAATATCGGCGCTCTGAAGCTCCCGCAGGATGTTCAGTTCCTCCATCAGGGGAAACTCGATGACTAGATCGCAACCGGTTTGAATTTCCGGGGGCGGTCCCATGACCCGGACAGACCAGCCGGTTTTTTTTAAAACGTTTTCAGCCTGTATGACCTCACTGGTGTTTTCGAAAACCAGAATTCCGCGATCGGCTGATGCACCCCGGCTCTTTTGGTTATGCGGTGCTTTTTTCTTTTTAAAAAATCCAAGCAAGGTTTACACCTTTGTAATCGTGATGATGTATCCTTCTCCTTCAGGGGATACGTCATTGACCCGGCATCCTTGACTCTCAGCGGCGCGCGTCACGTTTTCTTTGGATGTATCGGTATCCACCAGAATAATAATCTCCTTGTCTTTTCCCTTTTTTATTTCATCCAGTGTCATGATAACCGGCTGAGGGCATGAGAGCCCTCTCGCATCGACTGTTGCTGCCATCTGAAACCTCCTTATGCGTTTTTCCTTCTCATGGTAAATCCAATAAACAGACAAACCAGCAGGCCGACAATGACTGCGGCGATGCCGTGAGGACCGACGCCCTTGGGCGAACTTGCCAGACCGAAGTTATGAGCAAATCCCGCACCCACGATCATCCCCAAAACAAATACAGCCGCATCCCCATCCCCTTCACCGGAGAGAAACAGCTGCCGTCCCGGGCATCCTCCGGCCAGGGCAAAAGCAAGTCCGGCCAGGACCATGCCGGCAAAATTCCAGAGATGCATGGTATGGGCGACCGGCTGACCGGTAAAACCCGCCTTGAACTGGCCGAGAACGAGATTGGTTAAAAAGGCAAAGACAGCCAGGCTGATAAAACCCGTCAGCAGGTGTGTCTGGCCGAAAAGAACTGTGTCACGAATGGCGCCCATGGTGCAAAACCGGCTGCGCTGCGCCAGAAAACCGATACCGAGCCCCACAATCAGCGATAGCAGCAGCGGGGCATGCATGGCACCGGGGCCTTTCAGGCTGTAAAACAGCACGCCGCTTTTATCCTGGCCCTCTGCCTGCGGATAAATCAGCATTAATATGAGTGATCCGAGCATGATCAGCGGAAGCATCCATCCCACGGCGGCATGGGTTGTCTGCGTACGTCCGAGGTTGTACCCCTTTTTCAGAAAAAGGGTGCCGACCCAGATGCCGAAGGTCAGACCCAGCAGCCCCAGGATGGCGTTGCCATCGCCACCGGCAAGCCGCAAAACGGCCCGCCAGGGACATCCCAGAAAGACCAGCGCACCGATCATGGCAAAGGCACCCAGCACAAACCGCACAATGGGCGCCGACCCGACCCTTGGACGGTATTCCTTGAACAGGTAAGCGGCAATCATTGCCCCGAGCACAAAACCGATAATCTCGGGACGGATGTACTGCACCACCGCCGCCCGGTGAAGCCCCAGGGCGCCGGCAATGTCCCGCTCAAAACAGGCCACGCATATGCCCATGTTTCCCGGGTTTCCCAGTTTCTGCAGCAACGGGGCCAGGATACCGATGACGGCGCCGACTGCAATGATTCCCCATCTCGTAGCAAAAATATTTTTCCCCTGCATCAATTCTTTCCTCCTTTCCTCATTGCCCAAGTTATGAAATACTCGGGGTAAAAGTAAGTTGGTGGGAATTTGTTCCATCAAAAAATCAATATGTCAAATAGATAATTTCTATGTATTTATTTTATTTTATCGAGATTTTTAATATCCTGAATCAAGCATTCAAGCTCTCTGTGAATACATGCCTGCAATATTTCCTGAGGATTGAAATATTGCGTTAGGATAGGGTGTATGCTATTCGAATCAAAATCCAATAATAAAACTAAAGGAGATCTTTGATGAACGATCCGATTTTTAATACCATTCGTATTGGCACGCTTGAGGTGAAAAACAGGATATACATGCCGGCCATGCATCTCAATATGGCCGAAAACTATGAAGTAACCGATGGGCTGGTGGAATTTTATGCCGAGAGAGCGCGGGGCGGTGTCGGCATGATCAGCGTGGGATTTGCCACCATCGATGAATTATCCGGATATCACATGAATATCGGAGCCCATAAAGACGAATTCATACCGGGTTTGAAAAAACTTGCAGATGGCATTAAACATAACGGTGCCCGCAGTGCGGTGCAGTTGAATCACGCCGGTCGTTACAACTTTTCCTTTCTGGCCGGTGGCAAACAGTCGGTGGCCCCATCGCCCATCGCTTCGAAGCTGACAAAAGAGACGCCCCGTGAGCTGACCATTGAAGAAATTCGGCAAATCATAACCTCTTTTGCCCAGGCCGCATCTCGGGTAAAGCAGGCAGGATTCGATGCAGTCGAGGTGCTCAGCGGCACAGGATATCTCATTTCGGAGTTTTTATCACCGCTGACCAACCAGCGGACAGATGCATACGGCGGTTCTTTTGATAATCGGATGCGGTTTGGATTGGAAATTGTAAACAAAATAAAGGAAACCAATGGGAGGGATTTTCCGCTGATAGTGCGGATGAACGGCAATGACTTTATGCCGGGCGGCCAGGGGCGAAAAGACCTGCAGGCATATGCGCAGGCACTGGCATCAGCCGGTGTTGATGCGTTGTGTATTAACGTGGGGTGGCATGAGGCACGGGTGCCTCAGATCGTAACTTCCGTTCCCCGCGGTGTGTTCGGCTATCTGGCACAGGGGATCAAAGCTCTGGTAAACATACCGGTCATTGCCAGCCACCGGATCAATGATCCGGACATGGCCAGAGAAATGATTGCCGACGGTATCTGCGATATGGTGGCCATGGGTCGGCCGTTGATTGCGGACCCCTATTTTCCGGAGAAAGCAAAAGCAGGGCGTGAACATGAAATCGTTCATTGTATTGCCTGTGCCCAGGGATGTTTTGATCACCTGTTTAAAATGAAGCCGGTTGAGTGCCTTTGTAACCCCAAGGCCGGCCACGAAAAAGATTATCGCATCGAACAATCGAACAAACCTGAAAAAGTAATGGTGATCGGCGGCGGTCCCGCCGGAATGAGCGCTGCCCTGGCAGCATCCGAGCGTGGTCATGACGTCACCCTGTTTGAAAAAGCGGATCGCCTCGGGGGCCAGCTTTATCTGGCGGCGGCGCCCCCCGGAAGAGATGAATTCAATGCATTGGCAAGAGATCTCGCTACACAGGTGGCGACCCATCATATTCGGGTTGTGTTGAACGCTGAGATGGATGAAGCCGCCCTGATACGAGAAAAGCCGGATAGGGTTATCCTGGCCACCGGTGCGATACCCATCGCGCCACCGATTTCGGGAGCAGACCTTCCCCATGTGGTGCAAGCCTGGGATGTGTTGAAGAATAAGGTCATTACGGGAAAACGTGTCGCCGTGATCGGCGGCGGCGCCGTAGGCGTTGAAACCGCTTTGTTTCTTGCGGAAAAAGGCACGTTATCCGGGGAAGCCGTAAAATTTCTTTTGGTGAACAAAGCGGAATCCCCGGAGGATTTGTATGAGCTGGCAACCCGGGGCACCAAGGAGATCGTGTTGATTGAAATGGTAAAACGGGTTGGCAAGGATATCGGTCTTTCCACCCGTTGGGGGATGCTGCAGGATCTGTCACGCATCGGTGTTCAAACCCGCGTTTCAACCAGAGCGCTCGAAATCACCGCATCGGGTGTCACGGTCGAAACGAACGGTCAAACGGAGGAGATTCCGGCCGATTCGGTGGTGCTGGCACTGGGATCCGATTCATACAACCCGCTGGAGGAACTCGTGAAAAACAAGAAAATACCGTATGAAATGGTCGGCGATGCACACAAGGTCGCAACGGCCTTTGATGCCATGCATGGAGGGTTTACTGCTGGCAGAAGCATCTAACCCGGATATTTATTTAAAGGAGTACGCTCGTGAGCAGATTATTTGAAGAAAGTCATATCAACTCACTGACGCTGTCGAATCGATTTGTTCGATCCGCTACCTGGGAAGGGATGGCCGCCGATGACGGCGCCGTGACGCCCCGCTTGATCGATTTGATGACGAACCTCGCCAAAGGCGGGGTGGGCTTGATTATCAGCAGTCATGCCTATGTCGCCAAAGAAGGCCAGGCCGGGCCATGGCAACTGGGTGCATACAAGGATGACTTGTTGCCGGGTCTTTCTGAAATGGCAAAAGCCGTGCATGACAACGGCGGCAAAATCATGCTGCAGCTTGCCCATGCAGGATATCATGCCAGCAGCAAATTGACGGGTAGATTGCCGGTGTCGCCCTCGGCGGTGGAAGGCATTTACAAATACCCCGGGGAAGCATTGACGATCCAGGGCATTCAGAAAATTGTATCATCCTTTGCAAAAGCAGCAACACGTGCTAAAACAGCGGGCCTCGACGGCGTTCAGATTCATGCGGCCCATGGGTATCTGCTGAGTCAGTTTTTATCTCCTGTTTACAATCACCGCACCGATGAATACGGTGGAAGGATTCAAAACAGAGTCAAGGTGCTATTGGATGTGCTTCAGGCGATACGCAAAAGTGTTGGCCCTGATTTTCCGGTGCTGATCAAATTGAATTGCCAGGATTTTTATGACAACGGGCTGGTTTTGTCTGATGCACTGACAGTCGGTGAAATGCTGGCTGAAAAAGGAATCGATGCCATCGAATTAAGCGGGGGGCTATTAATCGGCAAAAAGTTGTCGCCCTCCAGGATGGGCATCCATTCACCTGAGAAAGAAGCCTATTTCAAAAATGAAGCAAAGGCTTTCAAAAAAACGGTGAATGTGCCGCTGATACTGGTGGGTGGCCATCGCTCCATCGAAGTGGCCGAGCAGATCATTTCAGAAGGTACGGCCGACTATATTTCCATGTGCCGTCCGCTTATCAGGGAACCCGGATTGATCAATCGGTGGAAATCAGGGGATCTGGCAAAGTCCGGCTGTCTTTCCGATAACAAATGCTTTGGACCGGCCATGAGCGGTAAGGGTGTCTCCTGCGTGATGCTGGACTCAAACAATTAAACCCAGTATTGCAGGGAGCTATCGCTGCTTCATTATCAATTAAAAACTGTTAAGGATTACTTTTCCACCGGCAAAAGGATCAAGACAAGTCTAATGATTTATGAAGTCACCATTACCTACCTTGAAATGCTGCGACCCGAGGCCTTTACGCCCAAGACATCCCCCGTGAAAGATGTCTGCGTTCGAAAAATCGAAATTCCGACGCCGACCTTGAACCATTATTTTTTCGTGCAGGTGGGCAGGCCCTGGAAATGGTTCAGCCGGCTTTCATGGTCTCTTGCAGAGTGGAAAGCATGGGCCGAAAAAGAGACGGTGGACACCTGGATGGGCCAGATAAAGGGATCTCCCTTTGGTTACATTGAGATTGAACGACAGGGAGACGATGCGGAGCTCTCCTTTTTCGGCCTGCTGCCCCAATTTCTCGGAAAAGGATTGGGCGGATTCTTTTTGTCGGAAGCCATTCGAATTGCGTGGGAGTTAAACCCGAAACGGGTCTGGGTGCATACCTGCACCTTGGATCACCCGCATGCGTTGAGCAACTATCTGGCGAGGGGATTTTCCATCTATAAAAAAGAGACCAAACAGGAGCCCGTGCCGGATGACGATGATCCCATCTGGTGTACGCCGGCGTTTTATCGATCATTAACTTATCGACTCCCACAGCATGACTGCGGGAGCTGATAAGATAATCTGAGACGTTATTTTTTTAGTTTCGCAAGTTCATCGAACTTTTCAATTTCGGGAGGCGCTGCAAGCAGGGATTGAATCGTTTGAAAGAGTGCCTTGAAATGGGGTGTGCTACTGTGCAGTTTTAATGCTTCGATGTCTTTGTATTTTTCATAAAACATGAAGACGGCTGGATCCTTCTGAGAGCGGTGCAGCGTATACATCAGGGTCCCTTCCTCGGAAGCAACATCCGCAATCATTTTCCGGAAGGCTGCTTCCAGATCCTTTTCACTCCCCTGTTTGGCTTTTATTTTTGCGATAACAACAATCATTCATATCTCCTTTCTTCATAATTTGCCTTGAATTTCTGCTCATAGGTATATAGATAGAATGCTGCGGGCGAGTCAATAAAATTAAACCCAAGCTGAGCGTTTGGAATTTTGGATAGAAGTTATACCAATGAGCGAAATATACATGATCCGTCACGGCCAGGCCTCTTTTGGGAGCGAGAATTATGATCGTCTTTCTTCCCTGGGAGTTATTCAGGCCGGAATCCTGGCAAACCACCTGCTAAAAACCGGCCCGCGTTTTGATGCCGTCTATACGGGCTGCATGGAACGACAGGAAAAAACCGCCAAGGCATTGGTTAACATATGCCGGGAAGAACGTCTCCCGATGCCCGGTCCGATAAAAGCGGAAGCATTTAACGAGTATGATTCTAAATCCGTGTTTAGCCATCAGATGCCGATGATGATTGCGGTCGATCCGTCTTTATCCAATGATGTCAAAAAGATATACAGCGATGAACGGGTGTTCCAGCGCCTGTTTCAGCAGGCGATGACACGCTGGGCATCCGGAAAGTACGACCCCCCCGGTTCGCCCAGATGGCGGGAGTTCCGGGATCGTGTGCATCAGGGTATCCAAGAGCTAATGAAACGTCACGGCTCAAAAAAAAGCCTGGCTGTATTTACATCCGGCGGTCCCATATCCGCGGCCGTACAAATGGCGTTGGATCTTACTGATGAAAAAACCATGGCAATTTCCTGGCAGATCATGAACGCGTCGATTACGCGCTTTAAGTACAATTCAAGGGGCATCGCCCTTGCCGGGTTTAATGACGTTTCACATTTGAAGCTGGTAGGGGACAAGGACCTTTTGACGTACCGTTAGACCGATTAACCCGTCTGCCCGTCAGCCGGTTCGCCCGTTGCACGCGGGTCAACGGGCTAACCGGCGAACGGAGAAGGAGAAACTATGGATTTCAGTATATCGGAGAAAATGCAAACCATTCTCGGCATGATGAGAGAGTTTGTGGACAAAGAGCTGGTTCCCCTGGAGCATGAACTTTTGACAAAGGATGTGAAACACCTCCTGCCGGTCATTGAAGAGAAACGGCGGGCGGTACGACAGATGGAGCTTTGGGCGCCGAATCATCCTCGTGAATACGGTGGGATGGGGCTCAGTCTGGTTGAGCATGGACTGGTGTCCGAAGTTCTTGGCCGCACGCCGCTCGGTTTTCTGGTCTTTGGATGTCAGGCGCCTGATGCAGGAAATATCGAGATTTTGTATCAATATGGTACGGATGCGCAGAAGGAAACCTATCTCAAACCATTGATACAAGGAAAAATCCGAAGCTGTTTTTCCATGACGGAAGTTGATCTCCCGGGTTCAAATCCGGTGATGCTCGATACCACCGCCGTAAAAGATGGCGACGATTATATCATCAACGGCCACAAATGGTATACATCATCGGCGGACGGCTCCAGATTCGCCATTGTTATGGCGGTAACGAATCCGGCGGACTCTCCGTATCTGCGCGCCAGCATGATCATTGTGCCAACCGATACCCCTGGTTTCAATCTTGTCCGCAATATTCCGGTGATGGGCCATGCAGGTGAAGATTATTTCAGTCATGCCGAGATTCTCTATCAGAATTGCCGGGTGCCGCAAAAGAATCTTTTGGGTTCCGAGGGGCATGGATTTGTTATCGCCCAGGAACGTCTTGGACCCGGTAGAATCCACCACTGCATGCGGTGGATCGGCATCTGCAACCGGGCATACGATCTGATGTGCCATCGCGCTTTGAACCGCTTGATATCACCCGGTAAAACGCTAGCCAGCAAGCAGATTATTCAGTCCTGGATCGCAGAATCGGCTGCTGAGATCAGAGCCGCCAGATTATTGGTTTTGCACACGGCCTGGACCATTGAAAACCATGGGATTAAAGAGGCGCGGCAGGATATTTCGCTGATTAAATTTGCTGTTGCCAACACCATGCAAAAAGTGATTGACCGGGCCCTTCAGGTTCATGGCGGTTTGGGCATGACCGATGATACGATACTGGCTTTTTTCTATCGGCATGAGCGGGCTGCTAGGATTTACGATGGAGCGGATGAGGTTCATAAGGTATCGGTTGCCCGTAGAATATTAAAAGAGTATGAAGGCAAAAAAATTAAATAGTGTTCAAGTCATAAACACATAAAGGAGCGTGAAAAATGGCACAGGTTATTGCTGATCGTCGGGATATTGATTTCGTTCTTTATGAACAGATGCAAATGGAAACCTTGCTGGATTATGAGAAATATGCCGGACTCAACCGTAAAGTGTTTGACATGATCATTTCAGAAGCAAGAACCTTTGCCGTTAAAGAGCTTCTGCCGACGTACGCTGAAGGTGATCGGATCGGTTTGAAATTTGAAAAAGGCGAGGTGAAGGTTCCCGAGTGTTTCCACCGTCCGCATGAACTCCTCATTGAAGGGGAGTGGACCTCATTAACGGAAGACCCGGAGTGGGGAGGCCAGGGACTGCCGGTGAATATCAGCATGGCTGTGGCGGAGTATATTATCGGCGGCAACTATTGCCTGTCGAATTACGCCCGCATGGGGCACGGCACCGGTAAAATGATCGAGTTGTTTGGAACGGAAAAACAGAAGGGACTCTTTCTTAAAAAGTTATATACAGGGGTCTGGGGAGGAACCATGCTTCTGACCGAACCCCAGGCAGGGTCGGATGTAGGAGCGTTAACGACATCGGCGGGAAAAAATCCTGACGGCACCTATACCATCAAGGGGGAGAAAATATTTATTACCAATGGTGAACACGATCTGTCGGAGAATATTATCCATCCGGTCCTGGCCCGCATTGATGGAGCTCCTGTCGGTACCAAGGGGGTATCACTTTTCATCGTTCCTAAAATTTGGGTCAATGAAGACGGTAGCCTGGCAGAACCCAATGATGTTGTCTGCACGGGTATCGAGGAGAAAATGGGTATTCATGCCATGTCAACGTGCAGCATTTCCCTGGGGAGCAGGGGAAAATGCAGAGGGTTTTTGCTCGGCGAACCCAATGAAGGCATGCGCATTATGTTTCACATGATGAACGAAGCTCGCGTGGGTGTCGGATTTCAGGGATTCAACAGCGCCTCTACCGCTTATCTGTATGCCGTCAATTATGCAAGGGAGCGGATTCAAGGCAGAGACATTGAAAAATTTGCCGATCGGGAGGCCCCTTCAGTACCCATTATCCACCATCCGGATGTCCGGCGAATGCTGCTTTGGATGAAGGCGCATGTGGAAGGGATGAGGAGCTTCATCTATTATCTGGGCAGATGTTTTGACAAGCTGGAAAATCTATCAGATGAAGAAGAAAAAGCGCATTACCAGGGAATCGCCGATCTGCTGACCCCCATGGTGAAGGCCTATTGTGCTCAAAGAGGATTTGACGTCTGTATTCAAGCCATTCAGGTTTACGGTGGTTATGGATACATCAAGGAGTATCCGGTTGAGCAACTTGCAAGAGATTGCAAAATCGCATCGATTTACGAAGGTACGGACGGCATACAGGCCATGGATCTGCTGGCGCGGAAGCTGGGGTTGAACCAAGGAAAAGTCTTTATGAGCTTTCTGGGAAAGATTCAAAAGACGGCGGCCAGGGCAAAAGCGTTTGAAGGGCTTGCACCGCTGGCGGATAAGATGGAGAAAGCCGTCAACCGCTTGGGTGAGACGGCTTTCAGCATCGGTCAAAAAGCCATGTCGCCTGAGATAAAAACAGCGTTTGCCCACGCATTTCCATTATTGGATGTCATGGGGGATGTCATTATGGCGTGGATGCTTTTGTGGCGGGCGTCTATTGCGCAGGAAAAACTGGGCAACGGTGCCAAGAAAAAGGATATACCCTTTTATGAGGGCCAGATTCAGACGGCGGAATTTTTTATCCGTACGGTTCTTCCCGTAACTCTGGGAAAAATGGATTCCATCATGGATGGCTCGAATGCCGCGGTGGAAATTTCAGAAATCAGCTTTGGCGGCCTTTAATAAGGAGCAGTCACGATGAAAATGGACTATAAAACCATCGCGGTGGAGATACAGGGTGAGACAGCGGTATTTACACTGAACAACCCGCCGGTCAACCAGCTTTCAAAGGATTTTTCCAGTGAACTGACCCAGGCTTTTAGGAGCGCATACGAAGATCCGGGCGTCAAGGCGATCGTGCTGACAGGTACCGCTAAAAACTTTATTGCCGGTGCCGATATTACGCAGATTCAGGGGGTCGGAAACCGGGACGATATCCTGCAACGAACGATGGAAGGCACCCGGTTCATCAGCGGCATTGAGACCGGGCCCAAACCGGTTGTTGCGGCCATTAACGGCAATTGCCTCGGTGCAGGTCTCGAGATCGCCATGGCCTGTCATTTCCGCATAGCGGTAAAAAGTGCAAGCCTGGGGCAGCCTGAAGTGCAGATCGGCCTGATACCGGGAGCCGGCGGTACCCAACGGCTTCCAAGACTTATTGGGCTGCGGTACGCCCTTGAGATGATCACCACCGGCAAACCGGTGAAAGCGGAAGCAGCCTTCCAAAGAGGGTTGGTGGACGAACTGGCGAATCCGGATGAATTGATCAACAAAGCGGTTGCGGTAGCCTCTCGGTTTATTAGCGGAAACCTGAGCATCAAGGCACGGATGACAAGAAACCTGCATCACTGGATTCCCAGCGCTGCTGAAAAAAAAGCGATGATGGAATTTACAAAAGCGATGACGGCTGCTCAATCCAAAGGCTACATTGCGCCATTAAAAGCGGTGGAAGCCATCGACAAGGGATTGGGCTATGACATCGACGTCGATCTTGAAAGGGAGGCGGCGCTGTTTGCCGATTGCGTCGTATCAGATGTCGCTCAAAATCTTATCGGGATCTTTTTAAATACACGGGCTGCAGGAAAACTTGAGAGAATCAAGGGGGTTGAGCCGACCGGCATCAAGAAGGTCGCCATGCTCGGAGGCGGTGTCATGGGGTCCGGCATCGTCAACCTGCTGCTGACAGGCGGCTATGAAGCGATTCTCTGGGACATCAACCCTGATGCCGTTCAAAAGGGTCTGGCATCGGTGCGCAAGACATTCGAATATCTCATCAAGAAGCGCAAGATGAAGCAGGAAGAACTGGACAACATGCTGGACAAGCAGCTCAAAACAACCACCGATCTCAAGGACCTGGCAGGCGTGGATCTGGTCATCGAAGCGGTGATCGAGGATATGAAAGTCAAACAGGACATCTGGCAACAACTGCAAACCATCTGCCCCTTCCAAACGGTGTTTGCCACCAATACATCTGCATTGCCGATCACCGAAATGGCCACGATTCTTTCTGATCCGGGACGGATGATCGGGCTCCACTTCTTTAACCCGGCGCACCGCATGATGCTTTTGGAAGTCATCTGCGCCGAGCGGACATCAAATCAGACCCTTGCCACCAGTGTGGCCTTCGGCCGGTCCATCAAGAAAATTCCCATCGTTGTCAACGACGGTCCCGGATTTTATGTTTCCAGACAGCTGGGGGGTCTTATGGGGGGGGCGATCTATCTTACGGCGGACGGTGTGGACGGCACGGCCGTGGAGCGGGCCATGCTCAGCTTTGGCATGCCCATGGGACCGGCAACACTGGCGGACCTAACCGGCATCGATATCAACTATCGTGTGAACAAGACCTTCGAGAAAAAACTGGGAGAGCGCTTTAAAGTTCATCCCTTGACGGAGCTGATTTACCAGACCGGATGCTACGGCCGTAAAACAGGTGCCGGATACATGGATTACAGCGGTGATAAGCCGGTTCCCAATCCAAAGGTCGTTGCGGTTATCCAAAAGTACCTGGCGGACACCCTGGTGAAACCAAAAGATATTCCGGAACAGGAAATTATCGATCTGATGCTTGCCAGCGCCATCAATGAGGCGGCTTACATGATTATGGAGGGCATTTGTGACCGTCCGCAGGATATGGATCTTGCCATGATCTACGGCACAGGATTTCCGCCCTATCGGGGCGGCATCCTCCGTTATGCAGACACCTGGGGACTGAAAAAGGTGTATAAAAAGCTGATAGCATTGGAAGGCCGGTACGGCGTGCATTTTACACCGGCGGCACTGATCAGGGACATGGCCGCTTCCGGGAAGACATTTTATTAAATAATAGAATACAGAAGGTGGAAGACAGAATACAGAATAGAAGGGGACTGAGGTTCGAACGAAAAACCAAAAAATAAAATCAGCCGCCTAAATATCAACCACTTGAACCCTCGAGCCCTTGAATCCTTGAACCCTTATAAAGATTAAGTGAAGAAGAGCCAACTTTAGAAATTTATTTTAACGCAAATTTGAAATCCTATTTAGAGTATAGGAGGTTTAAATGAAAGAAGTTGTTATTGCAGGATACTTGAGAACCGCACAATCCCGATCACGACCAAAGGACCCGGCAAGAGATTGGTTTTGCAAAATGCGGGCGGATGAACTTCTGGCAAAGCTGTTGCCGGAAGTCATAAAGCGGGTGGGTATCGATGCCAAAGAGATCAATGATTTTCTTGTGGGATGTGCCACCGGTGTTTCAGAACAATGGACCTATGGCGGCCGGATGCCCGTTTTTCTGGCAAATCTGCCGGAAACGCTGCCGGCCAAATTTATCGACCAGCAATGCGGTTCGGCAATGGCCGGCATCCAGATCGGTTTTATGGAAATCGCCATGGATTTTGCGGATGTCGTATTGGTTGGCGGAATGGAACATATGACCCGTGTGCCCATGGGCGGCCCGCTCATCGACCGGGGCGCGATTGTTCCCAATATGACGTTATTCATGGACCCGTCCTACCAGCACTGGGATATGATGACGACCATGAATATGGGATTGACAGCCGAAAAACTCTTTTCGAAGGGTGATTTTACCAGAGAGGACATTGATAAATGGGGCGTCCGGTCGCATCAACTGGCTGCAAAAGCCCAAGAAGAGGGATTTTTTAACGGTGAAATTATGCCCATCGAAGCCGAGCAGGCCGACGGTTCTGTTTTGACGGTTGTAAAAGATCAGGCCGTAAGAGCCGACACCACGCTGGAAGGCATGGCGCAGCTCCGGCCGGCATTTAAGAAAGATGGAAATATCACCGCCGGAAATTCATCACCGCTGAATGCCGCGGCGACATCCATGCTTCTTATGTCAAAGGAAACCGCTCGAAAAAAGGGTATCAAACCCATGGCCACGATTCGTTCCATTGGTTTTGCCGGCGTGGATCCCACCATCATGGGACAGGGTCCGGTGCCGGCTTCCCGGATGGCACTTGAAAAAGCCGGCCTCAATGCTTCAGACATCGACTGTTGGGAGATCAACGAGGCATTCAGTATTGTCGCGTTGAACTGTATCAAAGAATTGAAGATCGATCCGGAGAAGGTCAATATCAAGGGAGGCGGTATCGCCATTGGCCACGCACTGGGCGCCACCGGCATTCGGCTTACGGGAACACTTGCGAGAATTCTTGAATTGCAAGGCGGCCGCTACGGCTGTGCCAATGCCTGTGTCGGGGGAGGGCAAGGTGTTGCCGTCATCATTGAAAGAGAGGCCTATGACTGGTAGAGCGGAATGAACATCCTTGTATGCGTCAAACAGGTTCCTGAATCAGAAGCAACCATAATTATTGACGAATCCTCTCAATGGGTTCGGACCGGCAGCGGAGCCGAGTTCAGAATGAACCGGTATGATGAATGCGCGCTGGAAGAAGCGGTTCGGATTAAAGAGGCATTCGCCGATATATCCATCGATGTCCTGTCCATAGGACCTATAGGGGTGGAAACTGTTATCCGCCGCGCCATCGGGATGGGAGCGGATAACGGTATCCACATGGTTACCGGTCCGGATGAATTTTACGATCCCTTCGCCATTGCCGTGTGGATTGCGGCCGTGGCACGGTCAGACACCTATGATCTGATTTTTACCGGCATCATGTCCGAAGATATGATGCAGGGGCAGGTCGGTCCGCTGACGGCTGAATTGCTTTCCCTGCCGTGCGCAACAGCGGTTGTATCTGAATTATTATCATCGGATATGAACTCAATTCTTGTTGAGCGTGAAATTGAAGGCGGCTGCCGAGAAATTGTTGTGTTAAAGCTTCCGGCGCTGCTTACGATCCAGAGCGGCATCAATAAGCCGCGCTATCCTTCGCTGTCGAATCTCCTCCGCGCCAATCAACTGTCAATTAAAACCATTCAGACCGACACACTTGCTGAACCGGCGAAACAGCAGGTCGTCAAACGCGTGAGATTCCCGCAAAATGTCAGAAACGGCATCTTTCTAACGGGGTCGGCTGAAGAAAAAGCAGATCAGTTGCTGAAAATTTTACAGGAACGGTCATTATTGATGAATTCGCGTACCGCGAATTCATAAAGTGTTTTGTCTTTTGTGTTTGGTGTTTTGAAACAGATGCAATACCAAAACGTGGTATATACCAAACACTAGAGCAAACAGATTGTTCAGAGGCTTTTTGCAAAACCGTCGTTATGGATTAATAATGAGAAGTAGTATACGCCCTATTGCCGTAATCGTCGAGCATGATAACGGAGACCTCCGACCGGCGACATATGAACTGTTGGCATTTGCACGAGAAATCCAACGATTCAATCCGGGACGGATCATTGCAATCATGCTTGGCCATGCGATCCGGGAAGCTGCCGACCAGGTTGCGCAGGAGGCAGGAATCGATGTTATGGCCGTGTCCGCCGAACAACTGATGTATTACAATGGTGAAACGTATAAATACGTTCTAAAACGGCTTTTGGATGAGATTCAACCCGGGTTTGTCTGTATTGCGAATTCCTCTCAAGGCAGCGATTTTGCGCCGGGGCTCGCTGTTCGATTGAAAGCCGCCTGCATTACTCAGGTGGAAAGCATAACAGCGACGGATGACGGTTTATTGTTTTCAAGGACTGTTTTCAGCGGTAAAATCCAGGCAGACATCCGCCCCTTAACGGAAACCATTGTGTTGACTTTTCAGCCGGGGATGATAGCGCCTGTTATGAAAAGCGGTGGTTTACCGGGAGGCGTTGTTTTTAAAAAGATAACCGTTCCGCCTCAAAAATCAAAAACCACTTCCAGGAAGGTTGTGCAAGCCGGCGATATTCTGCTTGCCGATGCAAAAGCCGTTGTTTCAGCAGGCAGGGGTATCGGCGATGAAGCACAACTGTCGCTCATATATCAGCTTGCGGCATGCATACCGCATGCGGTTGTCTGCGGATCCCGCCCGGTTGTCGATATGGGGTGGCTGCCCTATGGCCGTCAGGTAGGCGTGACCGGTGCGACCATATCGCCCGCCCTTTATATGGCGTGCGGTATTTCAGGCGCTGCACAGCATGTATCGGGCATGCGGGGATCCGGGCTTATCGTCTCCATCAACAGGGATCCAACGGCCGCCATATTTCATGTATCAGATGTTTGTATTGTTGAAGATCTGAAGACATTTATCCCGACGTTTATAGCTGAACTTAAAAGAACCGGAAAGGCAATGCAGAATCATGATTGATAAAAACCGCAACATTCCACCGCTCAGGCCCGCTTCCACGGTTATTCTGGTACGCGAAAAAAATAAAAAACTGCAGGTTTATCTTTTAAGGCGAAGCGCCCAAAGCGGATTTATGAGTGATAAATACGTATTCCCGGGAGGAACACTGGACCCGCCGGATATGAAAACGGTATTTTGGGAAAAACATGTAGATCTTCACGTGACAGACGTTATGCAGCGGCTGGGCGGTGCCTTTCCCAAAGAAGATATTTTTGCATACGGTGTCGCCGCTATCCGGGAAACGTTGGAAGAAGCGGGCGTTTTTCTGGCGCATAAAAAGGGCGGGAGTTCAACAGAGTATGAGAGAATCGACAGTCTTCGAATGGCGGGAGATCTTTCAAAGCACTGGTTCCTTGATTTAGTAGAAACCGAGGATTGGACACTCCAATTTTCTCAATTGGCCAGATGGGCACAATGGATAACTCCCAAGCGGATGAAATACCGCTATGACACACGGTTTTTCTTGGTCTTTATGCCGCAGGGGCAGGAATGTGCGCCGGACGCAAGGGAAACCGTTCACGGAATATGGGTCAGCCCGCATCAAGGACTTGCCGGAAATTTGTCCGGCGAAATCCCCTTGAGTCCTCCCACCATGGTGACCCTTCATCAACTCCTGCCATATCAAAATCTAAAGAACCTGAAGCAGGAAATCCGCACCCGGAAATGGGGAGATGCGCTGGAACCCAATATGGTTATCACATCCGCCGGTCCCATCATCTTGGAGCCATGGGATCCTGAATGGACTCGTGAAGCCATTACGGTGGACAAGAAGTATCTCATGGAAAACATACTTCCTGTGGGAGCGCCGATGTCAAGAATCTGGCTTCATGAAGACTTATGGCGGCCGGTGAAAGTTTAACCCTGATATTTCACGAAGACCCGACTTGCCATAATATTTCATTAGATAGTGGCATTATAACACTATCTAATGCAACATCATGACAGACTATCGATTGCGCGATGTTACCTGTGCAGAAAGTCTTTTTGCTGGGTGCACTTTCATACGCGGGGGATATACATTACGGACCTGCAATTAGCAGGTGTTCAAGATATCGAATTTTGTGGCAAAATATTTGGTCCGCTGAAACCGTAAGAGATATGCCAGATAGTGCGGGTTCCGAGAAGCAGCATTTTCGAGTGATCACCATGATGTATCACAGGACCATAGCAGGTCGGTCGAATGATGATATCGCACGACTGTTTTTAAGCGATTCAAGGCCAGCCATCTGATAAACCTTTTAAAAGTGGTACCCCATCATGTTGTGGCTCTAAGATCATCTCAGGTCTGGACTGTGGAAGAGATTATAACATAAAACCTTATGATTTCGGTTTTGTCAGTTAGAAGGCTGCAAAAAATGAAGTCTCAACCATTCCAAAATAGAATTATGCTCTCCAAGTCGCTAATCTGATCAAATTCAGAAATATTGATAGAATAAAGCAGTGTCCAATTTTAGATTTTTACATCGAGATGAAAATTTTTCGGATTATGTCAACTCACGGATGAGCTTCAACTGATAACGTTCTGTTACATAACCTTAACCTTGAAGCGCTCCCCGGGACGATCTGCTGACCAAAAGATTCCGTCAAATGCAACGTCGGCTTGAGCTTCGTGAATAACCACGTTTGTGAAAGTATGCCTCAGTTACCATTTCGTCTGTCAACCCTGCCCCGATATTCCTTGGAAGTGGTCATATATGACCATTGGTTATATATGACCCCGATATCCACGAATAATTATAAAAGCCCTGTGAGTAGTCTGTAAGCCTGTTTTCTTTATAAATCAGCATGATGCGATATAAAAATCCTACAGCTAAGATTTGGC
>CAYTAQ010000005.1:0-52676 GCA_964435695.1 uncultured Desulfobacterales bacterium | reverse complement strand
TTATTTTCAATTAACATTAATTTTCTTTTCAGTCAACTCCTATTTCAATCGTTCATATATGTATCAATCTGTTTTATTGCCTTTGGACGGACCCAGGCTCGCGGAGGCAATTCTGCCGGAAGTAGAAGAGCTCGCCAAGCTTATTGGAGATGCAGCGGCAATATAGCAACTTCCAAAGTTGTCTGTAAAACTTGCAGATGTTCAATAAAAATTGCTATATAATCTGAAGTCTACAGCAAAATTGGACTAACTTTCTCAAAAATACTTGAAATAGCAATGAGACAGTGATTAAAATCGAACGCATCCCGGGTTTTTTGGCCTCTGCCTACGAGAAAAGCGCCCGTATGGTAATTGGCAGCTACTACAGTCGTGTCGCTGAAGAAATAGTTGCCCAACTGCCTGATGGAAAAATCTTGGATCTTGGCACCGGTCCGGGATATCTGCCGATTGAAATTGCCAGAAGATCTTCAAACGTTCGTATCATCGGTGTCGATTTGAGCCGCAAGCTTATTAATATGGCTCGCTCAAATTCAGCCAAGGCAGGTTTGTCTGATCGATTGCATTTTCAACTTGGAGACGCAGGCCGGCTGGACTTTAATGATTCATCCTTCGACATGGTTATCAGTACCGGAATGCTGCATGCACTCAAAAATCCGGTGAAAGTCATACAGGAGGTGTACCGCGTTTTGAAATCGGGAGGAGAAGCCTGGATTTTTGATCCGGCCATAGTGAGCTCCACAGTGGACCATGAAAAATGGAAAGCATCTCTTAATCTGCGAGAACGATTTTTTTTCAACCTGTTTAAATGGTTGGGCGTCCATAAACCCATTAAAACTATCTCGCGCGAAGCGACAATTGCCCTGGTGGAAAAAACCGATTTCAAAGATTACGGGATTGAAGTGTACAACAAAGAAACAAGATTAAAATTGAAGAAGGCTTAAAAATTTATTTCGAAGATGAGAAAGCCTCAATTTTTTCTTTTCCATTTTTATGAAAAATCCGGGCCGGGCTTTTCGATATCCAATAAGTTCATCAGCTCCTGCATCTGATCCACCTTATCTTCCGAATGAATCAGGACGGCATGGGTGACCCCGGGGAACCGAACAAGTGATTTTCTTTTTGTCAGAATGATTCTTTTTTCTCTGATGGAGATTGCCCTGATCTCCTGATCGGAAATATGCGGCAACCAAAGTGCATCAAAACCTGATTTCCTCATCTTTTCAGCCAGTGCCGCCAAGCCGGTATCGACGATAAAACGATTTTTACGGAGAGGTGTTTCCCTCAATCGCGTGACATCCTTGATATTCAATAATTCAAAAACAGGGTAAACACTGACGCGGTCTCCGGATTTAGGGATGTATTCAAAATCAACGGAGGTGCCGTTCACCAAAATCAGGTCGATTTCTGAAAGTGGCATATCGAAATATGTTATGATGGCTCGAAGTGTTCGGGGTCCTTTCAGCAGGATCTCTAGGTCTCGCTTTCTATGGCTTTTCGGCAGGTCGTCGTTTAATTCTTCATAAAAACGAAACAATACCGTGTTGGCCGGCGATTTCAGGCAAGAGCCTTCAATAACATCGATGGTCATAAATAATCTCCGCATGCCGCTCTCCCGCCGGATGAAATTTTTTAACTTTTTTGATAAACATTTTCGGCGAATTTTTATTCCTGTTTTTTGCGTATCGCAAGTCGATATAGTCTTGAATGATCTCATTGACCGGTATTTTAAGGTCCGATCGCAACACGCTCACCTGCCGGCCAAAGTCAAGGGGACCCTGTGATGCCTCGCGTTTAATACCGGCGCGTTCCATTTTTCTGCAAAATAAACGGTATGCTGCTGTCACCGGATCCTTCCAGAATTCTGCCTGAACGCGTCTGACCCGGAGCGTCATGATGGTTGCTAAAACGCCCGCCAAAACTGCAACCATGATAACAATTTGATTTTGATACAACCGCACATTCATCCACAACCTTGCCCAAAGACCCATCTGTTCATATCGCGAATATTCCATAAACCAGGCATTCCAGCGAAGGTTGACCGCATCCCACATAAACCTGGCTTTCTCCCAATAAAGACCGAACCGCCCCAGCTTCGTTCGCATGAGAAAGGCAGGCAGTTCATCCGTCATCAGGGATTCCGCCAGCCCCATGGAGACCCTTTCCGGAACGACCGCTGTAGTCGGGTCGATCCTGACCCACCCTTTACCCTCTAAAAACACTTCGGTCCAGGCATGAGCGTGATACTGCCTGACAATCAAATAATTCCCATAGGGATTCCGGTCCCCGCCCAGATAGCCGACGACCATTCTGGCGGGAATGCCGGCAGCACGCATTAAAAAAGCAAATGCAGATGCATAGTGTTCACAATACCCTTTTCGCTTTTCAAAAAGAAAGGCATCCACCGGATCCTTTAGCATCAACGGCGGATTGAAGGTGTATTGAAAATTGTTGGATCTGAAATAACCAATGGCTTGATCGATGATGCGCTCCTGAGAATCGTTTTGCTCCATCCACATTTTGGCGAGGGCTCGGCTTTTTGCATTCCCGTCTTCGGGAAGCTGAAGTGCCCGAGCGACACGTACAGCTAAAGAATCGGCGGAGGCATCCGTGTATGATTTTACATAATACCGTAATCCTCTGTTCAGCGGCCATCTGCGAACGAGTGTATAGTCTTCCATTAAGCGGGTAAAGGCCGGTGTCGTGGTGGGCAGATCCAATGCAACAAGATATCTTTTTCGGTGAGGTTCAAGTGAAATGTTATATTCAAACGCCCGTTTCCCGCCTATCTGTCTTTTAATTCTGGACGCCGTGCTCCCTCTTTCCCAAGCGCTGCCGTTAAAATCCCAAAGCACGAGCCCACGCCAGTACAACTCTTCCGCCATTGGCAAGTCTCCCGGAAATTCGGCCCGGAATGCGATTTTATTGTCTTTTACCAGCCTTGAAATGGAACCCGGCGCCACGCTTTCTGAAAACCCCGTACGACCCTGAACACTTCCACGAAAGGTAATAAAAATCCCCTCAATTCTCGGGAAAAATATAAAAAGCAATATCATTGCCGGGATGGCTTGCGCCATAATTATTGCCGTAAGCCGAAAACCTTCCGCCGGCGGTCTGCCCGGATGATTGAAGTGAATCAAACCGACGGTCGTTATAAAAACCGAAAAGAACATGTACAGGGTAATCAGGAGGTTCTCGATAACGAAGAGGCTGCTGATAATCGTGAAATAAACAAGCAGCAGCGTAACCATTCTGTCCCGGTGATTCACATTCTCAAATGGCTTCAGTCCCGCCATGATGGCAAGAAGGCCGATAAACGTGTTGCCGCCGATACGCCCCTCTCCTAAGAAAGAGAATGCAAGCATACACCCGATAACCGTGAGCCCCAGACGTATGCGCCGGTTGGGCCACGGCCACTTTCTCATATGAGCCCCAACGGCATAGCCCCACAAGCTAAGACACCAAAGCGTAATCCAGACCGGCAGGGTGAAAAGCAGCGGAATATTGGCGATTCCCAAAATGGAAACCATGGGCAGCGTATGTTTTCTGACAGGTTCCTTCATTAAAATAACGCCAGTGCCTGCAGACATCTGTGTTTGTGATGCTCGTCTCTGTCCGGAATGATTTTCTTACCGGGAAGTTTTAAACCATAACGTAATTTCAGGCCATGGGCCTTTAAAATCATCGCGCACAACATAGAAAGTTTCTTTTCAATATTTTCAGCCGTTATCTTATGCCAGTCGAAAAACAGCGCAGGCGCCTCGGCACCCGCAAATTCTTTTATCAGCAATCCCTGTCCCCTGGAATAAGCTTTCCAGAATATGCGCTGGATAGGATCGCCGTTTTGATAGGATCGAAGCCCCTTAAAATCATCAGCGGTTGCAGGTGAACCGCCTTCTGCCGTATGCGCCCGCAGTAGGTCCTGTGTTGTCAGTTTGTGGACCGGTATGGGCTTCGGATATACGAAGCATCCGATATTCAGGTAAAATTCAACTTTAAAGCGAAATAATCCAAACGGATAAGCACTATCGACGACCAGCTCACCAGGAGAAACCACCCCTCTCTTGATCGCCGGAACCGAAACAGCCACCCGACTTTTTATGTTCGGAACAAAATCCGCAACCGTTTCTTCGCTCCCGGGAACGCTAAACCGAATCCCGATACGCTGAGAAATTGCTTCACGCATGTGAAAATAAAAAATAGCCGGTTGCTTTTCAAAAACCGGCCATGTTTCAACCGATTCAATATGAATTCCGGAAATATTCCGATAAGAGTGGATCAAGGAAACCATTGCCATGCTGGTAAGAAGAAATGTAAAGAGAAACCCGAGATTGTTATTGTAATTAATTGATCCTGCCAGCATACCGAAAACAGTGACGATAAAAATCCAGCCATAGCGTGTCGGCAGACATCGCATTTTGCCCATTCTGGTGACCTTTGATACCGAGCTTATTTTGCTTTCATCAATTGTCATATCTCTCAACCCGGTGCTTTGCAATATCAGTAAGCAGTAGGGATTACTCCTTACTACTTACTGCTTACTACTTATTCTTGCTCCTCACACATCAAGGCACCGGAACCTCCCTGAGCACCTCCATCAACCGGTTTCTCGGCAGCTCCTCCAAATCTTCTTTGGATCGAAGCCGGTGCCCCACAACCCAGGGCATAACCTTCTGTACATCTTCCGGCAGCACATACTCCTGTCCGTGCAGGAGCGACCAGGATCGAGAAGCCTGCATCAGCGCCAGACCGGCCCGCGGCGAGAGACCCACATGAAAGTGATTCGAAGAACGGGTAAATTCCAGAATGTCCTGGATATAGCTCAACAACGCGTCCGATATATGAACCGAATCGACCCGCTGCTGGATGTCCAGAACATCCCTAAACACAATGCATTCCGGCATCTTAGATAAAACATGCCTGATATTCTCACTTTTCAGGAGTTTCTTCTCGGCGGCACGATCCGGATACCCCAGTTCAATGCGCATGAGAAATCGGTCGAGCTGTGATTCCGGCAGGGGAAACGTCCCATACTGCTCAAGCGGATTTTGGGTGGCGATAACAAAGAACGGACTCTCAAGCATGCGGGTTTCGCCTTCGATCGTTACCTGTTGTTCCTGCATTGCTTCAAGGAGGGCGCTCTGGGTTTTGGGCGTTGTACGATTGATCTCGTCCGCTAAAAGCACCTGGGTGAAAATCGGCCCCGGATGAAAAACAAAGGCACTGCTTTTCTGCTCAAAAATCGACGTCCCCAGGATATCGCCCGGCAGCATGTCGCTGGTAAATTGTATCCTGCGAAAATTGAGACCAAGGCATTTTGACAGGGCTTTTGCCAATGTCGTCTTTCCAATACCGGGAATGTCTTGGATGAGCAGGTGCCCTTTTGCAAAAAGGCAGGTCAGTGCGAGTCTGATCTGTTCCTCTTTTCCTAAAACAACGCCGGCGATTTGCGAAATAATATTCCTAAAAGGTTCATGGTTCATTTTTCGCCGCTCCGCTCCCTTTTCAAATATTCAGCCTGTGCCATGATTTTTTCGGCCAGGCGGATGGTGGCGTTGTCCACCATTCTGCCCTCGACAGCCACTGCCCCGCGACCCGATTGAACCGCTTCTTCATGAGCCCGGATGATTTTTTTTGCACGTTCGATATCTTCGATCGATGGTGAATAAATCTCATTGACGATATCGATCTGGCTGGGATGTATCACCCATTTGCCGTTATATCCCAACGCGCTTGTCATGGCGGCGGATCGCCTTAAACCGTCCCGATCCTTGAAATTTCCGAAGGGCGCATCAATGGCTGCCAACCCATTTGCCCTGGCCGCCATGATGATCCGGCTCAGCGGAAAATGCCACCGGTGTCCCGGGTAGATGTCGTCTTCCCCTTCGCCGTGTCCTGATATGGAGACCAGTCTTGCGCCGATGGATTCTGAATAATCGGCAATGCCGAAAACAAGAGAGCGGATCCGGTCACTCGATCCGGCAATCCGCGTGACATTTTCCAATCCCTTTGCACTTTCGATGGAAGCCTCGATACCGATTTTTTTGTCAATCCCCTTGTTCATCTCAATGCCGTCGAACATGCGATGGACAAAATGAACATCCCCGGGGTGATGGACCTTCGGGATAACCATCGTGTCGAGGACATGTCCGGCATGCTCCCCCACTTCAAGAATATCCCGATACCCAAATGGCGTTTCCAGGCCATTGCATCTCACGGAAATAATTTTGTTTTGCCAGTCCATCGTTGCCAATGACCGGATGACCTGGGCCCTTGCCGCTTCCTTTGCGTCCATGGGAACGCTGTCCTCCAAATCCAGCATCACCACATCCGCAGCACTTTCTCTTGCCTTGGCATGCATTTTTTCGATATGCCCGGGCACCGATAAAATCGATCGTCGTGGTTTCATATGCCATCGTCCCTTCCTTTGTTCATGTCCTGCCGTCAGCATGAGATCGGTTTATCACATCATGCTCAGCCGGCATAACAAATCGATTTTCAACGCTTTCTATTTATGAGTTTTTGAAAGAAAAAATACAAAATCAATAATTGCAGAATCCGGGTATCATGATATGATAATTTCCATGTTATTTCAACGACCTTAAATTTTAGCCGCATCGGCGGTCCGGACAGGAGAAGATGATATTCAGGCAACCCAGCATATTTAATGATGTAATTGGACCCGTCATGAGAGGCCCCTCCAGTTCACACAGTGCTGCGGCATTAAGAATCGGGAAATTGGCGCGCGCATTGATGGGTCAAAATATCTGCAATGTTCTGGTGGCTTTTGACGAAACAGGTTCTCTGCCCACGACCCATACCTCCCAGGGCTCGGACATGGGTATCGTCAGCGGCCTTTTAGGCTTTGATGCGGAGGACGAGCGGCTGCTGTCGTATCAAGCTGAAATGATGCAGGCTAAAATCAATTTTCGGTTTGAAATCGGGAAGTTCGGCGATATGCATCCCAATACCTACCGTCTGACCGTTTCAAACACTCACGAAACTCATTTTCTCAAAGCTATTTCGACCGGCGGCGGCATGATCGAGATTACAGATATCGATGGAAACCATGTTGCTATTATCGGCGATCAATACGAAACCCTTTTCTATTATTCCGACGATATAAACCGCATGATGAGCCGGTTAGGCGCCTTGAATATTGAGGCGCATCCATTGGAAAAGGTATCAGACACCACCCCTTTTGTTCGGGTTTCCAGCCATGAAGCCATGGCCCCGGACCTTGTAAAAGAAATTCTCAGACAACCCGGCGTCGTTGATGTAAAAATGTTGCCGCCGGTGCTTCCGATTCTGAGAACCGGAAATTCAACCATCCCTTTTCGCTCATGCAGCGAGATGCTGCATTACTGTAAAGACCGCACCATGAGCCTGGCGGACCTGGCTCTGGTTTATGAAAGCCGACGAGGCGACATCAGCGAAAAACAGGTTCTCGACCAGATGACAGGACTGTTCCGCATTGTTCGTCAATCCATTCACGGTGGTCTGAAGGGCACAACCTATACAGATCGCATATTAGGGTGCCAATCCAAGAAGTTTTCGGAAAAGCTTTCCTCCGGGCAATTGCTGAATGCCGGGGTTTTCAACCGGATCATTCTCTATATCACGGTCATGATGGAGGTCAAAAGCGCCATGGGTGTGATTTTAGCAGCGCCCACTGCCGGTGCCTGCGGATGTCTACCGGGTGCGATCATGGGTGCGTCCGAATTGTTGGGAGGCGATGAAAAAAAAGCGGCACAGGCCATGCTGGCAGGCGGCATGATCGGGGTTTTCATCGCAACATTTTCAACATTTGCCGCCGAGGTGGGCGGCTGCCAGGCGGAATGCGGTGCAGCTTCGGGCATGGCGGCTGCCGCTTTGGCAACCATTATGGGCGGTACAGCCAAACAAGCTGTAACAGCAGCTTCCATGGCACTTCAAAACAGCTTTGGCATGACATGTGACCCGGTTGCCGGCCGCGTCGAAGTACCATGTCTGGGAAAAAATATAATGGCTGCGGGCAATGCCCTGTCCTGTGCCAATATGGCACTTGCCGGATTTGATCCGGTCATTCCCCTGGACGAAGTCATACAAGCCATGGATCGTGTGGGGAAAAGCCTCCCGCGTGAGCTGAGGTGCACGGCCCTGGGCGGGTTGTCGGCAACCGAAACATCCAAAAAAATAGAGAAACGCTTGTCATAAATGAAAACCGGTATGATTTTCGACATCAAGCAGTTTGCAATCCATGACGGGCCCGGCATCAGAACCACCGTGTTTTTCAAAGGGTGTCCGTTGGCATGCCGGTGGTGTCACAATCCAGAGGGTATTGAAATGACGCCCCGGATTGTTTATCGAAAAGAACGCTGCATCGGCTGCAGTGAATGTGTGGCCGTATGTCCGGAAGGCGCCTTGTTCCTCACCTCTGATGGTATTACAACGGATAGGGATTTGTGTAAGGCCTGCGGTGCCTGTGCGGATGTCTGTGCCGCAGAAGCGCGCGAAATGAACGGCAGAATCATAAGCGTCGATAATTTGATGGAAATCATTAAAAAGGATATCCCATTTTATGATGAATCCGGCGGCGGTGTAACGTTCTCCGGTGGCGAGCCGTTGATGCAGCCTGAATTTCTGCTGGAACTTCTGCGCGTATGCGGTAGAGAGCGGATTCATCGAACCGTGGATACATCGGGTTATATCGACACGAAAATGCTTATGACCGTAGCCCGGGAAACGGACCTTTTCCTGTTTGATCTAAAAATGATGGATCCGGAACGACACCGGAAATATACGGGCGTTTCGAATGACCTCATCCTGAACAATCTCAAACAGCTTGCACGATCAGGCGTCGAAATTACCGCACGGATTCCGTTAATTCCGGGAATAAACGATGACGATGAAAACGTCGACGTCATGGGTTTATTTCTGCGGGTCTTGCCGGAAATCCAAAACGTGCATATCTTACCCTATCATGACTTTCAGAAAGACAAGTACATCCGCTTTCAAATGGAATATCAGGCCAAGCATATTCAGCCGCCCACGAAGGATGAACTGGCTGCCGTAAAAAAGCGTTTAGAGGCTTTTGAACTGGATGTCGACATAGGAGGTTGACTCTCATGAACTTTAGAATCGAAAAACTCCGGCAGGAAAGCTTTCAGGCCCACCCCTGCATCTCCATTGAACGTGCCCTGATGGAAACGGCCTTTTATAAGGAAAATTACGGGAAATACGCCACGCCGGTCATGCGGGCCCTGACCTTCAAGCACTTGTGTGAAAAAAAGACCATCTATATCGGTACCGATGAGCTAATTGTGGGGGAACGCGGCCCTTTTCCAAAGGCCACTCCGACCTTTCCGGAACTGACCTGCCACACGGTCGAAGACCTCCGTACCCTGAACAGCAGACCCATGACACGATTCACTGTTTCCGAAGAAGACATCCAAAACTATGCAAGAGAGGTCATACCCTACTGGAAGGGCAAAAATATGCGTGAGCGCGTCTTTGCCCATGTCCCTGAAGCATGGGCAAACGCCTATCATAGCGGATTGTTTACCGAATTCATGGAACAGCGTGCACCCGGCCACACGACATTGGACGGACTGATATATGAAAAGGGGATGCGCGATTTCAAGGCAGACATTGCACAGCGTTTGCAGAACCTCGACTACCTGAATGATCCGGATGCAGCGGATAAAGCGGAAGAACTGAAAGCCATGGATATCGCCTGTGACGCAGCCATTATTTTTGCCGAACGGCATGCAGCGCTGGCAGATCACTTGGCCGCCTCGGAAAAAAACCCTGAAAGAAAAGGTGAACTGCAACGTATCGCCGAAATTTGCCGCCGGGTTCCGGCCCGGACTCCGAGAAACTTCTGGGAAGCGCTCCAGATGTATTGGTTCGTTCATCTGGGGACCATTACCGAATTAAACGGATGGGATGCCATGAATCCGGGACATCTGGACCAGCATCTGTTTCCGTTTTATAAAAAAGATCTGGAAAATGGCACGTTGGATCGCGAAACAGCCAAAGAACTCATCAGCTGTTTCTGGATCAAGGTCAACAACCACCCGGCTCCTCCGAAGGTCGGGGTCACAGCACAGGAGAGCGGAACCTATAATGATTTCACGAACATCAATCTGGGCGGTCTCAAACCGGACGGCAGTGACGGGGTCAATGAGGTCTCTTACCTCATCCTGGAAGTCATTGATGAGCTCCATCTGCTCCAGCCCCAGAGCAACGTACAGATCAGTGACAAAACCCCGGACCGTTTTCTCAAAGAAGCCTGCCGTATCATCCGTAAAGGCTATGGCTACCCCTCCGTCTTCAATGCCGATGAAGTCGTGATGGAACAGGTCCGAACCGGAAAGCGTATCGAAGATGCCAGGGAAGGCGGCTGCAGCGGCTGCATCGAAACCGGCGCTTTCGGCAAAGAAGCCTATATCCTGACCGGCTATCTCAACGTCCCGAAAATTCTTGAATTGGCGCTCAACAACGGCATGGACCCGCTGACCCTGAGACATGTCGGAATTAAGACAGGGGACCCGAAAAGTTTTAACAGTTTTGAAAAACTTTACGAAGCCTTCCAGCGGCAGCTCAACCATATCGTTGATCTTAAAATCCGCGTGAACAACTATATTGAAAAGATGTTTGCCAACCATGCACCGGCCCCTTTTCTATCCGTCGTCATCAGGGACTGCATTCAGCAAGGAAAAGATTATTACAACGGCGGCCCCCGCTATAACACCAACTACATTCAATGCTGCGGCATCGGAACCGTCACGGACAGTCTTTCCGCCATTAAAAAACATGTCTTTGAGGATAAAACCCTTTCCATGGATGAACTTCTTGACGCCTTGCAACATGATTTCAAAGACCGGGAAACGCTCAGACTTCGATTGTGGAATAAAACACCCTTTTTCGGCAATGACGATGACCGGGCGGATGCCATCATGCAACGCGTCTATGCATCCCTGTTCGAAGCCATTGACGGAAAGCCCAACACCAAAGGAAGCACCTATCATTTGAACATGCTGTCCACGACCTGTCATATCTATTTCGGAAAAATGCTCGGTGCGTCGGCAAATGGACGGCTGGCAGGAAAACCCATATCCGACGGAACCTCCCCGTCACATGGCGCAGACCGTCACGGCCCTACAGCGGTCATCAAATCCCTCGGTAAAATGGATCAGGTCAAATCCGGCGGCACGCTTCTCAACCAGCGTTTTATGCCGAGCGTGCTCGAAAAAGACGAAGATATCGACAAACTAGCCCACCTGATCCGAACCTACTTCAAACTCGACGGACATCATATTCAATTCAACGTCATCGATACAAAAACCCTCAGAAAAGCCCAGGCCGAACCGGACGAATACCGGGATTTGCTGGTCCGCGTGGCAGGTTACAGCGACTATTTTGTGGACCTGGATGCGTACCACCAAGAGGAGATCATCGAGCGGACCGAGCATGAACGCATTTAGAACTGTAACTTGATCGTTGACAGTTTTATCGTCTTTCCTTCCTTTTTGAAGCCCATACATCACAGGCGAAGCTCTCTATTAACATCTTAATCAATAATATCATTTGGTTATATTTTTTTTAACCCTCTTGCGAAAAACGGCATGCTTTTTGATGATATGTAAGCAAAGAAACATGATGATCCGCTGATATCCTGATGGGTCTCTCAATATACCGTGTGTCTTGGTTGCGATTTGAGAGTGTTCACCCGGCTTCCGGGAAAATATTTATTTGAGGGGTTAATAGGCCCATGACTACAGGTGTCATTTTTTTCTGGATCGCGTTTATACTGATATTGACCCGCATATCGACATTGATCGAACGCATCGGTCAACCCGCCGTAATGGGAGAACTTTTTGTCGGAATCGTGCTTGGAAATCTCTCCCTGGCCGGTTTGAATTTCATCGAACCTGTCAAACATGACCTGGTATTTAAATTTCTCTCGGAATTGGGAGTCGTTATCCTCCTTTTCGAAGTGGGACTGGAATCGAAAATCGAAGAAATGCGCCGTCTCGGTTTCCGCGTGTTTCTGGTGGCCTGCGTGGGCGTTGTGCTGCCCTTTCTTTTAGCTTACAGTATCGTTGCACCGGTGTTTATGCCCGCTATGAAATTCGAGACCCGTCTCTTTCTGGGGGCGATGCTAACAGCGACTTCCGTTGGAATTACAGCCAGGGTTTTTCAAGATCTGGGGAAGCTGAAAAGCGAAGAAGCCAGGATCGTTCTAGGCGCGGCCGTTATAGACGATATCCTGGGGTTAAGCATCCTTGCCGTCATCAAGGCGATTGTGGAATCAGGAAATATCAATCTTCAAGGGGTTGCCTGGATTACATTCAAGGCGGTTGCATTTCTCGGCGCAGCAATTTTTCTGGGCCAGATTCTAACCCAATGGCTGGGAAAAACATTTTCACGCATTCATCCGGGTGTCGGCATGAAATTTATCCTGGCCATCAGTTTCTGCCTGATGTTTGCGTGCCTTGCCGATTTCATGGGACTTGCGCCGATTGTGGGCGCCTTTGCAGCCGGCTTAATCCTGGAACCCGTTCACTTTATCCATTTCGACGATCCCGACATTATTCGAGATATTGAAGCCGCCATCAGCAACTCCCATCAAAAAGCAAAGCGTAAGGTGATTCAACTACTTGAAACTCACGCCGATATTCATGTTCAAACGCTTATTAAACCGCTGGCATATTTCCTGGTCCCCCTTTTTTTTGTCAGGACAGGCATGGAAGTCAAAATCGAGGTCTTCATTCAACCGGGCATTCTGTTACTGGCGTTGGGAATTACCGTAGCGGCATTCGTGGGAAAAATACTTGCCGGTATGCTTGCAGGACCGGTACAGAAGTCGGTGGTGGGCTGGGGGCTTGTTCCCCGTGGTGAAGTTACGCTTATTTTTGCGACCACGGGAAAAGCGCTGGGTGTGCTTTCCGATTCCCTTTTCTCGGCCATCATTATCATGGTCATTATCAGTACCGTCGTGGTTCCCCCGGTCCTGAATTTTCTTCTTAAAGCCCAAAAATCTTGAAGTCATGACAAACAAGAATGTCGGAGTACGGCATGGTTCGAGCGATAATTATTCTGATATCAAATCAATCCCCCTTAAACTCCGGTTTCCGCTTTTCCAGAAATGCCGTTACGCCTTCAATGCAGTCTTGGGTGTTTAAGGTAAGTAAAAACTGATCCGCATCCATATGCATCACGACCGGATCAAGGGCCGAAGCCATGGCGTTGATGCTGCGTTTCACCATTTGGGCAGCAATCGGCGGTTTTGCCGCAAATTCTTCAGCCATGGCCCTTGCTTCCGACAGGAGTTGATCCGGAGGGACTAGCTCATCCAAATACCCCCATCGATGAAGGGTTTCGGCGTTTTCTTTCTTGGCCAGAATCACCATCCGCTTCGCCCTGGCAGGACCGATAAGATGGACACACATAGGTAAAGCGCCCCAGCTCAAATTCATCCCCAAACCAACTTCCGGATATCCGATTCGGCAGTCAGCCGCACCGATGCGAAAATCACAGGCTGCCGCAATGCAGGCACCGCCGCCTGTCGCCGCACCGTTTATCGCTGCAATCGTGATGGCATCCATATCAAATATGGCTTTAATCATGCGTGATCCCAGCCGCAAAAATCTCAGTTTCATGAGGGTTGAATCGTTTTTAACATGTTGCATGTAAGCCGTATCCGATAGATCTACGCCCGCGGAAAACATCTTGCCGATGCCGGTAAAAATCACCACCCGTGTCGATGCATCCGCCCTGAAAGATTCGGCGGCATGCAGAATCTCGGTCATGAGGCCGACATTCAATGCATTCAACTTATCAGGCCGGTTTAAGCTAAGCATTGCCACGTGCCGGTTTTTCTCTATCTTAAGATATTCGTATTCCACTGTTTAGCCTCCTCAGGCTCATAAATTGTCCGGGTTTGGAATGCCGAGGCAATATAAGATATTCAGGATGCGATCATGGCTCAGCACGCCATCGGTCCTCATATCCCATTTTTCCGGCTTGAACGCGATGCTCAGGCCGACATTTTCTATAAAGTGGGAGGTTCCGGAGCCGTTACCCACCGCAATGACCTGTTCACGGTCTATCTTCTCATTTTTCAAGATGAATTCCAGCAGGTCATCTTTTGTATCGCTTGTGATAACCGGCTCCTGCAGTTCACCGGTAACGACACCCTTGTCATCCACCTCGAGTGTATTGGCAAATGCATAGTCGACCCCTGCAGCTTCAAAAATTTTCTTGATAAAAAAGCTGAACCCGGTCGACAGAAGTGCAATTTTAAAGTCCATGGACTTCAATATATTTATCAATTCCACTGTTCCGGGATTGAGTTCAAGGGTTTCGCTGATTCGTTGTAACTCAACGATCGGGATGCCTTTTAGATATTTGGCATTTTCGATGATCGCCTGCATCTGATCGCCCGACGCATCAATGGCATCGAGCTTATGGTCTTCAAATGCTCCGGCGCCCTTAATGCCGGCAATAAAATTTTTCAATGATGCCTGCTGAATCAGGCTCGATTCTACATCAAAAACCACCAGCTTTTGGCGTTTTTTAAAAATATCTCCGCTTTGGATGACCACACTTTGGTCGATGGTGGAACACAATGCTTTTAAATCGTGCTTCATGCGTTCGATGCTTTCCGCATGGGTTGCATCCTGCGCCTTTTTTATCTCGCTGGTGTTGATGATCATTTCCATTGAAAACAGTTTACCGCGCGCGATCATCCTGCAATTTTCAATGGTCACATTGTACTGATGAAACAGGCTGGAAATCCTGGCAATGATGCCGGGTTGGTCAACACCGATAATCGTCACCTGATGATTTTCCTGCCTGGAGGGGATCACCATGTCCTCTTTTTCATATCGATCCAGACGGTCCAGAATAACTTTCAAATCAGTTTCCCGTTCTATCTCCATGAGATGGGAGACAATTTTTTCCGCGGTATCCACTGCAGCTGAAAAATCAACAATCAAGAAAATTGAAAAAAGACCCCTCCGGCAGTTTTCTTCAACATCGACGATATTCCCCCCTAGTTTAAATATTTTCGTGGTAATTTTCGCCACATGACCTGGCGCATACAGACCGATGGCCGAAAGACTGATCATTTTTGCTACGTGATTCATGATAAACATCCTCTTTTCTAATCGTAAAAAACCACCAGTTCCTCTTCATAATATCGTCCGTCCAGCACCAAACCCGGACTGAACTTTCTGATTTTTTTCTTTTCAAGAAACGCGTCAAATCGACGGTTGATTTCCTCCAATGAGACATTCTCCGTGAACCAGTAGCCGGGAACATTGACGTTCAGCGGTCTGACCGGTATGACATGCCGGGTTGTTTTCGGCGCAAAAACCCTATGTTGACGCGCGGCGGCAACCACCATCTCCTTGGTTATCTGCGGTGTCCAAATCACCAACTCGTCCGGTTTCATTGTTTTGCAGAACTGATCTTTGTGAACTGTCTTACAGGGTACATATGCCAGGGTAACGCCCTGCGCCGCCAATGTGTCCTGAATGTCCTGAATGACTTGATATACAGCAACCTGATCCACGCAACATCTATTAGAAAAACGAGCAACTGCATAAGCATCTGCTCTCTGCACACCAAAGGCAAGGCAATTTTCGCTGAGATGCTTTTTGAGATCCGCCCTGTTTTTTATCGGTTCGAAAACACCTCCGAATTTTTCAACCGCCCGTTGAATCACCGCGTAATTTTCAACATTTCCCAGGAGTCGAAACCAATATCTTAAACGGGTGCAGTCGTTGAAATAATCGATTTTGCACACTGGAATAAATTTAAATTTCAAAACATTGAATGCATGGGCTCGATGGTTGCCATCTAAAATCACATGATTTTCATCAACAATTATCGGGTTTTGCAAGCTGGCAAGGTTTTTGAATTCAAGGATCAGTTTGTTCGCAATGTCTGGTATGATCGCTTCATGTCTAAACAAAGACGCAACATGAACCACTTGCATTTTCAACGTCAGTGTCTGGGTCTCGATACAGTACATGGATGATTGCGATGAGTTCAGTTAATGATTGTGGATCATCTCCAAATAAGCATGGGCGCGAGAAAAAACCAATCACGAAAACACGAAATTATTTAATTTTTTTCGTGTTTTCGTCCTTTCGCGTTTTGGTGATAAAAACAACAAATACTTAAATACTGTGGGGTTTGACTCCCGCATGCACCGCGATCGTTCCGAACATATATTTGCGATACGTGATATCCGCAAGACCTGCTGCCCGCATCATGTGTGCCAGTTGTTCAGGCGTGAAAAATTGCTTGGTGGATTCCGGAAGATAGGTGTACGCAGATCTGTTTCCTGAAATCAGCTGCCCCAGAAAAGGGATGATGGTATTCAGGAAAAACAGAATCGCGGTTCGAAATAAATTATCAGGCGGCGGGGATGTATCAAGGCAAACCACCCGTCCTCCGGGCTTGACGACTCGAACCTGCTCTGAAAACGCCTGTACGGCATCGCCGACATTCCGTATGAGGTAGCCTGATGTCACCACATCAAAACTGGCTCTTTTAAAAGGAAGGCACAATGCATCGCCTGCACACCACAACATGCTGCCGCCGGTTTTACGCTGTCTGCCCACCAGCATCATCTCGAGGGAAAAATCCGATCCCACGACCGTGACCCGGGGATCATCTTTCAATGCTGCCTGACCGATGCGGCCGGTTCCCGTTCCCGCGTCCAGCATCATTCCGCCCTTGGGCGGAGCAGCCGCCCTGACGACACACCTCCGCCAAACCTGATCCTGACCGAATGTCATCAATCGATTCATCAGGTCGTATCGCCCGGCGATCTGGCCGAACATTTTCTGGACGGTCCGGCTTTTTTCTTTCATGCGGATAGGATTGCCTTACCCATGTGACGGGTGTTTATCTGTTATGGTTGACCTTAAAGTATATATGACAATTCCTCAAATGAAACAAGGGCACATGCAAGCTTAACGTCCCATGTGCCCTTGAAATTTATTATTCTATTTTTATGCGTTTAATTTATCGTATCAAAGGCAAGATTCTCTTCCTGAGGATCCATCCCTTCTTTAACACTAAAGCTTTTAGAAGATTTATTCACGCCGTGCGAAGCAACCGCCATGTACCCCTCACCCGTGGGGAGTATCACTGAATATACGTAACCGACAGTATTGTCGTATGCAATGGTTTGAGTTAAAAGCTCAATTTCCTGATTGCCATTCCCGCAAGTCTGATCGATTTTTCTTATGCTCAGACTCACATCCGCCTCATTGTCTGCGCCTGTAATGGTTCCCGTAACCTGCCTGCTGCCTTCAGCTGCTTCAAGTGAAAAATTACAAGTATTCAGATCCCCATCAGATACGTTAATTAAAATACATGCCGGTGCGTACCCATTTGAAAATACAACGATGGTATATTCTTTATTTTTTCCCAAAAGCAATTGATAGCCGCCGGCATTATCGGTCGCCGTCGATGCTTCAACAATCAATCCGGATGGGCTTTCCGTATACTGTGCACTTATAGTTACACCTTCCAGCGAAACCTCATTTGCATCCGTAACCGTTCCGGTCAGCCTGGCCATATGCTTTGTATCCAAAACCTTGATGGTAGGTTTGAGAATATATTTATCCTTTTTTCCCGCTTTCACGATGGACCTTTGCGCATCGAAATCGAGAACCAATTCGGTGACCTCATTTGCAGTTATCTCAAACTCACGCACCAGTTTGATCCCGCTTTGAACACCGCTGGGAACCTTCAGGTCCTGCGCTTTATCATCATTATCGATAAGGTAATTTACATAAGGATGTTCTTCACCAAGAATGTTGAAACCCTTAACGGATTCAGCGCCATTATCCGATTGTGTGCCAATCATCAAACGCATTTGATGGTAGGTGCCGGCAGGAAGATCCGCAACGCCAATTGTTTCCGTCACACCATTTACCAGCTCAAGCAGATTATAGATTTCCCCGGGCCTGGTGATAACCTCCCAAATGCAGCCGTCCTTTATTTCTTCGGGATTAACGTCATTATTCTCTTCGGTTGCCTCTACACAAACCCTGACCTCTTCAATGGTTATATAAACCGCCTTCACGTCGCCTGCGGGTGCGTCCGTAAGGCTCAACACCAGCGTACCCGTACCCTTTCCATTGGCATCGTCCAGACCCGAACTGCTGTCTCCACCGCTGCACCCGAACACGATAAGCACTGAAACCAAGAGGATCAGGTTAACGATGTGATGTTGTTTCATGAAATGATCTCCATTCTTTGCTTGCTTTGTCTATAGACTATCATACATGCATCCGCCGATGCAATCACAACCGTACGGGATAAAAGCATGCAAAATTAATGCAAAGATAATACTATGATTTTTTTCTATATATTTCAATAGAATAAAATCTGATACACCTGATCCGCATGTAATTTCATTAAAAATGTGTTAAAAAATGGGTAGTTTGTTTCACATATCATACAAATAACGCATTCAACGCTGTCTTTCAATTCTTCATCAGTATATCAAGCCGCCCGGATTAACGAGGTCCCGTCCGTCATGACATCCGGCTTAAAATTCAAGGTCGCAAAATAGTCTTCAGCCGCCTCTGCTCTCCGGATCAACACTATTGAACCGTCTTTTTTTAATAAAAGTTCTTGGGGCCGTAAGCGTCCATTATAGTTGAATCCCATGGCATGACCGTGGGCGCCTGTATCATGGATGCACAAGATATCGCCGTCGTTTATTTCCGGCAAAGCTCTTTGGATGGCAAACTTGTCGTTATTCTCGCAAAGAGATCCCACCACATCCACTTTTTTCAGGGGTTGATCCGCATGCTTACCAATGACCTCGATGTGGTGATATGCACCATAAACTGCCGGACGCATCAGAGAAGACATGCAGGCGTCCACACCGATATGGGTCCGGTAGGTTTCTTTGCGGTTGATCGCCCGGGTCACAAGGACGCCGTGTGGGCCCGTGATATATCGACCACTCTCTATATACAGATTGGGTTCATATCCGTTTCGCGATTTAAACGTTGAAAGAAGTGATGTAATTTCATGGGCCATACGATTGATATCGATGGCTTGGTCGGACGGTTTATAGGGGATACCCAGACCGCCGCCCATGTTGACGAACTCAAACCGGATGCCGATTTCTCCAGAAAGCCACGCGATGGTCTCCAGCAGCATAGCCACGGTTTTTACCATATAGGCCCTGCTGAGCGAATTGGAGACGAGCATGCTGTGAATACCGAAGCGCTTGGCGCCTCGTTTGATTGCTAAGCGGTAGGCTTGCGGCAACTGGTCCGTGCGCAAACCATATTTAGCTTCAACAGGATTACCGATGATGCTGTTACCGCTTCTTTTCGGACCTGGATTAAATCGAAAACATATCATCTCCGGCATTTCCGGCACCTTTGCCACAAGCGAGATGTCGTCCAGGTTTAAAATACACCCACCGTCCGCCGCCGCCGCTTCGAACTCTTCCGAACTTGTATTGTTGGATGTGAACATGATGTCATCGCCGTACCCACCGACACGACGGCTCAGTAAAAGTTCAGGTATGGAGCTGCAATCGAATCCACAGCCCATCTCCTTCAAAATACATAGAATAACGGGATTTGGAAGCGCTTTAACTGCATAATATTCCCGAAACCCTTTTACACGCGAGAAAACACCCATGAACGCATCGCAGGTTTCACGGATACCCGTCTCGTCATATATATGAAACGGGGTTCCAAAATGATCCGCGATTTCCACGATGGAGGGAAAAAGTCTCTTTTTAAAAGATTCTGACATGGGCATAGATAGCCATCCTCTTCTTCGAAATATTTTTCATGAATGATATCAATCTGTTTTAATTTTCAGGTTTTAGATCAAAAAATTGATTCGGTTTAAGCCTGCTTAAAACTTCACTTAACCTCTAAGCACTTAAAACTCCCCTGATACGCTTCATGGCATTTTGGATATTTTCATAGTTATTGAAAGCGCTTATCCGAATAAATCCCTGGCCGCACTTGCCAAAACCCGCACCGGGCGTACAAACCACCCCCGCCTGCTTGAGAAGCAAATCAAAAAATTTCCAGGACTCTCTGTTGCAGTCCAACCATATATAAGGTGAATTTTCACCCCCTACGCAGTCAAATCCCATGCGGCGCATCTCTTTAAGAATAAAGGCCGCGTTTTTCAGATAATAATCGATCAGCGCCCGGGATTGAGCTTTACCCTCAGGGCTGTATACGGCTTCCGCCGCTCTTTGAACAGGATAGGAAACGCTGTTGAACTTGGTGGTATGCCTTCGGCTCCACAGGTCGTATAAGGGATAGGCATCTCCATTTTTTGTATACGCCCGACAGGTCTTCGGCACCACGGTAAATGCACAGCGGGTTCCTGTAAACCCCGCTGTTTTGGAAAAGCTCCTGAACTCAACAGCCACTTCCCTGGCCCCATCGATTTCAAATATGGATTTCGGCAGGTCATCATTTCCTAGAAAGGCTTCATAGGCCGCATCAAAAAGAATCAAGGATTTGTTTTCCCTTGCATAATCAACCCAGTTTTTGAGCTGTTCCCTGGTAATAACCGCGCCGGTGGGATTGTTGGGATAACAGAGATAAATCAAATCTACCGGTGATTCCGGAAAATCGGGCACAAAGCCATTCTCCTTGGTACTCTCGAGATAGACAACTCCCTGGTATCGCCCATCCGTAAAATTGCCGGTACGGCCGGCCATCACATTGGTATCGATATATGCAGGATAAACCGGATCCGGGATGGCGATGGAAATGTCCGTAGAAAATATTTCCTGAATATTACCGGTGTCGCACTTGGCGCCGTCACTCACAAAAATTTCATCCGCGTGAATCTCCGCCCCTTTCAGCTGAAAATCCTCTTTTGCGATGATTTCGCGCAAAAACAGATAGCCCTGTTCGGGTCCATAGCCGCGGAATGTACGGTCGTCCGCCATTTCATCAACCGCTCTGTGAAATGCATCAATACACGCCCTGGGCAGGGCCCGGGTAACGTCACCGATGCCCAGCTTGATAATCTCCTGATTCGGGTGAGCTTTCTGGTGTGCATTGACGCGTCTGGCAATTTCAGAAAATAAGTATGAAGCCTGCAGTTTAAGATAATTTTCATTTATTTTTATCATCATTCACCTCTTTATAATATATCCGTATCATCGATGGGTATCCGCGCCGTCTCCTTATACGTCGCCATGGAAATGGCGGTGCGGGTCGCACGTACAAACTGCATCGCCTGAATCTTTTGGCGTATGAGTCTGCCCAGCTCCTCAGTATCCGAAACCCGAACTTTAATCAGAAACCCGTCTTCTCCTGCAATATAATGAACCTCTTGAACCTCAGGGATTTTTGAGAGCGCCTCGCCTGCATTCATTTTCTTGCCTTCCCCTCCTGTCACAACGGTAACAAATGCAACCAGGTTCCGCTTAAACTTTTCAGGATTCAAACGGACTTCATATCCATCGATATAGCCCTGTTTTTCAAGTTTCCGAATCCGCTCCAAAACAGCGGACGGCGCCATATCCACCTGTCGTGCCACCTCAACGTTCGGGATGCGGGCTTTCTCCTGCAAAATTTTGAGAATTTTCAAGCTTATTTCGTCTATCATTCGCCATATCTCCTATTTGAGTTGATTATTATTCTTTATATATTCGATTGTCAAGAACAATATTCTCTAATGTATATTTTTATGCGATTTTTAAAATAAGTTCATCAGAACTCATTATCAGGCGGCCTGCAGGTGTATCATGCAAGCACCGGCAATTCTTTGTTTGACTATTTTATTTATCTGTAGTATTATCAGGATATTAAATTAACTCAACCCAATGACGCCTCAGGGCAAGATATTATCGATGAAATTTTTCAAAAATAAAGAAGCGCTTATGAAAATATCGGAATATCCAAAAGATCCAAAACCGGAAAATTGCTTTACGGCTCAACAGCCCAGTACATTATCTTAAATGCACCTTGTCCGGTCATCTCGACGAACGTCATCAGCCGGATATAGCTCAGAACATTGAGGATCACCATGAACGATTCATACCCCGTATTGCTGGTTGAAGACGATCCTATTTCCCGAAAAATACTCGAAAATATCCTGCTAAAAGAGGGGTTTGATGTCACAACCGTCGAAAATGGACGGATGGCTCTGAACCTGTTCAGGCATCGGTTTTTTCCCATCGTCCTCACCGACTGGCTGATGCCTGAAATGGAAGGCCCTGATTTGTGCAGAGCCATACGAAGTGAAAGCCCGGAAGGATATGTGTATATTGTCCTGCTGACGTCAAAGGATTCCAAGGCCGATATCATTTCCGGTTTGGAGGCCGGGGCAGACGACTACCTGACCAAACCCGCGCATCGTGACGAACTCGTTGCCCGTATCAAAAACGGTCTGCGGATTTTAGAGCTGGAAAAATCTTTAAAAAAAGCCAATGAAGAAATACGAATTTTATCGATTACGGATCCGCTCACCGGCGCCTATAACCGGGGCTATCTGAATGAACGTCTTCCACAGGAAATTAAAAGATCCACACGGTATCGTCACCCGCTCTCCCTGATCCTTTCCGACATCGATCATTTTAAAAACGTGAATGACCGGTTCGGCCACCTGGCGGGCGACCAGGTGTTGAAAGAATTTGTCAAATGTATCATCGAATCGATTCGGGATCAGATCGACTGGGAAGCCCGATATGGTGGAGAGGAATTATTAGTTGTCCTGCCAGAAACCGATTTCAAAGGCGCAATGCTTCTGGCGAATAGACTCAGGGAGGTATGTTCCCAACGAATCATCAACGCCCAGGAAAACCAAATCACCATTACCGCCAGTTTCGGCGTCACCGGGTTCACGGCTGAAACGCCCCGAAATAAAATTTCAGTTGAAGCCCTGCTGCAGCAATCTGATACGTATCTCTACCAGGCTAAAAACCAGGGGCGAAACCGGGTCGTCGGCCGGTTACTCTAACCCGCATTTCCCATAAAAAATATTGGGCGTGTTTTGAACCTATCTTTATAGTTTTAAAATAAGCACTGCGAACTCACTGGTAGCGGCCCAGTTCTTTTGTCGCCTCAAACATGGCGATACAGTTTTCCGGACTGACTCCGGGATGAAGGGTATTGGACGAGCAGATAATCAGACCGCCCCCCGCTGCGGCATCATCGATGGCCTGTCGCACAGCATCCCGGACCTGTTGCGGTTTGCCGTTGGGAAGCAGTTCCTGGCAGTCGATGTTGCCCAGCAGACACAACCTGTCTCCGCAATAGTTCTTGACCTTTTTGAGGTGCATGCCGGCCTGGGGCTCCAGAGGGTTGAGCCCGTCATATCCGGATTCAAGAAGCAGATCGAGGATGGGCCACAGATTTCCGTCGCTGTGGCGCACCACCTTGAGTCCCGCCGCATGTGCCCTGTCCACCAGTTTTCGGTTGTAAGGGTTGACAAAGGTTTTGAATTGATCCGGGGAAATAAGTACGTTGTTCTTGTCGGCGATGTCATCTTCGATGATGACGACATCGAGGCCGGCGTCGATAAGCATTTCAAGCTGCTGGAGACTGTATTGCGTGACCATTTCCGCCACCCGGTGTACGAAGTCGGGATTGTCGTACATCATCATCATGAAATTTTGCATGCCGGTAAGACGCCAGCTTCTCACAAAGGCGCCACGCATCATCCAGAAAACCGCCTTCTGATCTCCAAAGCGCTCTTTCATCAGGTCAACCAGCAACAAGTGGTCCCGCGATGGCACCGGTGGTTTGAAACGGTCAAGGTCTTCGATGGTCAGTATAGGGTGCCGCGATGGCACCGGTATGCCGTGAGGACTGCGGGTAAATCCCACGCCCCAGTCATCGACCAGGTCGACATCGTTGGAAAATTCGGTTCCCGGACCGATGGGGAGACAGGTGTAGCCGTCGATTTCAAATTCATCCAGGATGCGCAGGAGCGCCTCGATGAGCACGCCTTTTTCAGTGTCGTTCATTTCGTGGATCTGTTTTCCGACGGGCAGGCCTTCCACCAGGTGCTTTCCGATACCCATGATCGGTCCCTCGTTGATGCCGTGGATGAACAGGGGTACCCGGTCGGCCTCTTGAATACTCAGTGCGCGTAAAATTCTTTGTTTCCCGGTCATAATGCTTTCCTTTTTTTATAGAATAACAGCGCGTCAGCGCTGTTATTCTTCTATGACGATGTCCACGGCCTCAACGGAATCCAGGTCTCTGATATAGAAAAAAGATCCTGCAAAGAAAAGCGTTCCGGCAAGCAGTGCAAAAAGCGGCAGTATTCTCAAAGCGTTTGCCAGACCGTAACTGTCGGATACGACACCGACAAACAGGGGGCCCAGCGGACTCCCCAGCGTGTGCTGGATCACAATATTGATACTCAGGGAGGTTGCTCTGAGTCCGGCGTGAACAACATCCTGAGTTACGGCAACACCCGGTGGAACGAACATGATCAGGGTTACGCCTGAGCATAACAAGGCAACATACTGGTGAGTTCCGCTCAAATAGCTGAACGCGAAAAACAGGATGATTGCGGATCCAACTGAAGAAAGCGCCGGGAAAAGCATTCTGGCTCTCTTTGAACGACCCGTCCACTTGTCGGAGAGATAACCACCCAGCGGCGCCCCGATGACCGCAAGGAACATGATCAAACCACTTTTGATCCCTGCCTGGCTCATGGCGAGGCCGTCCAGGCGATGAAAGTAAGTGGGCAGCCAACTCAGCAGTGCTGTGGTCACAAAGACATTGGCGGCAAAAGCCAGATTGTTGAAAATCAAGGAAGGCTTTATCAGGAAAGAGGCGGCGATTTTCGGAAGATGCCGCCGGTGTATCAAATCCGTCGAAGCGGGATTCTTCGGTTTGGCCAGATGGATGGTTTTGTAGTCCTTGACATAAAAAAAGAGAAGCGCGAATATCAAGCCTGGAATGGCCACAATACCAAATGCATGGCGCCACCCCAGGCGCTCGGCGATGATGCCCCCGACGGCAATGCCAACGGCACTTCCCAGCGGAATGGAGGCGTTCCAGAAACCCAGCATTCCGGCTCTTTTTTCCGCTGGAAACAGTGCGGAGATCAGGGCGGTGCCACCCGGAGCATAACCTGCTTCCCCGATGCCGATAGCGATCCTGGCGGCAAACAGCTGCTTGAAATTTTTTGTAAAAACACAAATCAGCGTCGCAATGCTCCACAGGATCGACATCAGCCCGATGGTTTTCTTTCTGCTCCACCGGTCGACGAGGATGGAAACCGGAAAGGAAAACAGCAGGATGGACCAGTACACAGCAGATACCAGAAGACCGCACTGGGTGTCGGAAAGATTCCATTCCTGCTGTAAAAAGGGAAAGAGCGATACAACCACCAAGCGGTCAATATAGTCGAACATGTAGAGCAGAAAAAGCAGGGTAAATGCGAAATAGGCATTCTTGTCTGTTTTCATGGGCACGATCGATCCGGGAGGCTTACACTAAAGTGAGCGTTTCAAATTTTAAGAATATTGAATTTAGAAATATTTTCAAAGGATTTGATCCTGTTCAATTCCCGCCAAAATACCACTTAAATCCGACAAAGACGGTCGACTTTGTCAAATCAGCGATAATATCAGGTGACCATAACCAGTTGTACTCAACATCCAGGCTCAGGTTTTCCGTTAAAAAAAGCGCTTTGTTTAACCGGTTCGCTCCCACCCAGATGTTTGCTTCCAGTGTTAAGATGCCATTTTCAACTTTTTCGCCGGTTATTTCATATTTCTCAACAAACCCTTCAGAATATGTGTATATTTCATCATATAAAATTTCAGCATTTTTAATTCGTGTATCCGAGGTGACCTGAATACCGACTTTCTGCTCGATGGCTCTTCGAAAGGCCATTTGAAGCGCTTCGTCATGCGTATTTGCATTCGCCAGGGGCGCGCTGCCTGAAGCAGATATGGGTTCTTCAGCGCACATTGCAGTATGAACGGTGGGATTCAAGAGGAAAAGCGGAATGACTAAGAATAAAACAATGAACAAGCATCGACAACTTTTTCTGATAAAAGTATACAGTGGAGGAATCCTTTCACAGTCTGATGGTATCATGACGTCCGATAAAAAAGATGTCCGGTCATGAAACCATTTGAATCGATGCAAAAGCTTCTGAAGCTATGTTTAAATGAAATATGGAAGGATGTCAAACAATGAATCAGACGAGATCCAGGGCTGAAGGTACGCGTTCGTGCGGGAAGTCGCGCAAAACCCCCACCCGACGGCCTTTAGTGCCCCTTTCGGGGATAGTTGCAACCCCTCGTCTTGTAGACGAGGGTTGTTCAGTTTTACCATGGCCGTAGCTTGAAAAAGCTGGGAGTTTTACCCATTTTATAGAAAGGCTGATAGCGAAAGCCCATTTGGGAATCATTGGACGGGGCGAATTTCCACTTTGTCCTTGAGATATGCCTTGACATCGCTGATGGGAACTTCTCTTCTATGAAAGATGCCTGCCGCCAGAGCAGCTTCAGCACCTGTTTTTTCAAATACTTCATAAAAGTGCTCCGCGCAACCGGCCCCGCTGGAGGCAATCACCGGTATGGAAACCGCTCTCTTGACTGCATTGATCAACTCAATATCAAAGCCCGCATTGGTGCCGTCCCGGTCGATGCAGTTCAGCAGAATTTCTCCGGCCCCCAATTTTTCGCAAACCTGCGCAAGGGTAACGGCATCCAGATCTCTGCCTTCCCTGCCGCCTTTGATGGTGCACTGGAACCAGCAATAGGCTTCCCGGTTCGGCCCGGGAATGATGGTTTGAATCACCGGATGACGCACCTGGTCCGGTGATTCGACATATACCCGTCGCGGATCGATGGAGATGACCACGGCCTGGTTGCCGTATACTTCTGAAATCTTTTCAATGGCGCTTTGACCGGTTTTCTCACCTGTTTTCAAGTAGGCTTCAGCAATCAGGACGGCATCGCTCCCGATGGAAATTTTATCGGCACCCGATCGAAAATATTCGGCAGCAACCTCCAGGGCGGTATAGGTTTTGCCGTTCTGATCCGTATAATCCCGAATACCGCCGCCAATGGTAAGAGGCACGAAAACGGTTTTGGATGTTTCCCGCAGAACTTGCAGCATGGGCATGTCTTCCAACGGAAAATCCCTGAAAGCGGTGATGTTGAGAAATGTGATCTCATCGGCGCCTTCTTTATAATACCTTCCGGCGAGTTCAACCGGTTTTCCCAGATTTCTGACATTGCCGTTTTCACGGACATCGTATTGATCACCTTTTGTGACCACCAGATCTCCCTGGTCGTTCGAGCGGACATCGAGGCAGGCGACAATTCGTTTGGCCAGCGTTGTTTTTGTTGAGATGCAGGCCGGCAACACATTTTCCCGGTTGCCGCGAATAAAGTTTTTTAAAATCGTAAGCCCCGAAGGCCCGCTTTTTTCCGGATGGAACTGCGTGGCGACAATATTCCCTTGCTGAATGCTGCTGACAAATTTCGTCTCATAGTCGGTGGTGGTGAGCACAACCGAAGGATCTTCCGCATCCACGTAATACGAATGAACAAAGTAAAATTTCTCATTACCCTTCAATCCCTTGAACAGGGGAGACGACTGTTTGATATGGATGCCGTTCCAACCGATGTGGGGGACGGAAAGATCGATGTTGAATCTTCTGGCGCGCCCCTTCAGAATACCGAGCCCTATTAAATCGGGTGCTTCTTCACTTTCTGCGAACAGCGCATGAAGACCCAGGCAAATTCCTAAAAACGGTCTGTCCGAATGCAGATAAGCGTTCAAGGGCGTCATGTAATTTTTCTGATGCAGGATGCGAATCATGTTGCCGAAATTTCCCACTCCCGGGAAAATCAGCTTTTCCGCCGAAAGGATGTCATCGCCCCCCTGAACAACCTTGACGCGCTCTCCCAGTTTTTCAATGGCGTTGATAACGCTGCGTACATTACCTGCGCCGTAATCAAGTAATGTAATCATAGGGATCGTATCTCTTGGCGCATAAAGACCGTATAGGATATACCGAAACAGATGATGGTAATGGCGATCAATGAAATAATATACGGCATCACAACCAAAACGCTTTGTGACAGCGGCAGAGGACCGGAAAACCGGGCCATGGATATTTGTTCCAGCATGCCCACCTGAATGATCGACTGGGTGGTTTTCTTCATGGGATCGATGACGGTTGCCGTGGCATCTGAATAGAGGTTCAACGGAGAAACTAGAGAGATGGCTTTCTCGATTCTTGCCCGTTGCACAAGGGCTTCAGGGTTCGACTCACTGGCATCGGGTGTTAGCGCATTGGCTACTGCATTGGCACCCAATGAAAGGAAAAATGAGAAAAAAACCCAGGCTGCAATGCTGGCCAGTGCAGAGGTGGCAACACTTCTGAAAAGAATGGAAAACAAAATGGCCAACCCAAGCCAGAACGCGATATAAAAAATGCTGATGAGCAGGTAAATAAAGATCCGCCAGATTTCCTCTACGCCCGGAACGACACCGATAATGAAAAGGCCCAGGGCGGACACCACCAGGAGGATGGATGTCATCATGATGGTAATGAGGCTGAGTCCGGCTAAAAACTTACCATTTACCACGGCGTCACGGTATATGGGTTGAGACAGCAATTTACTAAGGGTACCCTCGTTTCTTTCCCGGTTGATGGTGTCGAATCCGAGGATAATGCCGATAAGCGGGCCAAAAAATGAAACAAAGTCAACCAGAGAAAATCCAGCGCCTGAAGACGTAAACATCATCATGAAAATGAATTTGGGTTTGGCAATACTTGCCAGGTTTTTGGCCATATTCAAGCCGGCCATGTAAGCTGTAAGCATACTGACCATGGCAATCAAGGCAAATAAAATCAAAAAACGGTAGCTGCTGAAGTGATCAGCCAGTTCTTTTTTAAATATGACAAGGATACCTTTCATGAATTAGGCCTCCTGAAAATATTTCATATAGACTTCTTCCAGCGTATAGATTTCTTTACCGATTCCGAGTTTTTCTTCTGCGAGTTTGTCCATGGTTCCCTGTGCCACCATGTGCCCGTTGATCATTATGCCGATCCGGTCACAGATTTTCTGTACCTGGGGAAGCAGATGGGAAGACAGGAGAACGGTCATTTTCTTTTCTGCACAGAGTTGCTGGATCAGCTGGATCATGCGATTGCTCGAATCAGGGTCCAGGCCGAGTGTGGGTTCGTCCAAAAATGCGACCTCCGGATCTTTTACCAGGAGTTCGGCAATACCGAGCCGTTGTCTCATGCCCCGCGAGTAGGCGCCGATCTCTTTATCGATTTCGTTCCGCAGTCCCACGGATGTCAATGCATCTTCGATACGCTCGGCAGCAGCATCTGGGCTAAGACCGTTCAGTTCCGCAATAAACAACAGGGATTGAAACGCATTCAGATCTCGATAAAATCCCATGTTTTCCTGAAGATACCCGATTTTTTGCTTCACTTTGATAGGATCTCTGGTGGGATCGATTCCCATGACGCTGGCTTTGCCGCTGCTGGGCTCCGTCAGCCCCATCAGCATCAAAAGCGTGGTGGTTTTTCCCGCCCCGTTGGGTCCGAGAAAGCCGAAAATCTCTCCTTTATTCACAGCGAATGAAAGATTCGATACAGCTGTTTCAGTCTTGTATTTTTTGGTTAAATTCTCCGTTTCGATGATGGTGGTTTCCGACATGTTACCTTCTTCCCAATTTGCGGAATATAATTGTCAGCAGGGTGATGACCAGCACGATGATGGCAATGCCGATCCAGGCCCACGCAGAACATGCTTTCACACTGACCCTGAACTCCATGCTTTTGGATGCTTTTTCGCCGTCGATTTTCAGGCTGACGGAATAGTCGCCCACCAAAGCGTCCTCATAGGGCGTAATCTTTACATCCACCTGCTTGAGGTCGCCGGGCTCTATGGCATCGATGATTTCAGGTTCGAATTCTATCTTCCAGTTTTCCGGCTTAAACGACATGAATTTGATCTGGTTGTTGACGGCCGATCCTGTGTTTTTAACATAGACGGATATACTTGAAGGTTTGCCCTGTTTGGCATCCAGGGATAAAAGGCCACTGGCCGTGCCGACTTCAATGCCGTAAGTGCCCGTCAGGACCACCATGAGTTCGGCTTCAGCCTTCGCATCATTGGCGGATACGCGGAATTTGATGGGATACTGGCCTTCCTGGGCAGATACCGAAGGCTTGACTTGTACGGCGACGGTTTGGCTTTGATTGGCCTTGATGCGCAGGCTTGATATAAATTTACTCTCATACGCCGGCTTAAAATTGATGTCCCAGCCTTCCGGGCCCTCGGAAAATAAATCGAAAATGCCGTCTTCTGCGAGCTTGCTTTCAACTTCCACCGAAAATTCAAATTCACCGTCCGAGGGGCCCTTGAGGACCGGATAGGAAGTGGTGAGTTTGACGCCTTTAACTTCCTTTACACCCTCCGCTTTCTTCTTAATGACAACCGTAATGTCCTGTGCCATTTGAAACCGGCCGTCCGGGGTCTTGGCTTGGATGCGGAACCGATAAGCGCCTTCCTGGACATTTTCATCCGGCACGGCTTCAAATGTCAGCGTTTTGCTGTCATTCGACGGTACATGAACAGCAGATACGGCATAGCGATAGGTTTTGATTTTAACGTTCCACTTATCGGGTTTATCGGATAGCCATATGCTCACATTTTCGTCCGACTTTCCTTTATTATAGAGGATGATATCCATGCTGATGTTCTCATCCGGTGCTATTTCGACACCTGGATATGCAACCGCCATGGTTAACAGACGGTCCGGCAGCTCCTTTTCCGCTGCATTTGAGAAGGGGGCTGAACAGATGCTGAAGAATCCCATCAACACGAGGGGAAGGATGGTAAACAATCGAATCTTTTTCCTGCTGATCATTTGAGTTCTCCTTGAAAATGAAATCATGCAACCAATCAAAATTGTCATGGTTTATACCGTGGCACCTATAATCCTATATGGAGGTATTTGCAACAGGGAATGAAAAAAACAATAATCACCGATCATCCTGCTGTCAAGGGACGGTTTGGGTCGTTTCAGAATTGGCAAAACCATCATTCGTACAAAAACGTCGGGGAAAACTTCGAGGAAAAATCTTGCAGAAAGAAATCTAAAGAAATAACAAAGATAGCCTGTAAACCATGGGAATACCACGTAGCAGACCTTTACCAGGCCCTTTCAGAGAGAATTTCGGGAACATGCGGACCAAAGGGTGATCAGGCGATTGAAAGGGGAAGGGGCGAACATGGGGACGATCACATAACTCCAGCCGAGTTGTATCCGGGCTATCCGTTCGGCTTGATAACAACGCGGATATGACTTTTAAATTGATCCAGCGCATCCAGAACATTGTTGACAGCATCGACCTCCAGAGGGATTTTCTTGGTAATCATCCGGGAGAGATCGAGTTTCCCCTGGCGGACAAACGCCAGCAGCAATGGAAGCTCATGGCGGAGATGGTCTGAGCAGCCGATGATCTGGGCTTCCTTGCCCAGCAATTCCGTGTAGGAATGAAGACACACCCGGTCACCGACCCTGACGTTGACGACACCGCTCCCTGTCTTTTCAACAACGCCGGCGACCTCATGCCCCAATGTCTGTGGCAAGAGTCCCACCGGCGATTTACCGGCACGATAATGGACGTCCGAATGACAGATACCCGCCGCTTCCACCCGCACCAAAACATCCCGGGAAGCAACCGCAGGCATCGGGATTTCCCGAAATTTCAAAGGGTTTCCTATCTCCACCAGCTGAACAGCTTTCATGGCATCAGCTCCTAAGGGATTGTATCTATCCCTGCAAACCGGGGTTCATGCAGCGGAATAATCAAATCCGCTGCATTTTTCACCTTCAGCATGATGTCATACGCATCATAGGCATTGACATGGGTTCCCGGCGGTATCACATCCATCTCCATGGCTCGAATTTCCCTGGGGGGATCGAAGTTCTCATCGATGACGCAGAATCCCGTGATGGCAGCCGTCCCCTCTTTCGTATCGACCATGACCGTCATGCCGCCATTGGTGTGGGCAGGGGTATGCATCACCGAGATGCCCGCAACGATTTCCATATCCTGCCGGACGATTTCAAGCTGTCCGTTTTCCTCCACCTCTTCGATGAAATCTTCCAGATAGCGAAAATCAAGGGGGTGCGGATGGTGAATGCTCTCCAGCTCCTTCTCATGAACATAGATGGACGCATGGGTACATTTGTAATCATTTTCGCAATGATCGTTGTGCAGATGCGTGTGAATCACAATATCGATATCCTCCGGTTTGAGGCGCCATTTGGCCAGCCCTTCTTCAAAGGTGTATATTTTCCCTCCGATAGCCGCCTCCCTGTCGCACGATTGTATCGGATGCATCTCTCCGGTATCCACCAGAATCTTTTTCTCTCCGCCCTCTAAATACCAGCAATAGATGGGTATGGTATAGGTCTCACCGTAGCCATGCTGATAGGTCATCATGCTCTTGTCAAAAATTTTGGTCCCCGTCACGATGGGGTGTATTTTAAAATGAGCCACGTCTTGCCTCCTTCAGGGCTCCCCTATAACTGTTGATCTGGCAGATTCCTGCGTTCCAAGCTGCGCATTTTCAGTTGCGGGGCTTTCCAATTTGTTAATATCACATCCACTGTTTTCCGCCAACCCAGCTTGCCTGGCGAGGCAAGCTATTTACATTGCATTCAAATTAATTTTACGTTTTTTATACTTTGGATACTTGACATTTTATTACGTTATAAATAAGTTATTTGGTCAAATAAATTTGATTTGTCCCATAAAATAAGGCAAAATAAATAATTTGAAATTATTTTATTAATATTTTATACTTTCAACCCAAAATATATATCATATATTAAATATTTGAATTGAAAACAATTTCAAATAATTTTCAGCTAAAATCTAAAAAAAGGAGATGCAAATGCCTCATGCAGAACTGCCCAGCGCGTTGAGCGAAAACATATTGATCTGCTTGCGTAAAATTATTCAGTCGATTGAGCTGCACTCCCGTGATCTTGTCAAACGCGTGGGACTGACCGGCCCCCAGCTGACCATTCTGATCGAAATTTCCAAAAACCCGGGCAGCGTTTCCGTGGGGGAAATCGCCGCCTCCATCAGTCTCAGCATGGGCACGGTCACCGGTGTTTTGGAGCGCCTGGAAAAACGGAAACTTATTTCGCGACATAAAAACGACTCGGACAAACGGCGTGTCATGGTAGAACTCAGCGATGAAGGCCAAAAGATTATTGAAAGCGCCCCGCCTCTGCTTCAGGAGTCATTTGTGGAAAAACTCAATTCTCTTCAGAATTGGGAGCAGACCATGATCCTATCCTCCCTTCAGCGTCTCGTTTCCATGATGGATGCCAAAGAGATCCACGCAGCGCCGATTTTGGCCACTGGGCAGATCGATTCATCGATTCTTTGAGCATCGCCCGACCGAGATTCAACACAGCAAGCAAAGGAGGAAACATGAAAGACGAAAACCAGCATTCAAGATTGTCGGAACTAATGGAGCAATTTCAACAGAAAAAAATGGACCGGCGAGAGTTTGTACGGTTTGCTGCGCTGCTCGGCGTATCGGTTACGGCTGCCGCACAAATGGCGGGAATGATCTGGCCGCAAAGGGCATTTTCCATGACGCCCAAACGCGGCGGTATGCTGAAGATCTCTACTCAGGTCCACAAGATCACCCATCCGGCCCAGTTCTCATGGGTTGCTCCCACCCAGATTGCCCGACAGATCGGTGAATATCTCACCTGGACGGACGGTAAAAATATCACCCATCCCTATCTGTTGGAAAACTGGCAGGTCAGCGACGATCTTAAAACCTGGATCCTGAACCTGAGAAAAGGCATCAAGTGGAACAACGGCGAGGCCTTTACATCGGACGACGTGGTCTTCACCTTCAACCAGTGGCTTGACAAGGATGTGGGATCCTCCATGCTGGGGCTTGTGGGTGAATACCTGGATCTGTCCGGCATCGAAAAAGTGGATACCCATCAGGTCAAGCTCCATCTGAAAAAACCTGAAATCGCGGTTCCTGAACATCTTTTCCATTACCCGGCGATCGTATTGAACCATAAAACGTTTGAGGGAGATTTTATCAAAAATCCGGTGGGAACAGGTCCCTATACCTTGGAAAGCTATCTGCCCGGTGAACGCGCCAAAGTCGTGCGCCGCAACGATTACTGGCAGAAGGGCGCCGACGGCAACTCTTTACCTTACATGGACGCCATGGAGTTCATCGATATGGGATCTGAAATGCCCCCCCAGATCGCCGCCATCAAGGCTGGCGAGATCGACATGATCGACCTGGGCGATTCCGCCGGCGTGGACGTCTTCCAGGCGCTGCGAAATGATCCCAACATTACCATTACCCCTTCCACCACCGCTTCCACTCGCGTATTGCGCATGCGGGTCGACATGAAACCATGGAATGATAACCGGGTGCGACTGGCTTTAAAACTCTGCCAGCATCACGAAAAACTCCTGTCTCTCGTTTATTTCAACGAGGGGCTTCAGGGACAGGATTTTCATGTCTACCCCCTGCACCCTGAGTATTGCCAGAAGCCAGTGCCCAAGTATGACCCGCAGCGGGCCAAGCAGCTTTTGCAGGAAGCGGGATATCCTGCTGGCCTCGAAATCAATCTGGCCGTGGGCAGCGGTTGGCCGGATGTGGTGCGTTATGCTGAAATTCTCCAGCAGGATGCAGCACCGGCCGGGTTTAAAGTTAAAATCAATACGATGCCCAACAGTCAGTATTGGGAAAAATGGACAGAAGTTGATTTGGGCATCACCCCATGGATGCATCGTCCCATCGGCACCATGGTACTGAATCTGGCCTATGTCGCCGACGCCGAGGGAAAACCCGTTGCCTGGAATGAAACCAACTGGGTTGACGATGAGTTTTCCAAACTGCTTCAGGAAGCCAACGGGCTTATTGATGTGGACCGGCGTCGCAAGATTTTCTGCAAACTGGAGCAGATTCAGATGGAACGCGGCTCCATCGGCATCCCTTACTGGAGAAACCAGTGGTTCGTCACCCGTAAAAAAGTTCAAAATATTCTCGGCAATCCATCGGTTTACATGCTGTTCAATGAAACCTGGCTCAACGCCTAAAGCATGCAACGTGCCCGGAAGGCTGCCTTCCGGGTGCCTCTGCTGAAAATTGATACCCGCATATTTTACAGAGACTTGAAACAAAGGTCACCCATGGGTAAATTTATCATCCGGCGGATCTTTCTGCTTTTGCTCACCATGATTCTGGTGTCCATCGCCGTTTTCCTGATCACCGAATCATCCCCCGGCAATGTGGCACGCAATGTTCTCGGGGCTTTTGTCACAGCCGAACAGGAAGCTTCCTTTATCAGGCAGGCTGGTCTCGACAAGCCTTTTTATCTCAGGTATTTCTACTGGCTTTTCGGAAATGACTGGGTTGCTGCAAAGCACGTCGGCCTGAGCCTCAAACGCATAACCACGGATGACGGCTTCGAGGAATGGTGGGCAATCAGGGAAGACGGTGCCCTGGTTCGCTGGAAACTGCAGGGGGAAGATCTGATAGCCGTCAGTAAACTCCCCTATCTGGGCGTTGAAACGACCTACAAAAACAATGAAAAATGGATCACCGATGCCTCCGGCAGAAGCTATTTCTGGGGTCTGGACGATCAGAATCATGTGGTTCGATGGGAAAAAGGCGCCGACATCAACGTCTGGACCTTCATTGTGGGAACCGGGTGGAAGGAACTCTCCGGCGGGCCGGTCGAATATATTCCCCTGAAAAAGGGGTTCATCCGGGGAGATCCAGGCGTTTCTTTTCGAACCGGTCGCCCGGTGTCTAAAAGTATTTTTACCCGCTTCCGCAATTCCCTGGTGCTTGCCGGTTCCGCGTTTGTCATTGTGATGCCCATCGCATTGATACTCGGCATTCTGGCGGGTCTGAAAGAGGGAAGCATTCGGGACCGTGTGCTCTCCATCGGTGGCATGGTGTTTTCGGTAACGCCTGAGTTTGCCACCGGTATTTTTCTTATCCTGATCCTGTCCGTATGGCTGAAACTGGTGCCAGGGGCAACGGTTATCGGCGCGCAGGCACCCTGGGAACGACCGGATATGCTTATTTTGCCGGTGTTGACCCTGACTCTCATCGAGCTGGGGTATGTGCTGAGAATCACCCGGGCCAGCATGGTGGAAGTCATGAAGTCTCCCTATATTCGCACCGCTTATCTGAAAGGCCTGCCCTACTGGCGCATCGTCATCAAGCATGCAATTCGGAACGCCTTGATGGCGCCCATCACCATTATCATGCTGCATGTCAACTGGCTGATGGGCGGCATTGTGATTGTGGAAGTGGTGTTCGGGTATCCGGGACTGGGAAAATACCTGCTGGATTCCGCCATGTTTAAAGATGTCAATGCCCTGGAAGCCGGTGCGATGATTCTGGTCACGGTGGCAGTGGCCACCCAGCTCGTGGCCGACATCATCTATACCTTTTTAAATCCCAGGATCCGCTACACATAGACCAGGCAACAACAGGAACCTGCTATGGGAATCACAAATGCAACATCGTTTTCCGACAAGATAACATCTTCTAGACGGAGATTTTTTAAGCGCCTTAAAAATGGATTGGCCGTGCTTTTCGCCTCTAAAATCGCCGTGATCGGTTTGAGCATTGTCCTGTTCTGGATGATTACGGCAATTTTTGCACCTTTCTTCACCCCGTATACCCCCCTGGAACAGGACTGGAAAGCCCCCAATCAGGGGCCCTCCGCAGCGCATATCCTTGGGACGGATGAACTCGGCCGGGACCTATGGTCAAGACTGATATACGGTGCGCGGGTCGTGCTCGTCCTGATGCCCATATCGGAAGATTTTTGGATACCGGGGGGTACGGCCGTCTGGGGGGTGCTGGTCGCCCTCATTGTGGGAACAACCCTCGGACTGATCGGCGGGTATTACGGCGGTTGGATCGATGAAGCAATTATGCGGCTGCTGGATGCCATGATGGCCGTACCCATCATTTTACTCTACCTGATTATCATGGCGGCCCTCGGAGCTTCGGCCGTCAACGTGGTGATTGCCATGACCATCGTGGGCACGCCGGGTATTGCAAGGCTCGTGCGCAGCCTCACCTTGGACATCCGCACGCGGGAGTATGTCCGGGCGGCGGAAACCCGGGGCGAGAGCCCGTGGTACATCATGTTCATCGAAATTCTTCCCAATGCCCGCGGCCCCATTATCATCGACGCAATGCTGCGGGTCGGCTATGCCATCTTTGCCATGGGGACGCTGGGATTCCTCGGGCTGGGCATTCCTCCGCCGTCGCCGGACTGGGGAAGTATGGTGGCCAAAGGCCGTGAATTCATTTTGACCGGAAGTCCCTGGGCAGCCCTTTGGCCGTCTCTGGCGATTGCTTCTCTGGTGGTTGGATTGAATCTTTTGGCTGACGGACTGAGAGAAGAATCCATGCGCTATCAGTAATAAAAAACCGGTCATCGACATGTAATTCCGTTTCAAGAAATTGAAGATTTCTCACAGCAAGACTTGTCGGCGAGCTCAGTCGAGTCGCCGCGGGGAATGCGCTCGCTGTTGCGGTTCAAGGAAGCTGCTGTCGAAACGAATTTCTGGCATTCACCACAGATCGCAAGCCCCGTATCCGGCGCCCGGTTTTGTCCCGGGAGGCGGTGCAACAAAAAACACGGATTGACACCCAAAAAAAATGAAACACAGGACTTAGTATGAGCCATGCCAACGAAGAGTCGTCCGATATCGTCATTGATGTTGAACATCTGAGCATATCCTATGAAACCCGCAGGGGAGATGTACAGGCTGTCCGGGATGTCAGCTTTACGGTAAGAGAAGGCGAAACCATCGGCCTGGTGGGCGAATCCGGCTGTGGCAAGAGTACTATCGCCTTCGGCATCGTTAACCACCTGGGTCCCAACGGTAAAATCACCGACGGCCAAATCCGCTTTCAAGATCACGAGCTGGTTGGGCGCACGGCAAAGGAGCTCAACGAACTTCGGGGAGACCGCATTTCCATGGTATTCCAGGATCCCATGCAGGCACTCAACCCATCCGTACGATTGGGAGATCAGCTGGCCGAAGTGCTTACCTGTCACCGGGATATGTCATGGGATGAAGCCTATGCGCGATCCGTTGTCATGTTGAAACGCGTCAACATGCCTGACCCTGAAAACGTCATGCGACGCTACTCACACCAGATATCCGGCGGCCAGCAGCAGCGCGTCGTCATCGCCATGGCCATGCTCAACAATCCGGCTTTGCTGATTATGGATGAGCCCACCACTGCTTTGGATGTGACCGTGGAAGCGGCAGTGCTGGATCTCATTGAAGCCTTGAAAAATGACTTTCACGCTGCCAATATTTTTATTACCCACAACCTGGGTGTTGTTGCTCGCGTCAGCGATTATCTCTGCGTCATGTATGCCGGTCAGATGGTGGAAAAAGGACCGGTAATAGATATTTTCAACCGGCCATGCCACCCCTACACGCGGGGTTTGATGAATGCCGTCCCCAAATTGGGAGACAGCAAACTCGACTCAGTGCTGCAACCCATTCGCGGTCGCGTACCGGCGCCCGTCGACCGACCCCGGAATGCCTGTATTTTTGCACCTCGATGCGATTACGCCACCGAAAAATGCAGGGAAGCAAGACCCGGTATGACCGAAATATCTGTGGGACATGCTGCCCGTTGCCTGTATGCGCTCGACATCGAACAGCGTCCAAAAACCAACAAGCGCCCTAGCAAGGCAAAACAACTTGCAGAGAAAAAAGAAGAATCCCATATGGAAAAAACCAAAGTTCTGCTTGAGTCTGAGAACCTCAAACTCTATTATCCCACAGAAGCTGATTCGGTGGTCAGCCTTTTTGGACTGGGGGAAAAAAAGTTCGTAAAAGCCGTGGATGACGTGACCTTGAGGCTTTCAAAGGGTCGAACCTTAGGTATTGTCGGTGAATCCGGCTGCGGCAAATCCTCTTTGGTGAAAGGGCTTATCGGTCTGGAACCGCTTACGGACGGCGACCTGAAGTTTCTCAACATCGATGTTGATCAGACCGTCACCCAGCGGAACATCGATCTGATACGGGAAATGCAGATGGTGTTTCAAAATCCGGATTCCACCTTGAATCCTTCTTACACGGTGGGCAAGCAGATCGCTCGTCCCATCAAACGTTTCAACACTGTGCCCAAACCGAAAGTGAAGGATGAAGTCATTCGTTTACTCAATGCGGTCCGCCTTTCCGCCACCTATTATGACCGATTGCCGCGACAGCTCTCGGGTGGTGAAAAACAGCGGGTGGGAATCGCTCGGGCACTGGCCAGCCGGCCGGACCTGATTATCTGTGACGAGCCGGTGTCAGCCCTGGATGTTTCCGTCCAGGCGGCTGTCATTAATCTGCTTCTAGAAATTCAGAACACATTCGGTTCGGCCATGATTTTCATCGCCCACGATTTGAGTGTGGTAAGATATTTTTCCGACGATATCGCCGTCATGTATCTGGGAAAAATCGTGGAAATCGGACCGGCCGAAAAGATCTACGATCCTCCCTACCATCCTTATACCGAAGCTCTGCTTTCAGCAGTCCCTGTCCCTGATCCAGAAGCGGAGCAGGCCGATATCCGCCTGGGAGGCAACGTCCCGAGTGCCCTGAACCCCCCCCAAGGCTGCCGCTTTCATCCCCGCTGTCCGCGGCGCAAGGAGATGATGCAGGACAGGAGTTTCCTGTGTGAAGAAAAAGCTCCCCCGTGGCAGCAGAACGGTCAAGGACATCGCATCTTGTGTCATATCCCCATCGATGCACTGAAGCGGATCGATCCCGTAATCCACCCCTCCACTTAGTGCCAGACCATGAATATTTTGCCTTTATGGCTAATTTTTGTTATGACCGCCGGTAAAAACTCTGACATTCCAAGGAGACGGACTCATGAAATCAAACCATGCGGCTACCATCCATTCTATTGTCGCAGGAGTCGTGTTATGCCTGATTCTCTCGGCCGGCACACCGCTCCATCAGCAGGCACGGGCGGCTGGAACCGTACCCCTGAAAATCGCCCTTTTGCCGATTCTCGATTCCTTCCCCTTTTACGTAGCCCAAGCCAAAGGCTATTTTGAAAAGCAGGGCGTTCAGGTAAACGCCGTACCGGTGGGCAGCGGCCTGGAACGGGACCAGCTCATGCAGTCCGGTGAAATCGACGGCATGCTTAACGAAATCATGTCTTCGGCCAATTTCAATCGTGATCAGGTCCGGGTCAAAATTGTTGCGGCGGCCCGCAGAGCGTACCCGGATTATCCGCTTTTTCGAATTTTATCCGCACCGGGAAGCCATATCGATACACCGGGGAAATTGGCCGGCGCTTCCATCGGAATTTCAAAAAACACCATCATCGAATATGTTACCGATCGCCTTCTATCTGAAGAAAACGTGCCGGCCGCCAGCATCGAGAAACAATCGATCCCGGTCATTCCCGAGCGGTATCAGTTGCTGATGCAAGGCCGGATCAAGGCAGCCACGCTGCCCGATCCGCTGGCGAAAAGCGCCATGGAGGCCGGCGCCGTACTGGTGGTGGACGACGCCGCCTATCCGCGGTACAGCATGAGTATTTTGACCTTCAGCTTTCAAACACTTGAAAAACGACCCGATGACGTCCGGCGTTTCCTCAAAGCCTGGGACATGGCTGCCGCCGATATCAATGCAGCCCCGGAAGCCCATCGTGAGCTGCTGCTTCAAAAAATTCGCGTTCCCAAGAATATCCAGCAAATTTTCAAGATACCTGCTTACCCGAGAAAAGAAGTGCCCGAACCCGGTCAATGGGCGGATGTAATGGACTGGATGGTTTCCAATGGGTTGCTCAACCAGACCCTGCCCTATGAAGGTTCCATCACAACCGGATCTTCTGATCATGGATGAACCCTTCTCGGCTCTGGATGCCCCGACCCGCGAAGACCTTCAAAATCTGATCATCGATCTGCATCAAACGTCGGGGTTGACATTCATCATTGTTACGCATGACATCGAAGTCGCTGTCATCATGGGAAAACGGATTCTGATTCTGAACAAGGGAACCAACTATCATCCGCGCATCGTTGAAAACAAAAACGCCGGCAGCCCGGGATATCGCTATCTGACCGGGTTCAGGGATAAATGCGAAGACCTTCACCACATACTGGGAGATCTGCTATGAAGCCACAACTCAACCTGCGCACGGCATCCCTCGGATTTATCATGTTTATCGCTGTCTGGCAGGTTCTGGCATGGATCGTTCATCGACCGATTCTGCCGTCGCCGCTGATGGTTATTCCCATCTTTTTTGCGTCTATTTTTCAGAGCCTCGGGCTTCATTTTCTCGCCAGTAGCGGCCGGGTCATGGCTGCCATTATCCTGGCGGTTGTCGCGGCGGTGCCCATCGGCCTAGTTCTGGGACAGATGCCGAAACTCGATCGTATTTTTGCACCGCTGATTGCCATCACCTATCCGATCCCCAAAATCGTCCTGCTGCCCGTCATCTACGTTCTCATGGGCATTACCGACATTTCCAAAATCTTTTTAATCGCCCTGATCATCTTTTTTCAAATCCTCGTAGTGGTTCGGGACGAAGCCGCCAATCTGCGGCCGGAGCTGATTCTATCCGTAAAGTCATTGGGCGCCGGTAGACGGGCGCTTTTTCGATATGTCTATTTTCCTGCGTCTCTGCCTGCGGTGCTGACCGCCCTGCGTATCTCGGTGGGAACCGCCATTGCTGTTTTGTTTATTGCCGAGCAGTCCCTCACAACCTATGGTCTGGGATATTATATTGTGGTGGAAACCTATCAGGTGCTGCAATACCCGGAAATGTACGCCGGCATTCTGGCCATGAGTCTGCTGGGACTCATCTTGTATTTTCTGATATCGAGTCTTGAATACCGGGTCTGCCGGTATCAGAAGGGATAAAGAATCTTATGTCCTCTCTTCACGCCTGGATACTGGCGACAAGGCCAAAGACCCTACCGGCTGCTGTGGGGCCGGTTTTGGTGGGTTCCGCCCTGGCTTTTGCCGACGGCCGATTTACCGTGATGCCGGCACTTGCCGCCCTTGGGATCGCTCTCCTGCTCCAGATCGGCGTCAATTTGGCCAATGATTATTTCGATTTTGTCAAAGGTATCGATACACAGGAGCGATTGGGGCCCGTACGTGTCACCCAAAGCGGGTTGATTCCCCCTGGGGGTGTTAAATCGGCCATGATGCTGACCCTCATGCTGGCTGCTTTGATCGGACTTTATTTGTTGGTGAAGGGTGGCTGGCCGGTGGTTTTCATCGGCATGACCGCCATTTTGGCGGTCCTGGGTTACAGCGGCGGTCCGTTTCCATTGGCGTCGCATGGCCTTGGAGATCTGTTTGTTTTTATTTTTTTCGGGCTGACGGCTGTCTGCGGGACCTATTATGTGCAGGCGACAGGGATAACCTGGCTTGTTGTTGTCATGGCGTCGGTCGTGGGTTTTCCCATAACCGCCATTCTGGTTATCAACAACTTAAGAGATATTCATACGGATCAAAAGGTCGATAAAAACACCCTGGCGGTTATCCTGGGGGAACGCCGGACCAAAATTGAATACGCCCTTTTGCTGATCCTTTCTTATGGCGTGCTTCTAATTGTCTGGCTGGCCGCTTGGGTTTCGGCCTGGATACTTCTCCCCTTGCTCTCCCTGCCATGGGCGGTTTCACTGCTACGAACCGTCTGGCAAAGCGACATTGATTCCGGCCTGAATATCCTGCTGGCTAAAACCGCCGGGCTTTCATTTGTTTTCAGCGTTTTGCTTTCTTTATGCTTTGTTCTGATCTGAAATAAGCGCTTTTTTTTGCTGGTTTTTATATCCCGGCATATAAAATTTCGGATTTTCCAGGCAGCTATCCAAATACGCAGACAACACTTTTTCGACGTCACCGGCAATGCCGTTGATCATCCGAAGTCTGTTACGCTTGAGCAGTTTTCCGAAGGTTTCACTGATGCCACCGCAAACAATGACGGAGACACCCAGCTTCTCGAAAATGCTGCAGCGTTCATTCAAAGACATATCGCCGAGGAATACATTCTCTCGATCTATTTCAGAGGCTTCGTTTGTAGTGATCACCAGCAGGTGCTTGCAGGTGTCAAGTACCGGCGACACCCGGTTCTGAAATATCGGAATGGCAACCTTTGTCATTAGTATTTATTCTCAGCGCCAATACCATGCGTATTTGCGTTGCTGCCTCATAAGGTTTTCATCATCAGTGACAACCACAGGACGAGGCCAGCTCGGATACATATTGTATATGCGCCAGGGTCCACCATTTTTCGTTGATGGCTATGGGCAGTTTTCTTTCCTCTTCGTCTTTATGAAAATGACCGCATGAAAACATCCGGTCGTAGAGGGTCGTTCCCCCGGTTTCCATCAAACCCGTCTCCATGGCAAGCCTATCTGCCGACTGGCGGCAGTCTGCCAACGAATACAACACGTGAAACTGATAGTCCGTGATCTCATCCGAGGGCCGAATATCCAGCTTCTCTCGATTGATCATGAATTCAAAACCCGGTGATATCGAACACTGTACGTGAAGAGGTGTTTGCCTGCCGGCATTTGTATACAGGCACATCAGACAATCAAACAAGGGATAAGCAATTTCCAATCCAGGTATGTTCCGATCAATCTCACCCTTATCAAATTGTCGGTCCAGACCCAAAATCGGAAAGGCTTGATCTGTTTTAGCCTCATACCGGTTGCGGAGGACGTCCAGGGTTTCAAGACAAAAAAGGGCCATCTGTGCTTTATGGTCCATGGTCAATTCCAGCGTAGCCACATTAAAGAGTTCCGGAGGGATTTTTTCCCGGTATTCGAAAACCGGTGTATGGGTGTCATCGAAAAAATGACTTTGGATAAGCTTTTGTTCGAGGAAGGAAAACGACTGAAAACAGCCGTCATCCGGATACGGATAACATTTAATGATAAAAACGGCTTTACAAAGATCCGTGTGGTTCAGCACCTCTCCTTCGGCTTCCAGGAATCCCAAATGATAAACGCCGGGTGCGTCCGCCAGCCAGAGATACCATGCCGGCGGCCCCCCCCATACCTGACTGACGCCTTTGAGGCCGATGTCCGCCCTGAAGCGCTCGCTCCAGGACGAAACAATCAGCATTCCCTCGATCTGATTTCTAAAAAAGCTTTCGAATTCGATGTTAATATCCTCCCTGTTTAATAAAAAGCTCTTTGACGATGTCTTTTTTCGACCGGTTCTCTGTTTCAATGCCAAAATTTCTGGCGGTTTCAAGCAGGATGTCATCCGGATACGCCAGCGTCAAAGCGTAGCTCGATTCATAGGAATCGAAGAATTGATCAAACTCGGCTTTTTGCCGCGCTTCTTCTAACCCTTCTTCAAATCCCTGTAAACATCGGCCTACTTTATGCAGGAAATATTTGCTTAAAAACTGCCGTCTGCTGTTATCCGTCATAATTCACAATCCATCTATTGCTTTCTTTTTAAGGGCCATCCATCAAAAAATTCGCTCTGAATTAGAATGATGCTTAAAAACAACAGTGTCCAAACCAGCGATTTATCATCTGGTTGGGCAAAACCCTCCACTTTTGCCAGAAAAAAGGTGGCCAGCGGCGAATAGTAAAACCAGTAAATGAGCATCCCCAGGGCTACGGCGATGATACTTCGAATAAGCGCCCGCAACCACAGGCGGCTGAGGTTGGGAAAATTGTTGAAATAGTTTTTCCAGATAAATGCCGCCAGAATGAAAAACCCGGCGATTTCACCGGCGTGAATGTATCGCCAGTCCGGGCCATCCGTATACTGACCGCCCACAAACGGCTCGTCCCAAACATACGTAAAAATCTGCAACAGCACATAGATCAGGATGATACCGAGGGTCAGGGTGCTGACAAACACCACAAATCCCTTGCCGAAAGTGCCTTCACCGTTGATTTCATAGTGGTCCCAGGGCCTGCCTTCCCACAGCAGCTTGGAAAAAACGATCCATGATAGCGTACACAAAACGAGCCCCAGACCGAAAAAGGCGCTTCCGGTACCGGCCAGTTTCTCCCACCAGGGCAATACACCGGCTTTGTCCTGCGCTGGATAAAACAGATAGCAGATATGGGAATGGAATAAAATGGTATACACAATAACCACAAAAAACATGATGGCAAACAGTTTGGACCATACCTGCACGCCATAAGTGTTATTTTGCCAGGGCCAGCGCCCAAAACCAAGGTCCCAAAACAGTGCCATCCACAGAAATGCGGTGAAGAAATACACAATGGCCGTTGAAGCATTTTCCCTTGCTGAAAAAGGCTCGGCGCCAATGCCGCCGGACGCCACGATGGAATCCGGGCTGAAATAAGCGATGCCGAATTTTCCGATAAATCCCCAAAAAATGATATAATTGATCACAATCATCAACAAAAAGGCGATGATGGTTAACAATATCCCTTTGGTGATCGGATTGTTTTTTTGGGAAAGGCGATCATACAACGCCGGCCATTCGACGACAGTTGTCATGAGGATAATGCCTGATAAAAACACCACGACTAAAGAAAAGCCGTACATGGGTGTGTATAATTTCATAACCGTGTTGGGATTCATAAAGATATACCAGAGGAACCAGACAATCACGAATATGGCAACCAGGTTAATCAGGCCGAAAAAGTAATTAAATTTGAGATCCGAACTCTCCTCGGTCATACATGCCTCCTTAAGTTTTTGGGAAGAAAGGCGAATCGTTTTTTACAGGAGATCCTCTTTCTTCCCGTGCATCATATGGACTCTTGGCAACCAGCGCAATTGATCAAAATGTAACGATATCCCCATTGGTGAGGAACACGTTACTGGCCTTGGCCACGGTGGAATATTTCTTGTAGGTTTTATACTTGTCCGTACCTTTCACCACCGGCACACCGGAAGCAGCCGCCTTTTCAGCCCATATCCAGCCGGTGCAGTGGTTGCAGCCAAGTTTCTGGATCTTGAATCCCTGGACACCCTTGATGATGTCATCGAACTTCGGATCCCAGGTTTCAAACAGGCTGATGTGCAGGCCGCCGTAACAACCATAGGGCTTGTATCCCTGGAAATTCTTCCTGGCATATGAGAACAAAGATAAAATACCCGGGTGGCAGCAGCCGGTGACCGTCACAATCCCCTTGTCTTTGACGTTGAAATAGAGCACGTTTTCGCCCCGCACCCTCAGCAGAATCGGCACATCGAAATTCCGAACCGCCACACCGGGCATTAAACGGTAAATTCCTTCGCCATTTTCACCATCGGGATTGCACAGAATCAGTTTGCCCGTATGCGGGTAATCGTTCTTGCAGATATGGTCCATCTCACCGGTCTCTTTGTTCTTTGCCGTGTGATGGGCCTTGTCCTTCAGCAACGCCATGTCTTCGGGATAATAGGTTGCAGGCGCATACAAGGTAATATCCTGTTTGCGCTTCAAGGTGGATTCAACTCCCCAATAGTGATCCAAATGCCAGTGCGACAGAACCCAGAACTCGATTTCATCTTTACTTATCAAGGAAGCGACGTCGCTTTTTTCCTCGTAAATATAATCCATCCAGTCATTGTTCCAGCCGAAATCCATCATGAATTTGCGCTCCTGCCCTTCGAGCGTGGTGACCGTAATCAACACCGCATAGCCACCGGCGTTATCCCATTCCCAGGGGATAATGTACTGATTGGTCATGCCGCCGCCGTAATCCATGATGTTTTTCTTGAAAATGTCGTTGTTAAACCAGCTGGTTTCCGTCAACACGTCGATCTTAAGGCCCTTAATTTCGCCGATATCAAGTTTTTTGGCTGCTTCGGCCTTTCCCGGCATCACAGCGCCTGCCATGGAAGCAGCAATCCCTGTGGCCGCCATTGATTTAAGAAAAGTCCTTCGTTTCATGCTTCCTCCTTATTGATTTGATGTTTGACCTTGTTGTTAGCCGGCTTCCCGCTCCATGCCCTTTCTGAGGTCGTAAAGCAGATCGACAATCATCCCCGCCTCCTCTGTCGTCATATCAAGACCATATTGGTGCATGACATTGACCACCAGATGCCAGTCGTCATGGGTACGGCCCGCTTTCTCAGGGTCAGCCACCGAGTCGTGACAACCGAGGCATTTTTTTGCATAAAGGGCAAAAGCCTGTTTGTGGGCGACATTTTTATCCTTGGCCATGCTTTGATTCACCAGCACGCATATGCCTCCCAGTAAAAAAAGCGTGCAAATACAAAAAGCCGATACCCGCCACAAATTCACGTGCTTTTTCTTCATTGGACCCTCCTTTCCCGTGTTTTCTTATATGATAAATGGAATAAGGCACTACCCAACGGAACCCTTTGGACCCCTTGCAAACTGCGTTGTTCTTGGGATGTAAAATGGTGCGTAAATTGCCGATAATTCACGCCTGATATCAACAGAGCAAAAGCCATTCCACAATAAAGATTTTGTCAATATTTTTATAAGTCTTAAATAATAAAAAGCATTTAGTATTTGACAGGAATTCGGCGAGTATGATTTATATGGTAAGGTAGAACAAATTGAAGCTATCTTTGCTATGCAGGACAACAATTTGCACCTCTCTAAAATCATTAGAAAGGATGCAGCATCATGTTCAAGCTAGGCAAACCCATCCCCCGGCTGTATCGGATTATCCTGAATTCCATTGCCGATGGTGTATACACGGTTGATTTGAATTGGCGGGTGACGTCTTTTAATAAGGCTGCGGAAAAGATCACCGGCATCCGAAATGAAGAAGCCATCGGGCGGAAGTGCTTCGAAGTGCTTCGCAGCAATATGTGCGAAGGGCAATGCCTCTTAAAACAGGTCATGGAAGACCGGCAAACCGTTCTCAACCATCCGGTCTACATCATCCGCGCAGACCAAAAACGCATCCCCATTAACATGACCACCGGTGTTTTAAGAGATGCGGATAACCGGACCATCGGCGGCGTTATGTCCTTCCGTGATTTATCGGACATCAACACGCTTCATAAAGAGCTTCGAAAGCAGCACACATTTGAGGATATCGTAAGTAAAAACAAACGAATGCTGAAAATTTTCTCCATCCTGCCCCAAATTGCCCAGAGCCGAAGCACCGTATTGATCGAAGGGGAAAGCGGAACCGGTAAGGAGCTTTTTGCGCGGGCGATTCACAATAACAGTATGCATGCGGCAGGTCCTTTTGTCGCAGTCAACTGCAGTGCGCTGCCGGACACTCTTTTTGAATCCGAATTATTCGGCTACAAGGCCGGCGCCTTTACAGACGCGAAAAAAGACAAACCCGGTCGATTCGACCAGGCCCGGGGAGGAACAATTCTGTTGGATGAAATCGGTGATATCTCATTGGCGGTTCAGGCCAAGCTTCTTCGTGTATTGGAGAGAAAACAATACGAACCGTTGGGTTCAGTGGAACCGGTCCACACCAATGCAAGGGTTATTGCCGCCACCCACCACAACCTGTATCAAATGGTACAGCAGGGTAAATTTCGTGAAGATCTGTACTATCGTATCAACGTCGTCCGCCTGGCCCTGCCGCCATTGCGGGAACGTAAAGAGGATATTCCGCTGCTGATCGATCATTTCATCGAACGATTCAATCTTCTCAGCGGCAAAGAAATACTGGACGTATCACGGGAAGTGTCGGCCTTGCTCATGTTATACGACTGGCACGGAAATGTCAGAGAACTCGAAAATACCATCGAGCATGCTTTTGTCATGTGCCGCGGAGAACTCATTCGCCGGGAGTGCCTGCCGGAAAGGATTCTTCCGCGAAATAAAAATGTTCAGGCTCCTCCCAGTCTGGTGTTGAAAAATATCGAAAAACAGGCCATTTTCCAGGCCCTTGAGCGAAATCAGTGGAATAAGAGCAAAACGGCCAAGGAGCTTTGTATCCATAAAAATACCCTGAGAAGAAAAATACTCAGGCTGGGCATTGTCCGGAATCGAGAATGACCGACTCGGAACGTTTATATGACAAACGCTCTACCACCACGAAACGACTTCATCAAAGTCAAAAATCAAATCCACCAGCTCGTCATAGTCGGGTGCCTCTCCTTCCAGATCAAAAAGGGGAAATTGAAGACAATTGTATCCCAATGACAGATTGTACATAAGGGTTCGTTGCAGATCATCCGGCGGGCTTTTCAGGATGTGCATCATTTTTCTTCTTGCAGGCATGTGTTTCCTTTCAATTGTTATAATTGCCAAACGGTATGACCAGATCCATCTTTTTCAGCTCACGGGCTGCCTGGTCCAACGACAAAAATTTGAAACCAAACCGAACATTGCTTTCAACATTTGAAATCGTTTCGCACTCCATCTCTTTGAGCCATTCCAGATTCTCTTTCAGGGCATCGGTCATCACCACTTCGACCCCCAGAACAAACAGATAGGACCAGTAATTATGCGCAGCCAGGCCAAGCGCCGTACGCGTCCCTTCCCAGATATCCTGATTGTCCCGAACCACCACCGCACAATGTTTTACATTTTCCATGTCATATTTCCTTCGATAGAACTTCAGTTCGCTTCACAGTGAGCTGTTTCCAAAATTTTTAAAGAGTCATTGAATTTTATTTAAAAAGTGATGTACCGATCACAGTCATATATCATCTCAGCGTGCCATGATTGAGAGGCATACGCTTTATCATCCACATATGCGCTGGCCCTGTCGAGCCGGTTGCCCTCAAATCCCACCTTGCAAAGCGCAATTTCCACATATTTCTTGAGTTCTTCCAGTCGCGGATGCGTACATAATCTTGTCCCCGTATGGGTAAAAAAAACCTTTACTGCCACGCCTTTCTTTTTAGCTGCCTTGCATAACATAATCAATTGTTCCAGATAGCGATCCGTCGTGACGTAAATGCCGAGTGTTTTTTCCATTCCGACCCCTCATGTTTTATGTAATTGAATCCAAATATACCACTAAGTGGTACTCCTAGTTCTAAGCACTTGTCGGGTTCGTGTCAAGAGGCGAGGCTTTATAAAGTTACGTACAACAACTGATCTTTACAGTTATACCGGTTGTCAGATAGGCTTATATTTTTTTACCATATCCACCGCCCGGCGGACATCAACCAAACCCTACCGGCCTTTTGGATTTTTTTTCGGAAAGACATTGCATTTCCCTGGTATTTGTTTATAACTGCCGGGTAAATTCACCAGGCTGTTCAACGTTCAATGGATCCGAAGCCGGGACAATTTGATCTCACCGATTATAGAGGTCACCGGTTAACCTCCATTAGAGGTGACACCTTACCACGAATTTATCTCGATAGGAGTATCGACGCTATGCCCGAAATTTTAGGGACCAGCAACAAGATCTTAGAAGTAAATCTCACGGACCGGCAGGTTGAAATCTACCCGGTGGAATACCGTGAGCGCAAGCTGTATTTGGGTGCCAAGGGTTTGGGGCTCAAGCTGCTTTTTGACCGTCTCCGTCCCGGCATTGATCCATTGGGGCCGGAAAATATCATTGCGCTCATGCCGGGCGTTCTCATGGGAACCCAAACACCCTGTTCCGGCCGATTCGAAGCTATTGCCAAATCACCGCTTACGGGCATTATGGGAACCGCCTCCTGTGGGGGACCCTTCGGCATGGCACTTAAAACCGCGGGCTGGGACGGAGTCCTTATCAAAGGTAGGGCGGAAAGACCCACATACCTTCATATCAGCAAAGACGGTGTAGCGTTTAAGGACGCCGAATTTATCTGGGGACAGGACACCGCCGCCGCTCAAGACGCATTGAGCGGCAAACGCACAGGCGTCCTCGTTATCGGCCCGGCCGGAGAACATATGGTGCGCTTTGCCAACATCGCCTCCGGTTCCCGTTTCCTTGGCCGGGGAGGGCTTGGGGCCGTGATGGGTTCAAAAAACCTGAAGGCTGTGGTTGCCCAGGGAGGGGCCTTCAAAATTACTCCCCATGATCCGGTGAAACTGACCAGGATCCGCAAACGGGCCGTCAGCTATATCAATCGCAACCGGATCACCGGTGATCACTACCGTAAACACGGAACCAACGCCAACGTCAGGCTCAATCTGAAAAGCATGATCCTGCCCATCAATAACTTCAGCGACGGCCGCCACGAAATGGCCGACCGGGTCTCCGGCGAAACCATGGCTGCCAAGCATGATTTCCGCCACCATAGTTGCAAACCCTGTACTATACGATGCGGCCACATAGGCGCTTTTGGGGGAGAGGAGATGACCGTACCCGAATACGAAACCGTGGGACTTCTCGGGACCAGTCTCGGCATCTTTGACTCGACCCGAATTGCGCAATGGAACCGGATCTGTAATCGCTTGGGCATGGATACCATCTCTGCCGGCAGCACGCTGGCCTGGGTCATGGAAGCGACTGCCAAAGGACTTGTGAAAAGCGACCTCCGATTCGGCTCTCCCGAAGGAGTGGCACAGGCCCTGGAAAACATCGCTTATCAAAGGGGGTTCGGCGTGAAGATGGCCTTGGGCAGCCGTAAACTTTCCGAGACATACGGGGGCCGGAATTTTGCCATGCAGGTCAAAGGACTGGAACTGGCAGCCTACGATCCACGCGGCTGCTTCGGTCAGGGCCTGGCTTATGCGGTGGCAAATCGCGGCGGATGCCATCTCTCCGCCTACCTGGTGGCACAGGAGGTTTACTTTGAACTGCTGAAACCGAACGCCGTCAGGGCCAAAGCCGAGTGGGTCAAATTCTTTGAGGATCTGACCTGCTGCATCAATGCCCTTCAGACCTGCCAGTTCACCATGTACGCCTACGTGCTGGAATCTCCTTTAACGCGCTATACCCCGGATTCCATACTGGGTCCGCTCATGCAATATCTGCCTTCCGTGGCCATACCCCTTGTGGATTATTCCATCTACACCGGGCTTTGGAACGCAGTGACCGGCATCACCATCAGTGGACGTGATTTTATCAAGGCAGGCGAACGCATCCACGTGCTGGAGCGATATATGAACTGTCGCGAAGGGATTCGCCGCAAGGACGACACTCTGCCCGGAAGACTGCTTAGCGAAGGCCGCGTTTCCGATCCCGAAAAAAGAACCGTCCCCCTGGATAAAATGCTGCCGCGCTACTACCGGCTGCGGGGGTATGATGCGGACGGCGTTCCGACCCCGGAGACACTGAGGCGGCTGGAAATTGAATAGATCAAGGTGCGGCAGGGACGGCTTTTTGATTGGTCTTTTCATCAGCTCGGTTTGGACATTTTTTAACACAAGGGACCCGCATGCAATGCATTGGGTTTGAATGCTGTTGTTTCCCGCTGATTTCATATCGGGAAACAATTATTCGTAGGGAGAATGCCGGAAGCTGTGTTCGATGGCGTCCCCTGCTCCGGAGCCGCCTCCCCGGACCGTTCCATCATACCCGAAGGCAATGTGTGTTGTCCCTTTGGGGAGCGCGAAACTGCGGGTGAAAGTGTAGGGAAGCATGGCATCGCTCGTTGATCGGGTCGGGAAATAAAAATTGCGCCGCTCCAGAACGCTGCCGTCTGCTTTCGCAAAGTAGATGTGCACCTGCAGGTGATCCAGCCGTGAAACGTTTTGAATTCCTCCATCGGTGATGCCGGTTGTCCCATCCATGGTCAAAACGCCTTCATCGACCTTCCCTTTGAAGGCAATGGTGAGTTGCCTGGACTCCCAGGTGATGTGCAGG